>CAVBPX010000066.1:0-13248 GCA_963597395.1 Eggerthellaceae bacterium | reverse complement strand
GGCCCGGTATGATTTCTAAGTTCCACGTTCTCTCAACTAAGCTCTGAACTGCGGGATGGATTCTTCCTGCCCGCAGCAGACTGGTCGGCTCTTTCAGAGCCTCCAGAATGACAGTGAACAGCGAATTCTATCGGGTTCTTCGAACCCTCCGGAATGACGGCGGAACGGCATATCGGACTGGGGTTTTCTATATTTCCGCACATGAAAAAGATTTCGCTTACGGGCATCAAGCCCACAGGAACTCCGCATCTCGGAAACTATCTGGGAGCGATTCGCCCGGCGCTCGAACTGGCGAAGGATTACGAGACCATCTACTTTATTGCGGACTATCACGCTCTTACGACCGTGCATGACGGCAACGAAATGCGCGAGAACATTCGAAAGGTCGCCGCTACGTGGATAGCGTGCGGACTCGATCCCGAAGCGGGCCTTTTTTACAAGCAAAGCGACATCCCTGAAATTTTTGAACTCAGCTGGGCGCTCAGCTGCTTTACGCCCAAGGGCTTTATGAACCGCGCGCACGCCTACAAGGCAAAAGTCGAAGCGAACCGCGCCGCGGGCGAGGATCTCGACACGAACATCAACATGGGACTTTACTGCTACCCGTGCCTGATGGACGCGGACATTTTGATGTTCAACGCGGACGTGGTCCCCGTCGGAAAGGACCAAAAACAGCACGTGGAATTTGCGCGCGACATCGCGATTCGCTTCAACAAGCAAATGAAAAAGGACGTCTTTACCGTGCCGGAACCGTTTATCCAGGAAACAACGGACGTGATTCCGGGCCTGGACGGGCGCAAGATGAGCAAGTCCTACGACAACACCATCGAAATTTTCCTCGATTCGAAGGCGCTCAAAAAGAAGCTCGGGAAGATTGTGACGAACAGCCTTCCGCTCGAGGCTCCCAAGGATCCGGACACGTGCAACGTGTTTCGGCTGTATAAGCTTTTTGCGACCGCCGAAGAAACCGCTGCGCTTGCGGAAACATATCGCGCGGGCGGCATGGGCTGGGGTTACGCCAAGGGAGAGCTTCAGAAGGTTCTCGAAAGGACATTCGGAGAGGCTCGCGAAAAGTATAACGACCTGATGGCGCACCCGGAGCAAATTGACGAGATTCTTCATGCGGGTGCAGAAAAGGCGCGGCCCGTGGCGCGCGCCCATTTGGAACAAATTCGCGAAGTGCTAGGCTACGGGAAGATCTTCTGATTTTTCGACCCAGATTCTTCCATCGGCAATTTCGGTAACGCAGACGGTTTCGCCTGCGTTTATCATTTCGCCCTTGGTCTGGACGTCCAGGGACTTTTCGCCAAAGCGCGCATGTCCGACGGGGCGGAGCGGTGTCTCGGCCTTTCCCTTTTCGCCCACGTGAATGCTTACGATGTTCTCGGTCGGGGACTTGGCGGATTCCAGATCGGTCTTGAGCATGGGCGAAAATCTTTCGGGAAGAAGCGGAAGCAGATAGCGGGACGCGAGGATGGGAAGAATCACGGCCAAGAGCGCACACGCCGTTACGTATAAAATAACGGGCAGAATGGAAGCGGCTCCTGTCGAATCCGCGCCGGGAATAAAGGACGGCAGCGAAGAAAAGTCGAAAGCGAGAATGACGGCGATACCCATGCAAAGAATTCCCAGAATTCCGCAAATAAAAGTTCCGGGGATGACGAGAATTTCGACGGCAAAGAGGGCCGCGCCGAGAATCAGAAGCACAATCGGCAGGTAGCTTTCGATGTGGTTTGCATACTGTCCGAGGAAGACGACCGCGATGAGGATGATGCCCGCAATGCCGAACATGCCGAAGCCCGGCGTCTTGAATTCGAGGTAAAGCGCTCCGAACCCGAGGATAAGAAGGATTCCCGAGATGCCCGCGATAAAGCGCGCAATCTTTTCGCCCATCGTGATTTCAATTTCCTGGCTGCTTTCGATGCCGAGCATTTTTTCGAATGCGGCGCGGCTTTCGGGAGTGCCGTCTGAGAACTTAAGCGCAACGGCCTCTTCGTCCGTCATCGTCAAAAGTTCGCCGGAATCGACGAGAACCTTGGGCGCTCCCCAAAAATCCTTGTCGGCCTTGCTCCACTTTGCGTATTTGGAAGCCTCAACGGCGATGGTGGAATCCTTGTGTTTAAGTTCATAGACGGCGAGGTCCGGGGAGACCATGGCCATGGAGAGAAGTTCCGGGTAACCGTTTTTTTGGGCGAGGTTCCGGAACTTGGCGCGGAGCGGGGACTGGATTTTTTCGCCGACGATTTGCGGAGTGCCGTCGCTGTTTTGGACTATCGGGGCGCAGTCTCCGATGGTCGTTCCGGGGAGCATGTAGAGTTCCTTGTTCGAAAGCGCTATCAGGGCGCCCGCGCTAATGGCCTTTTTGGAGACGAAGGCGACCGTTTTCGAATTTTTGACGCCCATGATGGTATCGACGATGTCGAAAGCCGCATCGAGCCTTCCGCCGAACGTGTTGATTTCAAAGACGATGTAGTCCGGATTTTTTTGGACGGCTTCGCCGATGGCACGGGCCGCGTAATCGTACATGCCCGGATCGACGTCCCCTTCGAGCGTAATCCAGGCGGCGGTTTTCCCGAGGGACGCTCCGAAGAAAACGGCGACGAAAAGAAGAATAATTTGTGCGTAATTCTTGAAGGACATTTTAAAACTCCGGTTCATTTTTAAGGTCACCTCTAAAAATTGCTTTGGTAAAGAAAATTTGAGTGAGACCAAGTGATGGCAGGACGGTACGAACCAGCACGAAGTGTCGCAACCAAATTTTTGAAAATTGAATTTTTAGAGGTAACCTTAATATAGACTTTTTGGAGGCCAGGGACAAGCAGCGGAAAAGCGCGGTCAAAAATTCAGCGCTTCAGGTTCGGTTTTCCGCCCGCCTTTCGAAGCTCCTGAACCTTTGCGAGAACGGCCTTGTCGGCGTGGAGAATCTTGGTGAGGGCGGTCGGCGAGAGCCCAAAGGCCCGCGCAGCTTCCTTGGTGTCGCCGCCGTTTGCGCTTACAATATCGAGAACGTCCGCGATAAATTGCGGATATTGTTCGTTGGACTGCTGGATGTGCCCGAGACTCCCCGGAAAATGCAACTCTCCGGGCGGCTTGGGAGCTTCCCGAATGTTCAGGGCGAGCGCAAGGCGCATCCGGTGCAGCGCATGGACCTTGTTTTCGCTTGCGCTTCTGCTTTCGCAGGATTTGATTGCTAAATTGAATTCGGATAGCCGAAGATCGACTCCGGAATTTGTCTTGTTGCGGAACTGTCCGCCGGGACCGCTTCCCTGAAAGCCTGTGACCCTGCAGGCGCGGAGCAGCTCGGTTAGCGGCATTTTCAGATAGGTATCGCGATGCATCACGTTCAAAATATAACTTTTGCCAAAAAAAGGATTTTTTTTGCCCTGTTGGCGTTTTCCGTTTTTGTTCTTTGCGCGTGTGCCGGTGCGCGGACGGAAGCCTCTTCGGACGCGGTCACGTTCCGACAGACCGAAGAGCAAAAACTCGCGATGCTCGAATCGACCTTTGCGACCATCCGGGCCAAAGTTTCGGAAAACGTTCCGCCGGAATCGCTCCTCGCCTTTATCACGGACACGTCCTATTATTATGCCGATACGCTCCAGCGCTACGCAAAGGAAATGACCGCGGAACGCGTCGAGGAACTGCCGCTCGGTGAAATGCTCGCCGTCCTGATTTACCGCATTTACGATCGGGAACGCGCCTTTGACCCGAATCTGAACGAGGACTTTCGGATGCTATCGCTCTTGACGGGAAAGAACGGCATCATCCAGCGGACGGCGGGACTTAAGCTCGGGCCTTTTGAAATCAAGAAGGACCGCGGAAGCGTGGGCCTTGCTTCGAGTCCAAAGGTCCCCGTCATCATCTTTGAATGGGACGATTCGAACTGGAAACTGGACCTGAAGGCGACGCTCCCGCTGGTGACGAAAGGCCTCGAAAGCATCGGCACCAAAAAGAAGTGGACGACCAAGGAGCTTGCGCTCTACCTGCTCGAAAAGGAATTTCACTACACCTATACGGACATCTCGTATGACGATACGCTGCTCGATCCGTATTCCACGTTTTAGAAACTTCGTTTATGTGTAACGACAAATTAAGGCCGTGGAAAATTCTCTCTTCGGAGGCGCTCCTCGACAGCCGTTTTTTGAAGGTGTCGAAGGAACGGTGCGAACTTCCGGACGGGAAAGTCATCCCGGATTTTTACACGCTTTGGCAGCCCGACTGGGTGCTGATTCTTGCCCAAAACGCAAAAGGGCTGTGGCTGATGGAACGGCAATACCGCCACGGCACCCAAAAAATTTCGCTCGAGTTTCCGGCGGGAATCATCGAAGCGGGGGAGTCTCCCGTCGAAGCGGCGCGCCGCGAACTTTCGGAAGAATGCGCCTTTGAAAACGGCGAATTTGAACTGCTCGCGGAGATGCCCGTAAACCCGGACAGGCATCGCGGGCGTTTTTTCGTGGTGCGGGCGAAAGGCGTTGTTCCGGGCGGAAAAACGCACTTTGATGCGGGCGAGGACATTCAAACGCTTTTGCTTTCGACGGAAACGGTTCTCGAAAAAATGCGCTCCGGGGAAATCAACCATCCGCATCAGATTGTCGCGTTCTTTTTGTATGCGCAGGGCGGAAACGTCAAATGAAACGCTCCGAGTTTTTGACGGAACTGCACGCGCCTTCCCTTTCGAGCGAAGCGGCGGGCGTTCGCATTTTTTGCGACAGGGAAGGGAAACCCGGCGTGCGCTGGGTTTCCGCGGCGGGAGAGGTCCTTTGGGATACGGACTTTCCCGAGCTTTTTTGGAAGTTGAAATTTTTTTCGAACCGTTCGACCGGGCTTTCGCTTTCGGAAAACGGAGAGGCTTCCGTTTCGACCTTGGAGCATCTTGCGCCCGTGCTGCTTCTTTACCCGAATGTCCGGTTTGAAATTTGCGCGCTTTCGCCCGAGCTTCCAATTTTTGACGGGAGCGCCTATCCGTGGTTCGAAACGGTTCGGAAACTTGCCGGGCTTCCGCAACCGCTCGTGTTTTATGACGTGCCTCTCCGCGAACGGTTCGAGATTCCGGGCGGCTTTGTGGAAGTGTGCCCTGCGGAGACGCTCGAAGTGGAGTATTCCCTTTCGCACGGGGAATTTTCGGACAGCGCCTTTCTTGCCGTTTACGATGCGGAAGATCTGGTGAAGGTTTTCCCGGCGCGGACGTTCATTTTCGAGGACGATTTTTTGAAGGCCCGGGCGGCGGGGCTGCTTTCGGCGGTGACGCGCCAAAGCGGAATGCTCCTTTCGGCGGAAAAGGGTCGGGCGAAGGTTCTTTCCGGCGGAGAGTTTCGCATGCCTGGCGAACCCGCGTTCCATAAAATTCTCGATCTTTTGGGGGACATTTCCCTCCCCGCGCCTTTTTTACCTAGATTGAGAGTGAGAATTCACAACGGCGGGCATGTCGCCCACCGAAAACTTTTAGAGAGGTTGAAGGATTATGCTCCTCGATACGCTTCCCAAATCGAACAAGAACGGCGTCCTGTATGATTACGAGGCCATTCTCAAGATTTTGCCGCACCGCTACCCGTTCCTTTTTATTGACCAGGTAAATTCCCTGGACGTTACGTCCGAGGTGCCGTCCATCGTTTGCACCAAGAACGTCACGTTCAACGAGCCGTTTTTTCAGGGACACTTTCCCGGTGAACCGGTGATGCCCGGAGTGATTCAGATAGAGACGATGGCGCAGGCCGGTGCGATTCTCGCAGGGCTCCGCTACGAAGAGGAATGTGCCGGAAAGCGGCCCGCGTTTATGGGCGTTGACGGCTGCCGTTTTCGCAAACCGGTCCGTCCCGGCGACAGTCTGGAAGTTCGGGTGACGCTCGATAAAATGCGCCGCGGAATCCTCTTCTTTACGGGAGAGCTTCGCTCGGAAGGTGCCGTCGTATGCGGCGCGACGTTCAGCGCGACGATGCTCTAACGGTTTGAACGTTTAAACCGGAAAGCGCCCCGCTTGCGGGGCGCTTTTTGTTTGAACTTTGGAAGCTTTTACCGGATTTGCAGCGTGCGGGTCGCGTTCAGGGAATTTCCCTTGACGCGGACGAGGTAAACGCCCGGTGTGACGTTCGAAACGTCAAAAGCGTGGATGCCGGCGGAAAGCGGGCCCGAATGGAGCGACTTTGCAAGAGTTCCGGTGAGCGTGTAGAGGTTCACCGTTGCGATTCCTGCGCGGTTCGTTTGGATTTGGAGCGTGCTTCCGACGAGGCTCGCCTTGGCGATAGCGGGAGCGTTCTTCACCGCGATTCCCGTCAAGTCATAGACGTAATCTTCGTTGTTGAAAACAATCTTGATTTCGGGGAGCATTTCTTCCGTGTTGTTGTAGCTGCGGGAGAAGGCATCGTACTTGTCTTCGTTGAAATTGAAGAGCGTGTCGCCCGCGACGATGTCGTCATAGAGGATGGTTCCCGTGTAGCCCGCCGCATAGTTCGCAATGATGATGCTTCGGGTGGCGCCTCTGTCGGCTTCCTTTGAAATGTCGAAGGAACAGGTCTTTTTTTCGCCCGCGGCGACAAGGCATTCCCCGTCGATTTCCGTCCATGTCCAGGAATCGGTGAGTTTTAAAATCAGGTAGAGCTTCGCCTCGGAAGAGCCGTTGTTCTTGGCGACGAACGAGAGCGTTCCCGTGCCGCTGAGGTCAAACGATTTTTGATATTCGATTTGGGCGTTGTCGTCGCCGTAGGTGACTGCCATCATGCCGTTTCCGGAGGCGTCCTCGATGGTGACGTCCTTGATTTTGATGCTTGCGGAATCGGTCTTGTAAAGGGCTTCCATGGCGAGGAGGGCAGGCTCGATGGTGTAGCTGTAGCCGCCGAAATTCGATTCGGTCTTGTCGCCGATGTATTGCCAGGCGAGGGCGCCCGCGTAGCCGTTGTCGAAGGCTTTCCGGTAGCAGTCTTCCGTGGAAAGTTCCGTTTTGGCGGCCATGGTCGAAGTGTAGGTGTCGCCTTTCCAGCCGCTTGCGGGGAATTCGCCGATGACGAGAGGCTTGTTCGCGTCAAATCCGTATTTGGCGGCGAGCTGTGCCGGCGTGTTGATGAACGGGGAAATATCGTCCGACTGGTAATAGGGGTAGTAGTGCGTCTGCAAAAAGTCGAGCGTTCCGTTCGTTTCGCCGCCTGCGCTTATGAGGGTCGTGTCGTTCCAGTATTTTTGGTACTGGATGTTTACGCTTCCCGTCGAAACGAGCAGTTCCGGGTTTGCGTTATGGATGGCCGCGGCGACCTTGTTCGTGAATTTCTGGATTTTGGCGAGTTCCATTTTTCGGGTGGTCCAGCCGCTGCATTCGGAGGTCATGCCTTCCGGTTCGTTGAAAACTTCCCATGTCATGAGCGCATTGTGGTTTCCGATTGCCTTGACGACGGGGAGAAGCGCATTGTCGATGAAGGCCGTTGTGCCTTCGTCCGTAAAGAGATTGGTGTTGGCCGTGATGTCGAGCTTGTCGTCCGTGTAGATGCCCCACTGGTTCGGTTCCATCAGGTTGTGACTGAAGAGACACATCGAGACCATCACCCCGTATTCTTCGGCGATGTCGAGCGCCTTTTGCATGTTGGCGATGGTGTTCGTCTTGAGACCCGAGACGAGATGGGTCGTTTCGTCGATGGCGGGGCTCTGGCTCATGTTGTTGAAGAGCCACCAGCGGATGGCGTTTCCGCCCGCGGCGCGCGTCCCTTCGACGGCCTTTCGCCAGGAGTTTTCGTCAAGCGGGCTGTCCCCGACGTCGGAATTGTAGTCGGCCCACGCGAGGTTCGTGCCGCTGAAGAAAATCTTCTTTCCGTTGTACTGGAGTTCCGTGCCGTTTACGGTAAGGCCCGGAGCGGCCGAGAGCATTCCGGCCGCAATGCCCGAGAGGGCGAGGGTTTTGATCCAAAGGTTCATATGTTCTCCTGAAGAGGGATTCTTCCCCTAAAATAATTCAAAATCCGGGAATTTTTCATGACCTTTGCCGTAAAATTTCAAAAGCGAACCTCTAAAGGAACCAAAAAAAGTTCCCCGAAAGCGGGGAACTCGAAAATTCTTTTGAAAATATCCGAAAAATGCCTAGCGGATGACGATTTTCCGGTTTTCGACGCCCGCGGCTCCCTGAATCCGCACCCAGTAAATGCCGCTTGAAAGATTCGAGAGGTTTACCGCGTGCGTTCCGGCCGAAAGGCTTCCGAAGGCTTCGACGCGTTTTCCCGAAACGGAATAGACGGAAACGCGGGCGCTTCCCGAAAGCGCAAAGCGGAGCGTTTTTCCGGAGAGCGTAACCTGGGAAGCCGCTACGCGGGCCTTCGGGGCGATTTTCACTTCGTAGGCGCTCCAGCCGGGCATGTTTTCGAGCTTGATAATCCGGTCGTCAGCGAGGTTCTTTTGCCAGATGTCGTTCGAAGTTTGGTTGAGGAATCCGCTGCCCCACGTGTTGTACCACGGCATCCAGAAGCTCCAGACGGCGTCGTCGTCAAAGGTGCTGTCCACGTCGGGGATGGGGCCGTTTTCGGTGAGAGCCAGGAGCTTGTTCGCTCCGACGGTTTCGACTATCTTATTGAAATAGTTGACGTTTGACTGATGGTCGCCCGAGTTGTTGTAAATATCGACGCCGACGATATCGACGTAGTCGTCTCCCGGATACCATTCGGGGTTCAGTGCGTTGTAATCGTAGCCGATGCTCGGGTCGCGCTCGATGTTCCACGTCCACAGGGCGTTCTTTACGCCGTTTACGTTGACCATCCGGTCATAGACTAACTTGTAGAGCTGTTTGTAGCAATCCGCGCCGCCGACGCCCCACCAGAACCATCCGCCTGCGGCTTCGTGCAGCGGACGCCAGACGATGGCGACGCCTTCTTCCTGCAGCTTGAGAAAACGCTTTGAAATTTTATCGACATCGGCGACGATAATCTTGTAGGTTTCGGATTCCGTGTTGACGGCTTCGCACTTGTCGCCGGTAAATGCCTTGGTAAAGTTGAAGCACGTATTGCTTTCGTCGCTCGCCGAGATTCCCTCGGTGCAGCCTGTCGCGTTGAAACCGTTGCTTTTTGTGTAGAAGATGGTGTCGGTGCCGGGCTTCCAGTGCCACGTGAAGGCCGGGATGCCGCCAAGGTCCCAAAGCTCCTTGGCCATGCGGATGTTGTTGTCCGTGTAGCCGCTGAACCATCCCTCGTCCGAGTGCCCGCCGGTCGCAAACAGCATGTCGAAGCCGCCGAGGGCCGGGTAGTAGCCCGTACGCGTCTTGAATTCGGAGATGTCTTCCTGGCCTTTCCATGTTGTACGTTCGTCCGTGTTGGAGCAGGAATCGCTCGCAACGCATTTCTCGATGAGGTAGCTGTCCTCGAGGGTTGCGCCGTAGTGGTAGTTGAACGCGTTGTCGCCAATCATCATGCCGCTCACCGTCCTTTTTCCGAAGTTTTCGGTGAGGAAGTCTTTTAGTTTGTAGGCGCTTTCGGTGGCCCCTGCGGACACGGGCGCAGCATTTAGCGTAAACGTTGTTTTCGGATGCGCCTCGACATCGATGTAGTCGAGGTTGATGGCTCCGCTCGAGATTTTTACCGTATTGGCTCCCTTCACGAACTTTCCGGAAACCTTGAACGTGTAATGCGTGTAGAGGCTGTCGGGGGAATTGGTGGTCGCGGACGAGAGCTCCTTTCCGTTGACGGAAACATACGTGGTGAACCAGTCGTATTGCTTGACGGAGATGGGAAACGTGACATCGTAGATGCCCGCCGTTTCGGCCGTCACCTGGAATTCAACCTGGTTTGCGTTTACGCATTTTCCGCCGGAGCACGATGCGCTGTCGATGACCGTCGCACTCGTTGGAAGGGTGGCGTCTTCGGCCTCGTAGCGGACCGCTTCCGCATGTGCCGTAGCGCTAAACAGGGCAAGCGCAAGGCCCGCCGTGAGGGTTTGTTTCAAGTTCATAAACACTCCTTTTCCGATGCTTTCATAATTTACTTTAAAAAGCGAAATTTCGAACCGGAACAGGGCCGCTTTTAAGCCGTCTATTCCAAAGAAACGCTTGCAAACAAAAAGGCGCTCCCGCGGAGGAGCGCCCTTTGAAACGAAAGGTTCCGATTAACGGACCCGGAGCGTCTTGCCCGCAGAGAAGCCTTCGCCCTGGACGCGGAGAATGTAGTTTCCGTTTGCGAGGCCGCGGAGCGAGAAGCTCTGGACGCCCGCGGACGACCGGCCGTTCAGAAGGCTCTTCACCTGATGGCCCGTGACGTCAAAGAGCGAAATGCTCGTTTGCCCGGACTTCGGAAGCGTGACGAAGAGCATTCCGCCTTGAACCGACATTTGGAGGGAGCTTTGGGCAAGAGCCTTGGAGCGGACGCCTGCCGTCTTTCCCTTGCCGACGATTTCCGCAATTTCGACGTTCTTTCCCTGTTCAACGGTGATTTCCTGCGTCGTATCGTCAAAGTCGTTGAGGGTTGTGCTTTCGGTCTTGACCGCGTCGAAGAAAATGGTTCCCGAATAGCCGACGCCCGAAATTTCGATATAGACCTTGGAAATGTTGCTCATGAAGGTCGTGTAGTCGGTTCCGGAAAGAACCTTGTTGTCCTTGGACGTCGTCGAGAGGTCAAAGGTGCACTGCGTGGAGTCGCCCGCGTTGACCCAGCAGCCGTCGGGCTGTGCCCATCCCCATTCCGTCGATTCGTTTCCGAGGAAGGCGACGGTAAACCAGATGCCGGAGAGCTTGTTCGTGTTATAGACACTGAGCGTGATGGTGCTTGCGGTCGAAAGGTCGATTGAGCCGCTCTTGATGACGGCGTTTCCGCGGGCCGTGTCGTCTGCCGGCGTGTTGAACTTGACGCGGAGCCAGGCGTTTGTCGCCGTGTCGGCCGGGAAGACTTCTTCGATGACGCGGGTCGTGTCGAGGTCTCCGAGCGTATAGCCGACTTCGCACGAGGCGACCGGCTCGGTCGAAACCGTGTAATTTGACCAGCCCGGCATCTTGTCGAGCGTAATCGTGCACGGACTTTCAATGTTCGCCTTCCAGACGGCATCGACCGTCTGGTCGAGGAAAAGTCCGTTCCACGTCTGATACCACGGCATCCACCAGGACCAGCGGCTGTTGTTCTGGGCCATCACGGACATGTCGGGAATCGGGCCGTTTTCGGAAATGGCGAGGACGACGTCCTTTCCGTAGTTCGTTTCCAGTTCCGTGCGCGCGGTGAGGAACTTGGAGGAATAGTCATAGGCTTCGTAAATGTCGAGGCTGATGATGTCGTAGATGCTTTTGCCCGGGTTCCAGTCCGTATCCTTGGCGTATTCGGGGGCCCACACCCAGACTAGATTCTTTACGCCCTGCGCGTTCATTTCGTCATAGACGAGCTGGTAAAGAGCCTTGAATGCGGCTCCGCCCCGAAGTCCCCACCAGAACCATCCGCCGGAAGCTTCGTGCAGCGGACGGAAAATAGCGGCGACGCCCGCGGTTTGCAGTTCGAGAAAGTAGGCGGCAATTTCGTCGATGTCGCTCTTCAGCTGGGAATAGACCGTGGAGGAGGTGTTCCACGTGCAGCTTTCCGTGCAGCTCGGGTCGGTAAACCCTTGCGTAAAGTCGTAGGTCGTGTAAGCGTTACCGGCACCGGCGGAGCTTTGCGTCGCATAGAACGCTTCCACCTGGTCGCTCGGATCCTGCCAGTGCCACGAGAAGGCCGGGATGCCGCCCTGGTTCCAAAGGTCCTTGGCTGCGGCAATCGCGTTTTGGGTGTAGGACTTGTACCAGTTGTCGGAAGCCTTGACGCCCGTGGCAAAAAGGAAGTCGAATCCGACGAGCGCCGGATATTTTCCCGTGCGGACGTAGAACGAATCGACGTCGGGAAGTTCCTTGAACGTGGCATTCATATCGCCCGTCTGGATACCGGCGACGGTCCTTGCGTTGTAGTTTGTCGCGAGAAAGTTGTAGAGCTTGTTCGCGGATTCCGTGGCACCGCTCGTGACGGGGGTATAGCTGACCGCTGCGGAAATCGCTGCGCTTGCGACCCCGAGGACGGAGAGGGTTTTGGCAAAAAGGTTCATAAACACTCCTATGGATAAAGGAAAGATAAGAAAGTCCGGAAAACAGGAGGCCCCAAAACGGTAAAAGTGCGTGCCAAAAGGCCTGCAAAACGAAAAAGGGAAGGTTTTGGGAATCGCTTTGAAAAACCGGAAACAAAGCCGTCTTTTTTTCTTATGTTTCGGAAAAATCACGGGCGAGGTTCGCCCTTTTCGCCTTTGAGGAAAACATGAAAACGCTCGATGTCGGAATTGTCAACTACAACGGCGGCGCGGAACTTTTGGCCTGCGTCCGGAGCCTTTCCTTGCAAAAGGACGTTTCGGTCCGGACTTTTGTTTTTGACAACGCCTCCGCGGACGATTCCCTGAAGATTCTCGTGGAGGCTGGAATTCCTTGCGAAATTATCCGCTCAAAGAAAAACCTCGGCTATGCGGGCGCGTGCAACGGGCTTATGCGCGCAATGAATGCGGACGTCCAGGTTCTTTGCAACATGGACCTGGAATTTCCTCCGGACTTTGCACGGGAACTTTTTCTTTGCCTTGAGCGGAACCCGGACGCGGCCGCCGTCGAAAGCCTTGTCATGGAACGGAGCGGCCGCGTGAATGCGACGGGCGTCCTTTTTGCAAAAGACCTGTTTGCGGAAAACGAAGGTTCCGGACTGGACCTGAAAGACGTCGATTTGCGGGAAAGGGAAGTCTTTGGATGCTACGGAGCGGTCATGGCCTTTCGGCGGGTGGCGGCCTTGAAGGTCGGGCCGATGGACGAGACGTTCTTTCTCTTTTTCGAGGAGTCGGAGTGGTTCTTCCGCTTTCGTTTGTGCGGGTTCAAAACGGTCTTTTGTCCGCAGGCGAAGGTCTATCACGAGCGTTCCATGACGACCGTCCGCTATTCCCCGAAAAAGCTCTACTATTCCGAAAGGAACCGTCTCCGCTCCGCAATTCGGC
Organism: Eggerthellaceae bacterium; assembly: GCA_963597395.1. Taxonomy (GTDB): domain Bacteria; phylum Fibrobacterota; class Fibrobacteria; order Fibrobacterales; family Fibrobacteraceae; genus Hallerella. The sequence goes on along the minus strand of CAVBPX010000066.1, from coordinate 315 downwards.
TGCTTCCGGCGAGCGGAATTTTGGCCCTTCCGTTTTACGCTGTCCGCCGATACCTCAAAATGGCGAAAGGCGTTCCCGGGCGTTCGGGCGACGGCAAAAAGCTTTCGAAGCTTTCCATCTGCCTTGCGCTCTTTCGCGCCTGGAGCGAAGCGATTCTCTATTTTCCGAAGGAACTTTTGATAAGAAAGGATTATCGTTCGCGCTTCGGAAACGTCTCCAAAAAAATGAGGGAAATTCTTGCGGAATTTCCCTTGAAAAAGTAAAGGGAACCTCTAAAAATTGCTTTGGTAAAGAAAATTTGAGTGAGACCAAGCG
>CAVBPX010000065.1:0-13317 GCA_963597395.1 Eggerthellaceae bacterium | reverse complement strand
TCGAGAGGTAGCGTTCGCCCGTGTCCGGAAGGAAGGCGACAATCGTCTTGCCCGCGCTTTCGGGACGCTTTACAATGGTGAGCGCCGCTACCCGGTGCCGTTCAGTTCTCCGCGTTAGGGATCAGCGCCCAGCAGACAAGGTAGGCGAGGATTCCCGTTCCGAGGGAAATCAGCGTCCCGAGAATCCAGAGAATTCGGATGATGGTGGCGTCCACTCCAAAGTATTCGCCGAGGCCGCCGCAGACGCCGGCTATTTTGGTATTCGTTTTCGAAAGCGTCAATTTTTTCATTTTCATCTCCTGTACAGGAATGTTAACAAAGTTTTTCAAAGATAATGTAGTCATTTTTCCTTCGAAAAGCGTTTTAGGTATATGGTTTCTCATTCTTAACCATAGGAGGAAAAATGAGACCACAATATCTGAAATCCATCTTGAACCTGTTCCTTGTTTTGGCACTTTTGGGAGCCTGCTCCGAAGGTGCCCGTCCCGGTGCGGAAGATGCCCAAAGCGTCTCAGTGCGGTTTGACGTGGCGCGTTCGAGCGTTCCGCTGTCGGACAGTCTTGTGCTCGACCTTGTGGGGCCGGATACCGTCCATGCGGTGCTTCTCGGGGATTCGAACGTGCTTTCCCAAAAGCTCTCCCCGGGAAAGTGGAACTTTTACGCGAAGTTCTACGCAAACGGGATTCTGGTCGAAAAGGGCGAAGCGGACGCGCAGCTCTCGGCAGGGGACGAGGTTTCCGTTCCGATTGCGATGCACGCCGTCGCCGGATTCCTTTATGTGAGGGTTCCGCTCGGACTTGACAATTCCACGGGGGTTGCAAGTGGCGCGCTTTCCGTCCGGTCGGAAGATTTTTCGAAGGATTATCCGTTTGAAATTCGGGACGCCGAAGCGTCCGCCGCGACGGAAATCTTGCAGCTCGGAAAGGAATATTCCGTACAAATTCACCTTTTCTCGGAAAACGGCGACACGCTCTTTGCGTCAAGCTCCACGGTCTTGCTCGACGGGGAAAATTTTGCACTGGACATGCAGCTGAAATCGCTCCATGCAAACGTCAGGCTTGTGATTTCGAGCGATTCCGCAAGGACGCTTACCGCCGTGGGACATTTGCCGTCCAGGTTGCGCGCACCCTCGGCCGGGACAATTTTTGTCACGGAATTTATGACGGAAGGAAAGTCCGAATTCGTGGAACTTTACAATGCGAGCCTCGACACGCTGGATCTTTCGGATTGCGAGCTGCTTGCGACGGGAAGCGGGAACACGCTGAAAAGTATGACGGATTCCGCTTTTGCCGACCGCCTCCCTCCGAATTCGTTCCTTGTGCTCGGAACGGATTCGTGCGAAGGAAAGGATGTGCGGGTTCCGCTTTCCATGCCCGGAACAAAGGGTTCCATCGTATTCCGGTGCGGCGGAGAAACGCTCGATTCCCTTTTTTACGTCGGGCCCAAAATTGCGGATTCGCTCGGACTTGCGGCGTTTCCGATTGATTCCAAGCTGAGTGCGCAGCTTCCAATAAAAAATTACAGGAACAGGTCACTTGCGGCTTCCTGGTGCGGAGGCGAAGTTTCGAAACACGCTGTCGCGCGCTGCGAACCTTAAGCTTGAAAAGCTTTGTCTAGGTCCCCGGAATATCGTCGGGGCGTCCGCGGTGACGCCTCGGCGGTGGCTGCGGATCTTTCCGAGGTGGGGGAGGAGGCCCCGGCCGATATTCAAAACGCCATTCGGTGCGCGGATAGTTGCAAATGTCGAAGCCCGCTTCGCAAAGGCTGCACACGGACGTTTTGGAACATCCCAGAAAAAGGTCGTTCGATTGTCTAAGGTCCGCGAGAAAGTGCGGATCGTTGCAAGCCTTGCACGCATTTTCCCAGGTGTCAAAAGTACAAAGGTTCGCGGACGAAATTTCACACCGGCAGTTGGATGTGCAGACCTTGCAGCGGTAGATGCCGGCGGAATCGTAAAAGCAGCTCTTTTCGACAACGTTTCCCGAGGAGGAATCGTCGCGCATCACGACGCACGAACACAAAAAAAACGTTCCCAAAAGAACAAGACTTTTGAAGAGCGCTTTTTTCATCATTTCCCCCTTTGGAAAAAATCAGTATTCCGCTTCGGACTTTAGGTCGCGGCTCATCAGTTCGCCGATGATGTCCGCGGGCTTTTTGTCGTTGAAGAGAACTTCGTAAACGGCGTTCACGATGGGAAGCTCCACGTGGACGGATTCCGCAAGGGCCTTGGCGCTTTTGCACGTGGGGACGCCTTCCGCAATCATTGTCATGTGGCCCATAATCTGCTTGAGCGTTTCGCCCTTGCCGATGCACTCGCCGACGTAGCGGTTGCGGCTGTGTTGGGAAAGGCACGTGACGATGAGGTCGCCCATTCCGGCAAGGCCCGCAAAGGTGCTGGGGTTTGCGCCGAGGGCGCGTCCGAGACGGCAAATTTCGGCCTGTCCGCGGGTGATGAGCGCTGCGCGGGTATTGTCGCCCGCTCCGATTCCGTAAAGGATTCCGCTTGCGATGGCGATGACGTTCTTGATGGATCCGCAAAGTTCCACGCCAATCTGGTCTGTCGAGGTATAGACACGCAGATAGCCGTTGCTCATAATCTTCTGGACTTTTTTCGCGGATTCCTCGTTGGGGCATGCGGCGACGATGGTCGTATAGACGCGGCGCGAAACCTCTTCGGCATGCGTCGGGCCGCTAAGCGTCACCATGTGGTCGTGATCGAGCCACGGAACGTTTTCCAGAATGACTTCGCTCATGCGCTGGTCCGAGCCTTCGAGAATTCCCTTGGTCGCGCAAACGACAAGCGGAACATTGCCTGCAGGAGGATTCCAGCCGGCGAAGGTCTTCGAAACGCTCGCCATCACCTGGGACGGTACGACTATCAGAACCATTTCGGCTCCGTCGAGCGCCTTGTTCATGTCGGTCGTGTAGGTGAAGGAGTCCGGGAAGATGACGCCCGGGAGCTTGTCCTTGTACTGGTGTTCCGTGGAGAGCAGGTCCACTTCCTTTTGGGAAAAGGTCCAGAAGGAAACCTTGTGTCCGTTGTCGTTTAAAACCTGTCCAAGCGTGAGGCCCCATCCACCGGTGCCGAGTACTGTAATGTTCATAATGCGATGCCTTTATAAATCCTGGTTGAAAAATTACACTTTTTTTCGCTTTTTGCCAAAACCGTTTTCGGTTCCGTTCAAAAGACGCCGAATATTCGCCTTGTGCTTGTAGATGACAAACAGGGCGACGACCCAGGCGAGAACGAGAATGCCCGGGTTGATGTTATCGTGCGGATAAATGTCCGGCGCGAGATATCCGAAAAGCGAGAGCCCCGCGAGCGCGATGCATGCAAAGATGCTTCCCACCGAAACGTATTTGGTCGCAAGCGTGAGAACCGTCCACACGAGAAACGCGAGAAGGGCCGTGACGGGAGCGAGGGCGAGGAACATTCCGAATGCGGTCAAGACTCCCTTTCCGCCGCGGAAACCGGCAAGGCACGTAAAGCTGTGCCCGATAACCGCGAGAAGCCCGCACACGAGCGGAAGCCAAAAGTAGTCGGGGCCTCCGGCGGCCTTGGACGCATCGTTCAAAGCGATGGCGATGGTCGGAGCGAGAAAGCCTTTAAGCAGATCGACGGCGACGACGGGCAGCGCGGGCTTTACGCCCAGAACGCGGAACGTATTCGTAAGGCCGGAATTCTTCGACCCGTAATTTCGGATGTCGTAGTCCTTACCTTTGACGATTTTTGCGACCCACACCGCGGTCGGAATGGACCCGAGGAGATACGCTAGCGGAAGAGAGAGTAAACTGTTCAAGGTCTTCATCCTTTCGTAAGGTGAGTTTGCTGTCGAAGTTCAGGCGGAGAGGTGCCCCGTCCAAATGAAAAGCTTCGTAAAAGGTTTTGAGCAGGTAGCGCTTGTAGGACTCGTCAACGGCGTCGGGCGTGCGGGTCTCTATGTCGATGACCGGAGGCTCCACCATGATTTGGCACGCGCGGGTGAGCTTTACAAGGCGCCCCTGGTGCGCCGGGTGCGGCGTCTTTTGGCACGCTTCGGCAAAGACTTCGGCGAGGCGTTCGCGTCCGAGCACACGGCGGCAGTTGGCATAGACCGACCGGATTTCCTGCAGGATGCGGTGCACGCGGAGCCCTTCCTTTGCGCTGATGGAAAGGGTCGGAATGTAGGCGAACATCGGTTCGCGTTCCCGCATTTCCTTGACCATCCTGTCAAAGGACTTTTCGGTCTTGTTCGGCAGAATGTCCCACTTGTTGAGAATCAGGATAAGGCCCTTTCCCGCCTGGCGGATGCTCTGGATGATGCGAAAGTCCTGTTCGGAAATGCCGAGTGTCGCGTCGATGACAAGAAGCGAAAGGTCGGAACGGCGGATGCTTTCCTCGGTTCGCATGTTGCTGAAGACTTCGACTTCGTCCGAAACCTTTGCCTTTTTGCGGAGACCTGCGGTATCGGTTACGACGAAGGTTTCCCCGTCGGCGGTAAACTGGCAATCAATGGAGTCGCGGGTCGTGCCGGGAATGTCCGAGACGACGACGCGTTCCTCGCCGAGGAGCTTGTTCAAAAGCGTCGATTTTCCGGCATTCGGGCGTCCGAGAATGGCAAAGCGGATGGGGCGCTTTTCTTCTTCGGCGGACTTTACCTTGTTGGGAAGAATCGAAACGATTTCGTCGAGAAGCGAGAGACACGCGTAGCCGGTGAGGGCGCTGATGGTTCGCGGCTGTCCCATGCCGAGCGAGAAAAATTCCCAGCTTTCGGACCGGTCCTCGGCCGCTTCGCTCTTGTTTGCGACCAAAAGAACCTGCTTGTCGAGTTTTTTGATCATTTTCGCAAACTGGAGATCGAGCTTTGTAATGCCCACGCGGACATCGACCATAAAAAGTACGAGATCCGCTTCCTCGATGGCGGCAAAAATCTGGTCGCGGACGTTTTGCGCGAGAACGTCAATTGTATCGTCCGGCAAAAATCCTCCGGTATCGACCACCGTAAACTCGCGCCCCTTGTAGGTTGCGGTTTGGTAATGCCTGTCCCGGGTGACGCCTTCGCGATCCGAAACCACCGCGGCGCGTCGGCCGAGGATGCGGTTAAAAAGGGAGGACTTGCCCACGTTCGGGCGTCCGACAATGCAGACGATAGGTAGTTTAGCCACGTCGGAAAATATAGAAATCGGAAATCGAACGGAAAGAAGTCCGTTTTCTGCGGAAGGCTTCGGGGAATGTTCTCGTCGTAAAGCTCTCTGCGCATGGACGCGTGCAGTCGCTCAAGAGGATTGCCGTCGAATAGCCGTCGAACCTTTGGCCCGAGATTTGCTATCTTTGGGGCGGATAATCCAAAGGTGCAATTATGTCCGAAACGATGACTTCCGCGCAGGTGCGCGAATCCTTTATCAAGTTCTTTGAATCCAAGGAACATCTGTTTGTCCGCTCTTCGCCCGTCGTGCCGCATGACGATCCGACACTGATGTTCACCAATGCGGGAATGAACCAGTTCAAGGCCATCTTCCTCGGTGACAATCCCAAGGGCTGGCGCCGCGTCTGCAACAGCCAAAAGTGCATCCGCGTTTCGGGAAAGCACAACGATCTGGACGTCGTCGGACGGGACAATTACCACCACACGTTCTTTGAAATGCTCGGAAACTGGTCGTTTGGCGACTACTACAAAAAAGAAGCCATCTCCTGGGCCTGGGAACTTTTGACCGAAGTCTGGAAGCTTCCCAAGGAAAGGCTCTTTGCGACCGTTTACGAGGACGACGACGAAGCCTGGCAAATCTGGAAGGACGTCTCGGGACTTCCCGACGACCGCATCATGCGTTTTGACGCCCACTCGAACTTTTGGGAAATGGGCGATACCGGGCCTTGCGGTCCCTGTTCCGAAATTCACTACGACCGCGGCGACCTCTCGACGCAGGCCGAAACATTCAAGGATCCCGTCAAGGGCGTCAACGGCGAAAACGACCGCTACATCGAAATTTGGAACAACGTCTTTATGCAATACGAGCGCCTTTCGGACGGCTCCCTCGTTCCGCTCAAGGCGAAGAACGTCGATACCGGCATGGGCTTCGAGCGGATTTGCGCCATCCTGCAGGGGAAGACCAGTAACTATGACACGGACGTGTTCAGCCCGATCATTCAAAAGATTGCGGAACTTTCCGGCGTTCCTTACAGCGACGGGAAGGACGGAACGCCTCACCGCGTGATTGCGGACCACCTCCGCGCGCTTTCCTTTGCCATTGCGGACGGAGCGCTCCCCTCGAACGAGGGCCGCGGATACGTGCTGCGCCGCATTCTCCGCCGCGCGAGCCGCTTTGCCCGCCTCCTCGGACAAAAACAGCCCTTCATCTGCAAGCTCGTGCAGGTTCTTGCCGACACGATGGGCGACGCTTTCCCCGAAATCCGCGAACGCAAGGACTTTGTCGCGTCCGTCATCCGGAGCGAGGAAGAAAGCTTTATCCGCACGCTCGACGCCGGGCTCGAAAGGTTTGCGAACATTTCCGCATCTCTCGAAAAGGGCTCCAAAATTCCGGGCGACAAGGTGTTTTTGCTTTACGACACCTACGGATTTCCGCCCGATCTCACGGGCATTCTCGCCGAGGAAAAGGGCCTTCTGATTGACGAGGAAGGCTATGAAAAGTGCATGGAAGAGCAAAAGGCCCGCGCCCGTGCGAACATGAAGCAGAGCATCAACACGATGGGATCCGAGGGCTGGACGGAATACGCGGTCGGTTCGACGGAATTCGTCGGATACGAAACGGACACGGCCATGGTCAAGGTTCTCCGCTTCCGCGAAGACAAAAACGTTCTTTCGATTGTCCTCGACAAAACGCCTTTTTATGCGGAAATGGGCGGCCAGGTCGGCGACAAGGGAACGCTCGTCTCCGGAAACGTCGAAATTTCAATTTTCGACACGGTCCGCGTAAACGATACTGTCGTACACCGCGGCAAGGTCCTCAAGGGAACTGCCGACAGCGAATCGATGGCTTCCGAATTTCTCGCCACGGTCGATAACGCCCGCCGCGCGGACATTCGCAAAAATCACTCCGCGACGCACCTTATTCAGGCCGCTCTCAGGCAGGTGCTCGGTTCGCATGTCCAGCAGCAGGGAAGCTTTGTCTCGGACGAGTTCCTCCGTTTTGACTTTAGCCACTTCAGCGCGATGAGCGCGGACGAAATTCAAAAGGTCGAAACCCTGGTCAACGAAAAGGTCATGGCTTGCCTCCCCGTTTCGACCGACATCATGGACGTGGACGAGGCGAAGGCTTCGGGTGCCATGGCGCTCTTCGGCGAAAAGTACGGCGACAAGGTCCGCGTCGTCAAGATGGGAAATCCGGGCGAGGAATTTTCCCGCGAACTGTGCGGCGGCTTGCATGTGAAGAACACGGGAAACATCGGAATGGTAAAAATCGTTTCGGAGTCGAGCGTGTCTTCGGGAGTGCGTCGTATCGAGGCCGTCACGGGCCGCGGCGCGCTCGCGCTTCTCCGCGCGGGCACCCAGATCCTTTCCGCCATCCGCGAACAGCTCCGTTGCAAGGATGCCGAGGTCCTCGAAAGGCTCCAACAGACATTTGCCAAAACGCAGAACCTCGAAAAGAGCCTGCAGTCGGTAAAGCTCGAACTTGCGACGCTCGCCGCGGCCGATCTTTTGCAGGGAGCCGTCAACGTGATGGGCGTAAACCTCTACGTTCGCGAAATGAGCCTCCCCGAAGACCGCTACAAGAACCTTCTTGACGGCGTGCAGGGAAGGCTCGAGGAAGGCGCCGTCGCGGTCATCGCCAACAAGGGAAGCGAAAACGGAAGCATCGCCGTCATGGTCGGAAAGGCTGCCCAGGCAAAGGGTATCAAGGCGGGCGACCTCGTCCGCGACTTGGCCAAGGCCTGCAACGGCAAGGGCGGCGGACGTCCGGACCGCGCACAGGCCGGCACCCGCGAACCCGAAAAGATCTCGGCCGCCATTGCGAACGCGAACAACTGGATTCGCGCAAAGCTCGGCGCCTAGTCCTTTGACGAAAACGAAAAAGCCCGCCGAAGGCGGGCTTTTTCTGTTTGAACCTGAAAACTTTTGGAGCCTTTGAAAGGAACGCTTCCGCCTACTTGTTGATGGCGGCGAGGAACGCGTCCTTCTTTTCCTGCAAAAATTCGCGGCTGTTGTACTTGCGGATACGGCGCAGCGCCTGGTCGCGCAATTGGCGGACGCGTTCGTGCGAAATGTTCATCGATTCGCCGACCTCGCGAAGCGTCTGCGGAGCTTCCAGGTTGATGCCGAAAATGCCCTCGATGACCTTCGCCTCGCGTTCGGGGAGCTGTTCCATCAGTTCCTTTGAAAGGTTTTCGACGCTCTGGATTTCGGAGTCGGATTCCGGATTGGTCGCGCTGCCGTCGGCGAGAACCTCGGCGTAGGTGGCTTTGGAGTCCGCCTTGAGCGGGCTGTCGAAGGAAACGCCGCGCTGGCCAATTTGAATCAGTTCGCGAATGTCCTCGCTGATTTCCTTGCCGCGGGACTGCTCGTGGAGAGCCTTGCGGACGCGCAAATGCTGGTTCGCGGGCAGACGGATGAGGTTTCCCTGTTCGTTGATGGCTCGTGTGATGTAGGCCTTGATCCACCAGACGCCGTAGCTGATGAACTTGAGTCCGCGGGTGTGTTCGAAGCTTTCGATGGCGCGCACAAGACCCATGGCGCCTTCGCTCACGAGGTCCGGCAGGGGAATGGGGCAGCCGCGATACTGGATGGCGACTTTCAGCACAAAGCGCATATTGGCCGAAATAAGCTTTTGTCTCGCGATTTTGTCGCCTTCCTTCGCCTTCTGGAACAAAATCTGTTCTTCTTCGCGGGTAAGGGGGGCCGTCTTGCGGATGTCATCCAGATAGCGTTTGAGCGTGACGTCGGTCGAATCAATATGCATTTACAATCCTTGTTGTCTTAAATATCGCTTTTTTTAGAGCAAGGAGTGTGCCAAAAGTGTAAAATTTTAAAATTATAGGAAAGATTGGCGGTTTTTGGGGAAAAAACCGGGAAAATTCGGCAAAAATTTTGAGAAATTTTTCAAGATGTAAACATTTGAGAACATTTTACAAAATTACGTCATAAAATGATTACACAATGCAGAAGGACGCGGATTCTCCCCGAATTCTGTCGGAATCTTTGCAAAATCCTATATTTTGTGGCCATGCCAATCAAAGAACCAGACCAATCCGTATGGGACCGCTTTTGGGCCCGCAAAAAAGATCTTTCCAAAGTCTATCCGGCCTCTCCGACCATTCTGAAGACCATCGGCAAGCATTTTCCGAACGTTACGGGAATGAAGATTCTGGAAGTGGGACCGGGCTCCGGACGGGACAGTGCGGAACTCGCCCGCCGCGGTGCCGACGTCTATGTTCTCGATTTTTCGGCCGAAAGCCTCAAAACGGTCGAAGCGCTCCGCATCCGCGAGCACCTGGAAGAAAACCTTCATTGCGTTCGCGGGGACGCCTTTCACGCCCCGTTTCCGACCGGGACCTTTGACCTGGTCTTTCACCAGGGACTTGCCGAGCATTTTCAAAATCCCGCTCCCCTGATAGCGGAAAACTTCCGCATCGTAAAGCCCGGCGGATATATTTTGTGCGACGTTCCCCAGACCGTGCACCCCTATACGGTCATCAAGCACATTCTCATTGCGCTCGGAAAGTGGTTTGCCGGCTGGGAAACGCAGTTCACCATCGGCGGGCTTCGCAAGCTCTTGCGCTCCGCGGGCTTTGAACTGGAATACGAATACGGCGACTGGATGCGCCCGAACCTCTTTTACCGGATGGTCCGCGAACTCGGCTTCAAGTTTCACGTCGAACTTCCCAAGTATCCGTTTGCGGGGTCGTCCTACCAGAAGGTGAAGGACGCCCTGCTCGACGCCTTTGACCGGATGCCCGTTTCTCGCTATACGCAGCTTTCCATCGGTATTCTCGCCCGCAAACCGAAGAAATGAGTCCTTCCGTAAAGTCCTCCGCGCTTTTGGGCGTCAAGCTAATGGTGACGCTCGTTCCCTGTTACTTTGTGTACAGGAACATCGTGAACGCTCCCGGTTGGGAGTTCGGGGACATTTGGGACTTCTTTTCCGCCCGCTCCGCGTTTCCGCTCTTTCTCGCTCTTTTGTGCCTTGTGCTTTCGAACTTTACCGGGTGTTTTCAGTGGAAGCTTCTGCTCGAAAGGCAGGACGTTCATATGGGCTACTGGCATCTGGTCAAGCTCTATTTCGTGGGGCTTTTTTTCAATAACTTTATGCCGGGAAACGTCGGCGGCGACGTAAAAAAGGTTTATGACATCCGGATGCAGGGCGACCAGAAAACCGTCGGCGGCGGGCTCACCGCGACCTTTTTTGACCGGCTCTTCGGGCTCTTCTTTTTGAACGTTCTCGCGCTTCTCGTGGGGCTTCTCTTCTTTATCCGCGACCCGGAGCAGAGGCTTTTTCTGCTTCCGTCCTTTTGGGTCTTTGTCGGGTTCTGTGCGCTTCTCGCGTGCCTTTTCAGCAAGCGTCTCGGGAAGGTCTTCGCCTGGTTTTCGGAAAGGATTTTCCCCGCCAAGGCGCAGCTCCGCATTTTGCACTTTCAGCAGCGGTTCCAAAACTACCGGAATCCAAAGGTGTGGCTCGACATTACGGTCCTTTCGGCGGTGACGCAGGGGCTGCGCGTCGTTGTGCACTATTTTTGCGGCCTTGCGATTGGCCTCGATATCGATATTTCGTGGTATTTCTTCTTTATTCCGATGGTTGCCGTGGTGAGCGCCCTTCCCATTTCGATTGGCGGGTTCGGACCGCGGGAGCTTCTCGCACAATCGCTTTTCGAACGCATCGGGGTTTCGGGGCTTGCGTCCGTTTTGGTGCAGCTCCTTGCCTACCTGGTGAGCCTTGTTTCGAGCCTTGCCGGAGCCGTCTTCTTTTTGACGGAAAAGGGCCGCCGCCCGGAACACCGCCCGGGCTGATTCCCAAAAATTTGCTGCCAAATTTTTGAAAATTGAATTTTTAGAGGTGAGCAAATGGCGTTTTTCGGGGAAAACGTCTTCTTTTTTGCCTTTCGGGCGTTTTTAAATCGGGATGCATTTTTTAGGCAAAAAAGGAACATTCCGATGCAAACAAAATCCGAAATGGAAGCGGAAATCCTCCGCGGACTGAACAGTGACCAGAAAGCGGCCGTTCTTTTTGACCACGAGCGAAACGGTCCCCTCCTGATTCTCGCCGCGGCGGGCTCGGGCAAGACTTCCGTCCTTACGCGACGCATCCAGTGGCGCGTCCTGCAGGGGACGCCTCCGGAGGCGATTCTCGCCCTCACGTTTACGGCGAAGGCGGCGCAGGAGATGCGCGAGCGCGTTCAAAAGCTCTTTCCCGATGCGGACATTCGGCTTTGCACGTTTCACTCGCTCGCCTTTTCGATTTTGCGGGAAAGGTTCGGTGAAAGGTTCGGGTGGGAACTCGCCGGTTTCGAGCGGATTCCAAGGCCTTGCGAAGGAGATGCGGAGCGCTTTGCCTGTGCGCTCGTCGATAACAAAATTTCGCCGGATGCCGTTTCGCGGGACGAGCTTTTTTCGCCGGATGTTTCGCGGCGACTGCTTCGAAAGCTCGCACCGGTCCGCAAGGATGTGCTTCGGACGGGAAAGATCGTTTTTGAGGACCTCATCTACCTTGCCATGGAACTTTTGCAAAAAAACGCGGACGTGCAGCGCACCGTGCGGAGCCGCTACCGGGAAGTTCTCGTCGATGAATACCAGGACATCAATCCGTCGCAGTATCTGCTTGTGCGGGCCATCCTCGGCGAAAACAGGAACCTCTTTGCCGTGGGGGACGACGACCAGGCCATTTACGGGTTTCGCGGCGCGGACATCGGAAACGTCTTCCGGTTTTGCAAGGACTTTCCGACGGCAAGGCTTTTACGGCTCGAATGGAACTACCGCTCCGTTCCCAAGGTGCTGTATCTCGCAAACAACATCTTTCGGGACAAGCCTCTGGAACTTCAAAAGACGCTCCGGGCCGGAAACTCGAGCCGAAATCCGCTGTTTCTCGAAAACCGCGACCCGGAGCTTTGGACAAGCGAAAATCCGCAGATAGAAATGCTCCGAATCGTGTCGAAAATAAAGGAGCTGCGCAAAGCCTACGATCTGGAATTCAAAAACTTTGCCATTCTCGTCCGCTACAACCGGCAAAGGCTCTATTACGAGGAGGCGCTCGAAAGTTTTCGAATCCCCGTTTTCCGCGAAGCGGAGGCGGAAAGTCCCGAAATTCCGGGCGTCCACGTGGAGACGGTGCACGGTTCGAAGGGGCTCCAGTACACGGTGGTCTTTTATGCGGGCCTCGCCGAGAACTTGACCCCCGGAAAGTGCGAAGGTTCCCGCCGGGCAAGAAAAATGCAGCTCGCCGAGGAAAAACGCCTTTTTTACGTCGGAGTGACCCGTGCGGAAGCGGTACTCATTTTATTATATTGTAAAAGACGTTTTTGGAAAGGCCGTCTTTCCGAATTCAAACCGTCCCGTTTTTTGCGCTGTCTGAATCGTCCCGTTCCGGAGAAATCTTCCATGCCGCTTCCGCTTTTTCGAATTCGCGCCGTCATCCTGATTCTCGGCTATATGATGCTTGCCGTTCCGCCGTTTCTTTTTCGGCGCGTCTTTATGCGCAAGACCCTTTCCGCGTGGATAGAGCTTCGCATCCAGACGTTTTCGCGCTTTTGCTTTAAGGCGCTCCGCGTCCAGATAGATATTGAAAACCAGTCCGCGCTTTCGCGGGTCGATTGGAAGCGTCCGCTGATTGTCGTAGGAAACCACCAGTCCTATTTTGACATTCCCATCGTGTTTGTGACGCTCGGCAGGTCCATCGGATTTTTTGCGAAGAAGACCCTGCAGATGATTCCGTTCCTTAACTTTTGGATGAAGGAAATCCATTGCGTCTTTGTCGATAGAAAAAATTCGCGGTCGGGCGTCGAGATTAAGAACCGTCTGGAAGCCTCGAAGGAAACCCTGCAGGTGTTCATTTTTCCGGAAGGGACCCGCAGCAAGGACGGCTCCGTAAAGCCTTTCAAGAGCGGTGCGTTCCGCTTGGCCGCGGATCTCGGCGCGACGATTCTTCCCGTTTATATCCGCGGATCCCGCGAAGTCTGGGAAGCGCGCAAAAGCTCGGACAGGGTCGTTGTACACGCCGAGGTGCTCGAGCCGATTGACGTCCGGGAACTTTCGCGCGAACGTCCCGTCAATCCGAAAACGGAACTCGCCCCGATGGTTCACGAACGTTTTGTGCAAAAGGTGCAGCAGTCCAAATAGTCAAGGTCACCTCTAAAAATTGCTTTGGTAAAGAAAATTTGAGTGAGACCAAGCGATG
>CAVBPX010000064.1:0-13383 GCA_963597395.1 Eggerthellaceae bacterium | reverse complement strand
TCGCTTGGTCTCACTCAAATTTTCTTTACCAAAGCAATTTTTAGAGGTTCCCTATTCCGCACCGCAGTATTTTAAGGATTTGCTGTTGGAGCCTATTCAAGAATAAATAAGTTTTTTTAGCTTTTACAGCGGGTATTTTTCCTTGGCGGATTCGAGGGCGTTGGACGTTTCTTCCCATTTGGCGAAGAGATCCTCGGCTTGGGCCTTGGCGGCGGACAGTTCGGTGGCGAGTTTTGCGATGAGCGCTCCGTCCGATTTTTCGGAGGCAGCGAGAAGTTCCGCTTCCTTTTGTTTGGCGATGTCCTCGAATCTTTGAATTTCCTTTTCGATGCGCTGAATTTCCTTTTCGAGCGGACGGACAACTTTGGCGCGTTCCTCGATGTAGGCGGCGCGGGCACGGCGATCGTCCTTGTTTTTGGAAATGACGGGCGTTGAATCCTTTTCGCGGGATTCGGCCGTGACAGATTTTGTCATTTGCGAGTTCTTTTCCTCGGCCCATCCGATCTTTTCGAGAAATTCCCCGTAGGTGCCGTCAAAGGAAAAACATTTTCCGCCGTCAAAGACAATCAGCTTGTTGGCAAAAACGTGCAAAAGTTCTTCGTCATGCGAAACGACGATGGCCGTCCCCTCGTAATCTTCCAGCGCGTCGATGAGGCTTTCGATGCTTTCCATATCGAGATGGTTGGTCGGTTCGTCGAGAAGAAGCAGGTTGCACGGAGTCGCGAGAATTTTCCCGAGAAGGACTCGGCTGCGTTCTCCGCCCGAAAGAACCCGAATTCTTTTTTGCGAAGCGTCCCCGCTAAACATCATGAGGCCCGCAAGGCTCCGCGCCTTTCCGCGTTCCGCGCTTTGAACCGCCGACTGGATTTCTTCCTCGACCGTATTTTCAAGGTTCAGCCGGTTGATGTTTGTTTGCCCGAAGTAGTTCATGAGAATGTTCGGGTTGAGCGAGATGCTTCCGGCGACAGGCTTGAGCTCGTTTGCGATGAGGTTCAGAAGTGTCGTTTTTCCGCGGCCGTTGGGCCCGATGATCGCGACGCGGTCGCCCTTGAAAAGTTCGACTGTCAAGTTTTCGATAAGGGTCGGACCGCCTTCAAAATGGAAATTCAGTTCCTTGATCTGGAGCATCCTTTTGCCGGGAAAGGGCGCCTCGTTAAAGGAAAATTCCAAATTGCGCTCGTGTTCCATCCGGGTCACTTCGCCGAGGCGTTCTACCGCCTTGATTTTGGACTGGACCATGGCGGCCTTGCTCGCCTTGAAACGAAAACGGTCAATGACGCGTTCGAGCTGTTCGCGCTTGTGCGCATCGTTTTCCTGTGTGCGCCTTGCGACATCCTCTTCGGTTTGAAGCGTCTCCTTGAGCTTTGCCACGGTCCCCTGGATTTTCCGGAACTTTTTCCGGTGAATGCCCACAACGTGCGTGCAGACTTCGTCCATAAATTTTCGGTCGTGCGTGATGAGCAGAATTTCGCCCTTCCATCCGCGCAAAAACTTGGAGAGCCAGCGCATCGATACAATGTCGAGGTAGTTGGTCGGTTCGTCGAGCAGGAGCATATTCGGTTCGCTCGCGAGAACTTTGGCTAAGTTCAGGCGAATTTGAAAACCGCCGGAAAGGAGCATCGGATCCTTTTGCATGGAACTTTCGTCAAATCCGAGACCAAAAAGAATCGCTTCGACGCTGTGCGTGTCCATCCAGCCGTCCTCGTTTTTTTGGAGGACGGAGCAGGCTTCTTCGTGAACCGTTTTGTGCGAAAATGCAATGTGCTGGCGGAGGTATCCCAGGGTGTAGTTTTTGGGAATGTCGATGCTTCCTCCGTCGAGGTATTCTTCGCCCAAAATGATTTTAAAAAGCGTTGATTTCCCGGAGCCGTTTCGCCCGACAATGCCGACGCGTTCCCGCGGGGAGACGAGAAAGCTCGCGTCGTTGAAGAGCTCCTGCGTTCCGAACGATTTGCAAATGTTTTGAACCTGAATCACGCGGAAAATGTAGAAAAGTTTTGAAATGATGTTTGAAATGGATTCTACCTGCCCGCTGCTGGCCGGTAGGCTCTTTTGACCCTCCGGAATGACATTTGACAAAAATTGTCATAACAGGAATCGACACGGTCTCGTTGCGTTGTTATTCTGGCGCTTTTTCCTTCTGGCAGTCATCCTGGAGGGAGTGCCGCGACTGATAGGACACAAAGATTCGCTTCGCAGGAAAAGACTCGGAATGGTTTCTATCGCTCCTTTCTGTCGCTCCAGAATGATGTTGGGCAGGACATTTATCGCACCCTCCGGTCGCTTCAAAATGACGTCTCGTCAGAACTTAGAGCTGAGATTCTAAACGCTAAGCTCTCTAAACTAAGCTCTGATCCCGTCTGGCTTGGATTCCCCGCAGCAGGCGGAATAGGCTCTTCAGCCCCTTTACAAGGTCCCTTAAACGAGGTTTCTCCCGGACTTTTGCGGAAAAAGACCCGAAAAGCGGTCAAAATGCCCGGCAAGGATGTTTTCCGGGAAATTAAAATTGTCCGCTTTTCCCAATTTTTATGTAGTTTGGGGGTAAAAATTCAAGGAGTTTGGAATGAAGCTAAAATTGCTCGCGGCTGCGGCCGCCCTGTGCGTTTCCCCGTCATTTGCAATCATCGGTCTGGGCTTTCACTATGCGCCGAATTTTGGCACGAGCCTCGACAAGACTCAAAACGAAAGCGTCGGAAGTCTTGGACTGGGCGGCGTGGATGTCGCCTCCATCGAATACCGCCACGGTTCGTTCAGCGGCATGCAGGGCTTTGGCCTAAAGCTCTGGGTCGATATTCTCCCGTTCATCGACGTCGAAGCGACCTACAATCTGGCCTGGGGTTCCTACAGTTCCACGATGACCGTGAACGGCGTTGACGGTTCTTCGTTCGAACAGGATATCGAGCTTGAATTCGACGGCGTTCCGTTTGGGAAGACGACCCCGAAATTCGTGGCGATGAACGGCGACCTTTCCATCACCTACCCGATTACGAGCCTTCCCATCATCCGCCCGTACATTGGCGGCGGTCTCACCTACTACCTGAGCACGCCCGTGATGAATGCAAAGTTTATCCGCGGCTACATGGAAATTATGGACGAGGATCTGAAAACGGCCCTGACGACCGGGACGATGACTTCCGAACAGGCGAAGGAACTCGCCGACAAGGTCTCCTCGAAAATGCAGGACGACGGTCTGAATACGAACCTCGGCGGTCATATTCTGCTGGGCCTTCGCGCAAAGCTTCCGATAATTCCTGTCGCGGCCTATGTAAACGGCAAGTATTACTTTGGACTTGATTTTGACGACGAGGTCGATGCGTCGGCGTTTGTTCTCGAAGCGGGCGTCGGGTTTGCCCTTTAGTCCCGGAGCGTTTTGCATGGAAAGAAAAAATTCGAATGTGACCATCCTCATTATTGAGGATGAAATTGCCATTGCCGAGGGGCTGGTCGATCTTCTGGAATTTCAGGGCTTTCACGTGAAGCATGTCGCGGACGGCGTTTCGGGGCTTTCCGAGGGCCTTAGCGGCAAGTATGGCCTGATTCTTCTCGACCTGATGCTTCCGGGCATGGACGGCTTTACCGTTTGCGACAAAATCCGCGAGCAGGACAAGGACGTTCCCATCATCATCCTTTCGGCCAAGAATACGGACAAGGACATTATCGACGGGCTCAAGTACGGCGCGGACGACTATGTGGCAAAGCCCTTTGCCGTTCCGATGCTTCTTGCGCGCATCGAGGCCGTCCTTCGGCGGTCTCACCAGTCCATGGAAGGCGACAGCAAGTTCGCAGCCGGAAATTTGCGGGTCAATTTCCGCGAATACAGCGGTCTCCGCGGATCCGAAAAGCTCTCGTTTACCCGCAAGGAAATAGAAATCCTCGAATATCTGTGGAACAACCGCGACCGGGCCGTTCCGCGGGCGGAACTTTTAAACAAGGTCTGGGGCTACGAGAATGCGGAAACGGTCGATACCCGGACGGTCGATATTCACATTACAAAGCTCCGCAAAAAAATCGAGGACGATCCTTCGCACCCGAGACTTCTGGTGACGTTCCGGGGTGAAGGCTATCAGCTTCGCGAAACACCGGACTGATGAATCGGCTCAAGCTGATTTTTGTTTTTCTCTTTTTGGTCATTGCGGTTCCCGTCGTGCTCCTTTTGGTGAATTCCTACCGGAATTTCCAGACGGAGTCCCAATACGCCTACAAGGAGCAGGCGTATTTTATTTTGCAGATGCTGAACCAGCGGATTTACGACGACCTGGCCATCGAGGAACAGCGCTCCTACTCCGAATACCGCTTTATTCGGGCCGTGCCCATTATTGGCGGCGAGGAAGTGACCATTTCGAAGCTTGCGGAATTGCCCATTCGCAGCCATTACGGCGGAATGATCGGATTCTTTCAGCTCGACCCCGACGACGACATGCATACGCCCGTTCTCCCCGACGGCATTCTCGAAAAGATTCCCGTTGAGGACCGCGCAAAGCGCGAAATCGTGCGCGACAGCATTCAGAGCGTTTTGAACCAGCTCGGTATTCACAACGAGGGAAAGAGCCGCGCCGAGGTGCCGTCCGGGACGCAGGACAGCCTTGGACGCCTTTACGGAAAGGATTTGAAACTCGCCGTAAAGCTGAACGACAGCAAAAAGTTTCAGCGCCGTTACGAACAAAGTTCCCAGACCGAAAGCTTCCTCTTTGACGTGGAATCGGCGCGCATCCGCCGCATCTCGGAAGAGGGAGTTTTGGAAGACGACGATTCCATTCCGAACCGGATGCTCTTTGAAGTGGAAATCGATCCGTTCCAGGCGAAGTTCAACAAGAACTACATCGTCTATTACCGGAACGTCTGGCGGAACAACGAGCAGTTTATCCAGGGCTACGCGGTGAGGCTCAGACAGTATCTCGAAAACATTGTGCTGAACGAGCTGCAGTTCAATCCGACGGAACAGGGAATTGCGCTCGAATTCGGAACAAAGGACATTCCCTATGTCGTGTTCGGAAATCGTTCGAAGTCCCGCGCGATGCTTCTTGACGTGCCTCTCCAGTTTCCGCTCAACAACATGTTCCTTTCGGTTTACCTGTCGGACGAAAATTCGGGATCGGGCCGCGCGTTCATCGTTCTGATTGGAATTTTGATTTGCGGGGTGATTCTCGGCGGGTTCGTTGCGGTTTACCGTTCGACGAAAAGCCAGATTCTTTTGGCGAACAAGCGCCAGGACTTTGTGTCGGCGGTGAGTCACGAGCTGAAGACGCCGCTGACCGCGATTCGGATGTATGCGGAACTGCTCCAAAATTCCTGGGTCGCAAACGAGACGAAGCGCCAAAAGTACTACGGGCTGATTGTGAGCGAGACGGAGCGCCTTTCCCGGCTCATCCAGAATGTTTTGAACCTTTCGAAACTCGAACGCGGCAACTGGAACGTGCAATTTTCGAAGATCAATCCGAAGACGATTCTCGACGCCTTTGTCGCGACCTATACGCAGAACATCGAAAAGAACGGTTTTGACCTGACGGTTTCGAGCGACCTGTGCAATATGGAACTTTCGCTCGACAAGGATGCGGTGATGCAGGTCTTGATGAACGTCGTCGATAATTCGCTCAAGTTTGCACGGAACAGCTCCTACAAGATGATTGTCCTGGAACTTCGGGTGCGCGAGGACGATGTCTATTTTGTGGTGCGGGACTACGGCCCGGGCATCCCCGCCAAGGAGATGAACCGCGTCTTTGACGAGTTCTACCGCATCGGAAACGAGATGACGCGACAGGCCGCGGGCACGGGCATCGGGCTTTCCATGGTTAAAAAGCTCTGCAATATGACAAATATGAAGATAGAAATGGAAAATGCGAATCCGGGACTTCGGACGAAGCTCCATTTGCCGATGCTCAAGATATAGCCCTTTCCGTTTTCGTTTTCTAAATTCTTAATGGAAACACGAGGCGTCTATGACAAAGGAAGACATTCTTGAAAACCCGGACCAGTATGACCTTTCGATAGAAACTGTCGGCAAGGCTACGTTAGTCTCTCCGATGAAGGGGCTGAAATTCGTCGATGATTCGAAACGGGTGAGTCTCTCGACGGACGTGGCGACCATCGACCGCTTTGCGAAAGAGGGAAAGCCCATTCCGTCGCTTGAGGCTGCGGGACCGCGCCACATGATTTATCACGACCCTTCCTGGACGCGGGCGGCCATCGTCACGTGCGGCGGCCTTTGCCCGGGCCTCAACAACGTCATCAAGAGCCTCGTCCGTGTGCTGTGGTTTGACTATGGCGTACGCAACATCTTCGGCATTCCCTACGGCTACCGCGGTCTCAATCCCGAATACGGCTACGCGCCGCTAATTCTCGACCCGGACATTGTCGATAACATCCAGGAAGACGGCGGTACGATTCTCGGAAGTTCCCGCGGCGAACAAAGTTCCGAAGTGATGGTCGATACGCTGATGCGTCTGAACATCAACATGCTCTTTTGCATTGGCGGTGACGGGACGCTCCGCGGAGCGCGCGACATTGCGAAGGAAGTCAAGCGCCGCAAGCAGCCCATTTCGGTCATCGGAATTCCCAAGACGATTGACAACGACCTGAATCTGGTCGATAGGACTTTTGGCTTTGAAACGGCGGTTCTCGCCGCATGCAATGTGATTACCAGCGCACACTGTGAAGCGAACGGAGCCTTTAACGGACTCGGGCTTGTAAAGCTCATGGGCCGCGACTCGGGCTTTATTGCCGCGGACGCATCCCTTGCGACGACCGTCGTAAACTTTTGCCTGATTCCGGAAGTGCCTTTTAAGCTCGAAGGCGAAGGCGGACTTTTCAGCGCCCTCGAAAACCGTTACTCCATCGGCAAGACGCATGCGGTGATGGTCGTCGCCGAGGGCGCGGGGCAGCACCTGTTCAAGGGCCTTCCCGAACGGAAGGACGCCTCGGGGAACATTCTCAAGTATGACATCGGTGAATATCTCGTCGAAAAAATCAACGAGCACTTTAAAAAGATCGGGATGGAAATCAACATCAAGTATTTTGACCCGAGCTATACGGTGCGGAGCATCCCTGCCAAGGGAACGGACGCCATCTTCTGCTACCAGCTCGCCGAAAATGCGGTGCACGCCGCCATGGCGGGCAAGACGAACATGGTTGTCGGCAGCATGAATGAAAAGTTTACGCACGTCCCCATCGACTTTGCCGTCAGCGAACGCCGAAAAATCAAGCCGGACAGCCCGCTGTGGCACGCGGTTCTCGGATCCACCCGCCAGATGGACTATTTTTCCGGAAAGCTGGCCAAACGCAAAAAGCAATGATTTATAAACGTCCGGCGGCCTCGTAAAATTTCTAACTTAAACGTGCTATGCTCACAAAAGAAGAAAAAGTCATTATCCGCACTGCGCTTATGGAATATCGCAACCTTCTTTTCAAGGCATTCCATGGAATCGAAGAAGAAAAGGCGCGTATCGCCGCCGTAAACCGTCTTCTCCAGACCTGGAAGATCTGACCTGAAGAAAATGTCGCGCATTGCGTTCATCCTGTTGTTGGTCGCGGGCCTGGCCTTTGCCAATAGCGATTTGGACAGTGCCGATTACTGGTTCGAAAATCGTTCGCTTTATTCGAAGAACGACCATGCGGACCCTGCGGTCGTCGAAAAGATGATCTCCGCCTACAAGCGCGCCCTGAAGGATTCCGCCGTCGAGGAAATTGCCGCGGAACGTCTTCTTTATGCCTACTACTTTAAGGGCTGCCACGCGGTCTTTGACCACAAGAAGCGTTTAAAGCTCTTTGCCGAGTCCAAAAAGTTCGGGGAGGAGATGCATGCGAAGTTTCCGAAAAACGCCCGAATCACTTCGCTCTATGCGCAAAACCTTTCCCTGTGGGCCGCGGAATACGGACCGTTCCAGGCCGTGAAGGAAGGCGCGGCGGCGAAGGTGCGGGATCTTTCCCTCGAAGCGAAAAACTACCAGTTTTTGGGCCGCGCACATCAGCTTTTGCCCTACATTCCCATCTTTTTGAACTGGCCCGACAAGAAGCTCGCCGAAAAATACCTGCTGATGGCCTACGAGGAAAATCCGAAGGATCTCAACACGAGCCTTTTTCTCGCCGAACTCCGTCTGGACCAAAAGCGCTACGACGAAGCCCTGAAACTGGTGAACGATGCGCTTGACCGCGGTGCCCGCACGGACTTTCTCGTCGAGGACAAGCGCGCCCGCTGGAAGCTCAAGGACCTCAAAAAGAAAATTCGTGAAAGTATGGAGTAAAGGGCCTGCCGCATTTTTGAAAATTCGGGAGAATGTTTCGGAAAAAGAAAAATCCGCTGCAAGTGCAACGGATTTTTTATACCCCCAACGGGATTCGAACCCATGTTCTGGGAATGAAAATCCCATGTCCTAGGCCTCTAGACGATAGGGGCATCGCTTAGATGTGCCAAATATAGGAAAGAATCCGAGTTCGTCAAGGGTGAAAATTAAAAATTCTATTTTTATGCCGATGAACCCCTCCGAATGGATTAAAAAGAATCTGTGCAAGGCCCTTTTTCGGCTGTTTCCGCTGGTGGTTCTCGCGAGCCTTTCGGATGCGGCGCTTTTGGGCGCAATTCGCCTTTTTATGGAAATTTTGAAGAAGACTGTCGAAATTTCGCTCGGATTTTGGCTTTTGGGAACGGTCGCGCTGGTGCTTCTCCGCTGGATTTTTTCTTTTTTGCGGGGCGTTTCGGTCGAAAAGACGTGTCGCCGTCTGGAAGCGGGTTTTTACCTGTGGTTTGTGCGGAGGCTCCGGACGCTCTCTCCGAATTTTTTCCACGTATCGGAAAACGAAAGCCGTCTGATGGTCGCCTATGATTCGGTGCACGTGGTGAGCTTTAGCGCGGAATCCCTGATGCAGGCTTTGCAGGCCACTTTCCAGCTCCTGATTTTTTTGCCCGTCCTGTTTTTTATTTCGCCCGCGCTCACGGTGGCCGTTTTGCTTGTCGTTTTGCCCGTGGTTTCGCTTTTGCAAAAAAAATTGCACGGGATGGCGCCTTCGGTGGAAGGCGAAATGGCGAGCCGCGGAAAACTCCGTTCGGATGTGGAGTCGGCCAAGACTTATTTTAGGCGGTGGAGTTCCAGGGAAGAGCATTCGCGCATCGGCGAGGAACTTTTTGCGCGGATTCGCGGAGTCCTTTCAAGTGGAATTTCCGTCGGGCGGAGAAAGGTTTCGCTTTCGCAGGGAATGGAAGCCATTTCGGTGCTTTCGGTGGTGCTCGTTCTCGCATTTTGCGGCTGGATGATTTTGAACGGCCGCCTGGATGCGGAAGGTCTTGTGCTCTACTGTTCGGCGCTTTTTCTTTGCTACAAGCCCGTGAAGGAATGTGCGCGGCTTCTTCCCCAGATGCGCCTTGCGAAAAGCGCGCAGGAGACTCTTGAGAGGCTTGCTTGCGAACCGTCCAAAAAGCCAGGGAACTACCATGCGGAAAATACGGTGAAATTTGCGGACGTCGGATTTTCGTATGGGAAATTTTCGCCCGAAAAGTTTGTGTTTAAAAATTTGAGCCTGAAAATTTCGCTTTCGAAGCCCGCGTTGCTGCAAGGCCCGAACGGATGCGGCAAATCGACGTTGATGCGCCTTGTCGCGGGGCTTGAAGAATCGTGCACGGGCAAGGTTCTTTTGCCGCAAACGCTCGCCCTCCGCGGAACCTTTTTTGTGTCGCAGGATCTGGTGCTTCCTTCGCGGAAGTGGCTTTGCGGGCGGGTCGCAGAACTTTTCAAAACGGATCCGCTTTTTTCGTTTGCGAAAATGCTCGACGGGGAGCGCCTTTTAAAAAAGGAAGGGCTTTCCGGCGGGGAACGTGCTAAGGTCGCGCTTTTGTGGGCGCTCGCGTCGCCTTCGAAAATTCTTCTTTTGGACGAGCCTTTCGCCTTTATTGCTCTCAAGGAACGCGAACCGATTCTGGAACTTTTTTTGAAATGTTCGGAATCCCTCGGAAAGTGGGTGATGCTTGCTACGCACGAGCCTTTGCGCGAAGATTTAAAAGACCGTTTTGAAGCGCTTGAATTTTTGGGCCGGGGGACTGTCGGATGAAAACGCTTTACCGGTTTCGCGGCGAAATTCTCGGAGCGTTTGCACTCGCGCTCTGGATGTTTCCGCCTGGGAACGGACGGGTTCCGCTTTCGGTGTTTCCGCTGATGTTCCTTGGAATCTTTTTGCGGGTCGATGCGCGGCGCCTTATCGGGGAACATTCCCGCGGAAGCGAGAAGGCCGCTCCGAAACTTGTGACATGCGGCATCTATTCGCGGATACGGCACCCGCTTTACGCGTCGAACCTGTGCTTTTGTCTCGCTTTTATTTTGTTCCATTTGCGGTTCGGGTGGGTTTCGCTCGGATTTTTTGCGCTTGTTTTTTTGTTTGTGTTTGCGCTCGCCAAATCGGAAGAAAAATTTTTAGAGAAAAAATTCGGGGAAAGTTTTTTGACGTGGAAAAGCTGCACGGCGATGTTCGTTCCGGGCCGTCGTCATTTTGACGGCGAAAAAGTTTTGAAAGCCGAAAGAAGGTCTGTCGCCCGGGCGTTTGTCGCGGATCGCTGGACCTGGTTCTGGATTTTGTTTTATACATTTTTGCTTGTGGCCCGCAGATTTGTTGATTTGCCTTTGGGCCTTTGAGGTTTTTGCATGTTTTGCTTGAATGCCGCTCGAATGATTTTAGGCGTCGTCGCGATGGCCGCAAGCAAGGTCGCGCCGCTGAACGAGCGTTTCGGCGTTCGGGAACGGATGCTTGGACCGTTTCCGGAGGGGCCGTGCCTTTGGATGCACGGAGCGAGCCTCGGCGAATGCAAAATGCTTCTTTCCCTGGCGAATATTTTAAAACGGGAACCGTTTGAACTTCCGCCGATTCTCATTACGACGCAAAAGGTTGAAGTCGTCGAGTATTTGCGGACGTTTCCGGATGCAAAAAAATTGAGATGTTCGCTGGCGCCGCTCGATACGCCGCAGGGACTTTCGCGCTTTATGCACGAGGCGAAGCCCGTGATGCTCGTTCTTGCCGAAAACGAACTTTGGCCGGGGTTTCTTTCCTCAATGAAAGCTCGCTTTGCAATGCCGTCGGTGGCGCTTGTGTCCGGACGCTTTTACCGGTGCGCCTCTTCGGAATCGTTTGATGGTCTCGGATTTGTGTCCATGCAGACGTCCGCGGACCTTGCGCGTTTTATGGCCTTTGGGGAATACCTGATTTCGGCTAAGGCGACCATCGGCGGCGACTGGAAGCTTTTGCCGTGGGCGCTTTCCGAAGAAAAAAACTTTGAATCCGAAAAAACGGTCGATACCGCATTCCTTTCGTTTCACCGGGAAGAGCTGAAGCCTCTTTTGAAAATGCTCCGAAGCGCCGTTTCCGTGGGGGAGACGGTTGTTTTCGCTCCGCGGTTCGAAGAAGAACTTTCGCGGTTTGAAACGGCACTTTCGAATGCCGAAATTTCCTGTGTAAAATGGCCGGATGTTCGGCCTGGCGCGGTTTCGCTCGTGTGCGAATACGGAAAAATTTCCGAGGTGCTGAAAGCGTCCAGGTCGGCCGTCATCGGCGGATCCTTTGTGCGGACGCTCGGCGTGCACGATTTTTGGGAATCGCTCCGGACGGGAGTCCTAACGTACGTCGGCCCGTATTCCCGTGGACAGCGGGAAGCGGTCCGCTTGCTACTTGCCGAAAACGCTATCGTCCGACTGAAAAATCCCTTGGAATATTCAACCCGGAAAATTCCGGACCTTGCGGCTGCGGCCCGCTTTCTCGAACGCGAACGGGAAAAAATTCTTGCGTCCTACCGCGCCTTTGCGCGGTTTGTCGAAACGGTCGTCCGGAGAAATTCCGACGTCGAACCTTTACCATCCAAAACTCAGGAATCCCCATCATGAAAAAACTGTATTTGGCAAGCCCACGCGGATTTTGCGCCGGAGTCGATCGCGCCCTGCACGTTGTTTCGAAGGCGCTCGAAAAGTTCGGGGCGCCGATTTACGTGCGACATGAAATTGTTCACAATGCGTTTGTCGTTCGCCGCTTTCGGGAACAGGGAGCCATTTTTGTCGAAGACCTGAAGGACGTTCCGGAAGGTGCTCCCGTCGTCTTTTCGGCTCACGGGGTCCCGGAAAATGTTTACGAAGAGGCCCGTTTGCGAAATTTGCACGTTCTCGATGCGACGTGTCCGCTGGTGCAGCGCGTTCACATGAGCGCCAAGCGGCATCATGCTGCAGGCCGTCACGTGATTTTGATTGGACACGCGGGCCACGCCGAGGTGGAAGGACATTTGGGACAGCTTCCCGAAGGATCGATGACGCTTGTCCGGAATGCGGAAGACGTGAAAAAACTTCATTTTCCGGCCGGGACGAAGCTCGCCTACATTACCCAGACGACGCTTTCGGCCTCGGAGACGAAGGACGTGATCGAAGCCTTGCACGAGGCTTTTTCGGACATTGAAGGCCCGGTGCGCGGAGACATTTGCTATGCGACGGGAAACCGCCAGGGAACGGTGGCCTCCCTTTGCGACAAGGTGCAGTTTTTGTTGGTCGTCGGGTCGCAAAATTCTTCCAATTCGAGCCGTCTTGCGGAACTCGGCTCGGAACACGGGATTCCTTCCCGGCTGATAGACAGCGTGGAAAACATCGACCCGACCTGGTTCCGCGGTGTGGATACGGTAGGGCTTTCGAGCGGTGCAAGCGCCCCGGAAGACCTTGTGCAGGATGTTGTCGCCTGGATGAAGCGCGAATATCCCGAAATTGAGGTCGAAAACTGGGTCACGATGCAGGAAAAGGTAAAGTTTCCGCTACCATCCGAACTTGCATCTTGACGAAATCGAACGAATTAACTAATGTTGTGCCCATAAAAAACACGGAGTTATACAATGAGCCGTATTTGTCAAGTTTCTGGAAAAGGTGCCCTCGTCGGCAACATGGTTTCTCACTCCAACCGTAAGAAGTTGGTGAAGCAGTATCCGAATCTTCAAGCGAAGCGTTTTTACGTTCCGGAAGAAGATCGTTGGGTGACCCTCCGCGTGAGCGCCGCCGGTCTGCGCACGATTCAGAAGCGCGGCATCTTCGCCGTCGTTCAGGAACTCGGAATCTAGTTGTTTTGGGTTTTCGAAAAGGAACCGCTTTGTCTACAAAGCGGCTTTTCGTGTTTTAAATGTTTTGCGTTGCGGAAAGGCTCGGGGTGGTTTCTACCAGCCTGTCGGCAGACGAGTCGGCTTTTTCGGCCTTTGGTTCACAAAAGCGCTTCGGGCTTTTGCCCGGAGCGCTTGAATTTTTGAAAGAACTCGGAACTTTACATCAGCTTTTGAAGCTCGGCTGCGGAAAGCCCGGTCGCCTTTTCAATGGCAGTTGTCGGAAATCCCTGTGCAAGAAAGGCCTTGGCAACTTCGAGAATGGCGTCCTTGCGACCTTCCGCCCGGCC
>CAVBPX010000063.1:0-13411 GCA_963597395.1 Eggerthellaceae bacterium | reverse complement strand
TGCTTTGGTAAAGAAAATTTGAGTGAGACCAAGCGATGGCAGGAATGAAAAGTGGTGAATACTCCCGGTATTTGCCACTTTGAATGACGAACCAGCGCGAAGTGTCGCAACCAAATTTTTGAAAATTGAATTTTTAGAGGTGACCTTTAGAAATTCACACAAAAAAGGCCGCCTGACGGCGGCCTTTTTCAAACCTTCAAAAACCGTTATTCTTCCCAGCCGTCGTCCACCGGTTCGGAAGCCGCGGCGGGAGCTTCGGCCGGAGCCGTTTCCGCAGCCGGAGCCTGTGCGCTTTCCGCCGGTTCCGCATTTTCCGCGGGAGCGAAAGAAGCGGCGGGAGCCTGCGTCTGAACGGGCTTTGCTTCCGGAGCCGCGGCAGGCTTTTCGCTTTGAACGGGCTTTGCGGCCTCGGCCGGAACGGCCTTGACCTTGGCCGGTTCCGAAAGCGGGAACTTGCCGATGTAATTACGCACAATCCGCGGCGTCACAAAGATCACGAGATCGCTCTTCGCGACGGTCTTCTTTGTGTATTTGAAAAGGTTTCCGAGGACGGGAATGTCCATCAGGAAGGGAATGCCGGATTCCGTTTCGTGATGTTCGTTGCGCGTCAGGCCGCCGATAACGACCGTTTCGCCGTCGCCCACCACGACCTTCGTCTGCGCTTCCTGTTTGCTAATCACGACCTGTCCCATGTTGTCGTAGCTGTAGGAGTCGTTTTGCGGATGCAAATCGAGCATAATGCGGTTGTCGCCCGAAACGTGCGGCGTCACCACGAGCTTGATGCCCGTTTCCACGAGCTGTGTCGAAGATTCGCCGTCGTCGTCAATCACGCGAATCGAAATCTGGTCGCCCATAAAGATTTGGGCCTCCACGTTGTCCATCGTCGAAATTTGCGGCGTCGCAAGCACTTCCGTCGAAGCGTCCGAAAGAATGTTCGCAATTGCCACCTGGACGTTGTTGTCAAGAACGCTTGCCGTCAGGGCCGTTGTCGCGTTCGTCACCGAAGGAGAGGTTCCGTTTGCAGGGAGGGAGCTCATCGCGACGCTCGTACGCGTTCCCGTGCCGCTTCCCGAAGGCGTCCCCACAGTTCCCGGCGTAAGCGAAGCCGAGCCCATCTTGGCCGTCCAATCGACGCCGAGTTCGCGGGCAAGGTCGCTCGACACGACCACGAGCTTTGCCGTAATCATAATCTGGAGCGTTTCGACGTCGAGTTCTTCCAGGGCGTTTTCCATCTGGTTGATGCTCGATTCGGTATCATAGACGATAATCGAGTTGGTGCGTTCCACCGTCGTAATCTTTCCGCGGGAGGTCTTCATCGACTCGAGAACCTTGACAAGTTCCTCGGCCTTGGCGTGTTCCACCTGGAAGTTCTTTCGCACAAGGGGCGCGTTATTTGCCTCGGCGGCGAGCTTGTCGGCCTGCTTCTTTTGCTTTTCCTGGAACGCGGAAGACCGCTGCACGTAAACGTACTTGTCTTCGATGGTCCACGTCAGGTCGTAGGTGTCGCACACGAGCTTCAGCACGTCCTGCCAGGACTTTTTCGTCACCTGGAGGTTCGAGATCTTGCCCGAGACGTCCGGAGCAAGAACAATGTCTATGCCCGCCATCGAGGAGATGGACTGGAACGCGGCGCTAAAGTTCATGTTGACGAATCTGAAATCGTAGAGCCTGTTGTTCGGAACGCTCTCTTCCGCAAAGGCGAAAGCGAAGCAAAGCCAAAGAACGGCTATCGTTGAAAGACGGGCTAGATTTTTCATTTCGCGTTACTCCCATATAAATCGGGCAAACTCATGGAATACCTACGGCTGACGCCAAATTCCTGCAAGAGGAACAGGACGTCTGTTTGCGTAATCTTCAGGACCTTGCCGTTCAAGATGCGGTCGCCTTCCTTGACCGTGTAGGAAATTTCCGGATTTTTGGAATCGGCGAGAATCGCGAGCGGGACTTCGGACTCCCAGATAATCCCGACGAGTTCCACCTGGTCGATGTTGATGCCTTCTTCCATCAGCCCCTTGACCTCGATAAACGGATCGCGGCGGCCGAACGAACTGTAGGAGACGCGCTCCTCGATAGGATGCTCGAAGTGGACGGCGTTCGTGTCGAGAGGGCCGCCCTGTTCAAGCGCGAGCTGCTTCAGCCTCTCCGCCTGCACCGCGGAAAGTTCGTCCGGGAACGATACCGCGCGACGGTTCACGTAACCGACTTTGGACCCGAGCCGCACCTTGTAAAAGAGGCCGTTCAGTTCAATGTCTTCGAGATGCGTGCCGAAATCCAGAGTTTCGAGTTCCGCGGCCTTTTCGGACGGGGACGCGAGGAAAGGCGTCGATTCCGCAACGACAATCAGGTTTCTTGCGACGCGGCGAAGTCCAAACGACTGCGCGACGCTCACGATTTTCTTCTTTTCGGAGTCCATCTCCTTTGAAAATTCCTCGAAGGATTCCGACGCCTTGGCCGGAGCCGTCCACTTGCGCACATAAACGCCCTCGGGCTTCGCCATATAGCACACAAAGCCTTTAGCGGGCGTCGCACGGGAAATTTGCAAAATCAGCGAACCCTTGTACACGAAAATCGCCGGGTGGACGTTCGGATGCAGCTGAATCCGAAGCCCGGTGGACATCCACGTCACCGACTTGACGATGTTTCCAGTCGAGACGTTAAAAAGCGGCGTCTTTTTGGGACCGGGAACGGCCACGTAAATAATGGAGGACTTGTCCGGGCCCTGCACCTTCGAAAGTTCCATTTCGGAATCGGTGACGATGCGGAACTGTTCAATGCCGCCGCCCTGGATGCCCGTCATCGAACGGATTCCTTCGATGAGCGCCGAAACGACCTTCTTGTTTGCCTGGTCCTTCACTTCCTGGATGCTGTCCGCCTTCGCCTTTTTTACGGCGGCAAGGCTGTCCGCTACGCGTTTCTTCTTTTCGGCGGCGGTCATTTTCAAGGCCTTGAGGCTATCGGCCGTGCGCTTTTTCTGTTCCGCGGCAAGGACCTTCGCAGCGGCTGCGCTATCGGCTTTCGCCTTTTTCACGGCGGCGAGGCTATCGGCCGAACGCTTTTTCTGTTCTGCGGCAAGGGCCTTTGCGGAAGCCGCGCTATCGGACTTCGCCTTTCGAACGGCCTTGAGACTGTCGAGAGCAAGCTTTTTCTGTTCCGCGGCCTGGGCCTTCGCGGAAGCCGCACTGTCGGACTTCGCCTTTTCGGCCCGGGCATTTTTCGCGGAGGCGAGCTTTCCGAGGCTCCACGCGGCGGCGGACGATTTCGGAAGGGAAATCACGAAGTTCTTCTTGGCGGAAAGGCTCACCGGGTTCTTGTCGCTGTGGACGGCATCCCCGACCGAGAATTCGAACTTCAAAAGTGGAAGCTTCATCGACGCATCCGTAAAGACGCGGACGCTCGAGAGCCCCTTCGCATCCGAAAGGTCGAACGTCATCCCGTCGAAGGAAGTCTTCGTGTCCGAAAATCCGACGGTTAACTTGTGCGCAGCCGCATCGTACTTCTGGTAAAAGTTCGGCAGGTTCTTCGCGGACGCAAACTGAAAGCGCAGCGAGCATTCCTTGGCGCTGCAGGAATAGGCAACATCCTTGATTTCCGCGCCAAAGGCGAGGACGGACGCAAACGAAAGAAGGAGCATCCAGGTTCTCATTGGGCAACCTTCTTGGAAGTGTAGGTGGTCAAATTAAACGACACGGTAATCGTAATCGGCGTCCATCCGTGGGATTCTGCCTTTTCGATTTCCTGTTTGATGCCGGAATAGCGTGCAACCTTTAGCTCGGTAATCGCCGTCGGATAATTGAAGTTCGCTATTTCCGCAAACAGGTATCCGAGCATGTGGTAGCCGGCGTTGACCGAAACGGCGTAGCGGTGTTCCACAAAGAATTCCCGCTCCGTGGTTCCGCCCGGGCTGAACTTCTGGATTTGGACGCCCGCGCTGCGAAGCACCGCGTAGAGGTCCTGCAAGCGCATCGGAACCTGTTCCTCTTCCGGGAACATTTCCTTGAGCCTGTCAAACTCCTGTTCGGCCTGCACCAGCTCCGATTCGAGCTTCGCAATGCGACCGCGCTGGACATTTATCTTGTCGAGTTCCGCTTCCGCGCCCTTCAGCTCCTGTTCGAGCCGCTGGGATTCGAGCGTAAACGGATCCCAGATATACGCATAGACAAAGTAGGCGCCCGCCGCAATCAAAAGAACGACGACGAGAGCATAGATGGTCTTTTTGTCCTTCCAATCTATCGAGCCCATTATTTCGCCCCTCCTTCGAGACCGAGATCCGACTTGATTTCGGCCTTGATGACGAAACTGTACGCTTCCTCACCGTCAATTTTTGTGGTCGAGACGTCGATGAGCGTCACCGTGTTAAAGCAGGCCTGTTTTTCGAGTTTCACCATGTATTCCGCCACTTCCGAAAAGTCGAACGTCATGCCGCGAAGTTCCATGTCGGACTGGGAAATCTGGTTTAGCGAAACGAGCCACATGTTGGGCGGCATCATCGAGGAAATGTTTTCGAACAGAATGACCCAGCGCTTTTTGCTCACCTGGATGGACTTGAGGCCGTTGTTCTTTTGGGCAATGGCCTTGAGCTTTCCGTCGAGCGTGTTGATTTTTTCGAGCAGCGGGCGCTGTTTTTCGACTTCCGCCTTGGTAAAGTCCACCTTGCGCTGCAAGCCGTCGATGGTCTCGTTCACGTAGGACTGTATCATGAAAACAACGACGAGAGCCGTCAAAAGGGCGACCGTCGGCCACACGACGCGGCGATCGACAATCCACGAAAAGTCGATTTTCGTCTGCCGGTATTCGACCGGAAGCAGGTTGATTTCAACGCAAAGATTTTTCTTCTTTCCCTTGGCCATTTAGAACTTCCTCAGCGCAAGTCCCAGAGCGGGAGTATAGATGTTCGAAAGCGAAATGGGAACGCCGCCTTCCACGGCCGCTTCCGGTTCAAACGGAATTTTTGCAAACGGATTGATGGGTTCGCATTCGATGTCGAGCTTATCCTTGAGATAATCGCAAAGGCCCGGCAGGTTCGCTCCGCCGCCGCACACGAGAAGCCGCACGGGCTTTTCGCCGGACTCGGACGTCGAAAAATACCGGACGCCGAACTCGACCGAGCTCACCATTTCCTCGTAGGCGAGCTGCAGGGCGGATTCCACCTCGGCGACAGAAAGGCCGTTCGCAATCGTCAAATCGTTCTTTTCGAACATCTCGTTACAGACGGCGGGTTCAATACCCAGGTGGCGGTTGAGCGTAGAGACGACGGATTCCACCGAACCGGCGGTCAAGGTCCGGACGGAATGAAAGTGCCCGGACTGCAAAAAGGTGAGGGTCGATTTCTTTTCGCCTATGTCGTAAAGGGCGACCGTTTCTTCGGCGCGTTCATCGGAAACCGTCGCGGTGTAGGCGTTCGCAATTCCGAAAACGTCCACGTCGATAGCGTCGAGCTTGTAGCCCGCGGTTGAAAAGAGCTTCGAAAAATCGGCGAGAATCTTGTTTTTGGCGGCAACGACGAGAGACTTCACTTCGCCGTTCTGCTCGCGCTCGATGACCTGGTAGTCGAGCATAATGTCCTGGTCGTCGAAAGGAGGCTTGGCCTGGGCCGTCTGGACGATGATGGCGTCCTCGTTGCCGTTTTTGGGAACCTTGGCGACGCTCTTGTCCGCAAGGACTCCCGCGACCCAGCTGATGCTCGCGACGAGATCGTCCTTGGAAATGTCCGGGAAGTTGCGGGTCATCAGGCGCACAAGCGCCTCGCGGAGCTTGGCTTCGTCCTGGATTTCGTTATCGACCATGGCGCCTTCGGGCGTAGGCTCCATGTCAAAGCCCATGATACGGGGAGCAAAGCCGCGTCCGTGATGAATGCGGACGACCTTGATGCGGGAATGACCGACGTCAACGCCAATGGTTTGGCGTTCACCGCGGATTTTTGCGATAAGATTCAAAGCCAATGTAAACCTCTGACCAAAACCGGGTCTGTTTTAATTCTACCTTTCCAAACGCCCAATGTCAATAGGAATTTTCATAACTAGCATAAAAAACAACCACTTAGGGCACTTTTAGACGGTCAAAACCCCCTGTCCGGCCCGTTCCCTGTTCCGCCTTTCGTGGAAAATATACTGCAGGACGTGTTCCTGGGTCTCGCCAAAATCGCCGATAAAGCTTGCGCTGTGATCGATTCCGCCCGTTTTCGCATCCACTTCGCCGCGGTGCAGAACGCGCAAAATGCGCACATCGAGAGACTCCTCGCCAAATCCGGGAAGTTTGAAACAAATGTGCACCAGTGTATTTTCGGGCACCGCTTCGGGCAGGGAAAGCAGAATGCCGCCCGCGGAAAGATCGACGAGAAAGCCGTCAAGCGACCGTTCCCCGTTCCTGACGCGGACGGGAAAATTCACCGAAAGGCGAAGCCAGCGGCGGAGCTGTTCCTTGCGGATGTCCGTCGAATGGGAAAGCGTGAGGCGCCCCGAACCGTCAACGCCCAAAACGCGCACTTGCGCCGAATAGACGGCCTCGCCGGGAATGGTAAAGCGGACGCTTATCTTGTCCCCGACGATGTCGTTTTCGAGCCTTGCGTCTTCGAGGTTTACGTTCCAGCACCGCTCATCAATCATCTGGATTTTGCGGTGCACAATCTGCCGGACGTCCTTCTGCACGGGGAGCGAAAGCGCAACGTCCATGCCCGAAAGAAACTGCCGCGTCGAAACGTAGGAGTATTTTTGGGCGAAGTCCAGATGCCCGAGCTTTTGCCGGAGACTCCGGATGTTTTCGCAGTCCGCGGGCGAAACGTTTTCCGCGCCGTGGTTTAATTTGTACACATCGTTTACGGCTTCCTCGAAAAGAATCGGGGAATTGAGAATCGAATCCTTGTTCGAAAAGGAGGATTGCCGCACGATGCGTTCGAGGAGTTCGACTTCCGATTGTGACAGATGCGCGGCGGAGACTTTCGCCTCGAACTTGTCCGACGCGAACATCTTTCCGACTTCCCGGCGGCGGTTGTTCCGGCTTATTTCGACAAGAACAATCAGCACGAGGCTGAGCGTCCCGATGAAAAGCACGGAAAACGCAATTTGCGGAGAAATCGCCACCGAAATCAACGTTACCCCCAGCGGCCCGCGACAAAGGCGCCAAACACCTTTCCCGAAAGTTCCTTGCCGAGGAAGGGAGAGTTTTCGACGCCGCCCGCAAACGTTTTGGGCGTGACGGAAGTCTTTTCCGAGGGGTCAAAGAGGACCGCCGCGACGGGAGCCCCGGGCAAAAGCCTTGAAGCGGGAGCGCCCGCGATGCGCGCCGGATTTTTTGAAAGGAGGTCGAGGGCGCGGGAAGGTCCGAGCCTTTCGGAAAGCGTGTTCCAAATCATCGGAAGGGCGATTTCGAGCGAAAGGGCTCCCGGGATGGCCGCTTCGAAGTTCACTTCCTTGTCTTCGCGGTGCACGGGAAAATGGTTGAAGCTCACCGCGTCGATTGTCCCGTCGGAGAGGCCTTCCCACAGGGCTTCCCTATCGGCGGCCGAGCGGAGAGGCGGACGCAGGTTGAGGTTCGTGTCGAGGGTCGAAAGGTCCTCGTCGCAAAAAAGCAGGTGGTGCACATCGACGTCGCACGTCACATCGAGCTTCTTTTCGCGGAACGAGCGGATAAGGTCGAGAGCGGCCCTTGACGTCACCTGCTTGATGTGCAGCGGAACTCCGAGCCAGAGCGCCATTTCGAGAAGCGCAAAAAGCGGAATCGTTTCGGCCTGGCCGGGGACGCCTTTCATCCCTATCATGTCGGAAAAGTTTCCCTCGTTCACGAATCCGCCGTGCGCAAGCGACTCGTCGTAGGGCAAAAAGAAGAACCGCTTCCCCGTCATGGCGCCGTATTCGAGCGAGAGCCTCAAAAAGCGCATCGTTCCGAAGGAGCGGTTTCCGTCGCCAAAACCTGCGACACCGCCGTCCGAAAGTTCGCGCATTTCGGCAAGGGCCTTCCCCGCATAGCCCTGGCTGACGGCACCGAGAATGCGGATGTCGAACCCGCCCTTTTCGAGGGCCGCCTTTTCGGCGACGAGCCTCTGGATGCCATCGACCGGGTTCGCCGTACTTTCGTAAAGTCCGCCGTAAAAGCCTCCGCGGCGAAGGGCCGTAAAACCTGCGCGGTAGGTGTAAACGTCATCGCGGGCCGGTTCCTCGAAGTCCATTCCGAGGGCAAACAGCGCGGGGAGAAGAAGGGCGCCGTTTCCTTCCACACGGGGAGTTCCTTCCGGCGCGGAATCCTTCCAAATTCCATCCACGATGGAGACGGTACGGTTCGAAAGAAATTCGCCGTCCACAAAGGGACGCACGTTTTGAAGCACCACATTATTCATTTGCACGACCTCCGGAAAGAAGATACAGGGCGGACATTCTCACGGCGACGCCGTTCGTCACCTGCGAAAGAATGACGGAATGGCTGCCGTCCGCCACGTCCGAGTCAAGCTCCACGCCGCGATTGATAGGCCCCGGATGCATTATCAGCGCGGACGGCGAAGCCCTGTCGAGAACCTCTTCCGTCACGCCGAAATAGTTGCGGTATTCGCGAAGGCTCGGAAGGAGGGAGTCCTCCATGCGCTCCTTCTGCAACCGCAAGGCGATAATGGCGTCCACGCCTTCGACAGCCTTTTTCACGTCCGTCTCCCACGAAACGTTCGGAAAATCGGCCCGGTAGCGCGGAAGCAGCGTACTCGGTCCGCAAAGCGTCACGGAAGCTCCGAGCGTCGTCATGCCCCACGAATCGGAACGCGCCACCCGGCTGTGCCGGATGTCGCCCACAATCGCTATTCGCTTTCCCTTGAGGGAACCGAGCTTTTGCTCGATGGTGAACATGTCGAGCAGGGCCTGCGTCGGATGCTCGTGCGCGCCGTCCCCCGCGTTCAGGACAATCGCGTTCGTATGGCTTGCGAGAAATCCCGGGACGCCGGTTCCCTTGTGACGAACGACGACCACGTCTATTTTCATCGACTCGATGTTCTTGAGCGTATCGAGCAGGGTTTCGCCCTTTTGCACGCTCGAACTCGAACTCGAAAAGTTCACAATGTCGGCGGAGAGCCTTTTTTCGGCGAGTTCAAAGCTCGTACGCGTCCGCGTGCTGTTTTCAAAAAAGAGGTTCACAATCGTGAGGCCGCGAAGCGAAGGGACCTTTTTGATGGGCCGCTCCAGCAGGTTCCGAAATTCCACCGCCGTATCGAGTATCGTGCGGATGTCGCTTTCGCCTACGCCCTGTAGTCCCAAAAGATGCCGAATGGAAAGAGATGACTTCATACGTTATCCACCTGTACAAGATAAACCGCCGTTTCCGGATCGTCCGGTTCAATGAACACGCGCACTTCCTCGTTTTCGAGGGTCTTGACGGAAAGCCCCACCGCGTCGGCCGCAATCGGAAGCTCCCTGTGCCCGCGATCGACCAGCACGCAAAAGCGGACGGCTGCCGGACGTCCCATATCGAGAATCGCCTGGATGGCGGCCCGGGCCGAACGCCCCGTATAAAGGACGTCATCGACGAGAATGACGGTTTTTCCTTCGACGGAAACGGGCATTTCCGTAATGCGCATTTCGGTCACCGCGAGCGGGCGGCGGTAGTGAAAGTCGTCCCGGTAAAAGGTCGCGTCCAGGCATCCGGAAGGGATTTCCCGGTTGAAGCGCCTCGAAAGGCGTTTCGCGAGCTTTTTCGAAAGCGGAATTCCGCGGCTCGCCATGCCGAGCACAAGGACGTTATCCATGGACGGAATCATTTCGGCGACCGTCGAAGCCATCCGGTCCAGGGCCGATTCAATCGCCTGGGCGTCGAGCAGCTGACGGATCCGTTTGCAGTTATCCTTCAAAACGGGCTCCTTTTTCAAGATTTTTCCAAAAAGAAAATGTAGTTTTTATTGCCGAACAAATCCAAACGGAGATTTCAACTTATGTTCAATCAGCTCGACATGCCGAAGACCGGCGAAACGATAGCCATCATCCGCACCAACCACGGCGAAATGCGCGCCCGACTTTTCCCCGAAATCGTCGGGGAATGCGCCGAAAACTTCATCGAACTCGCAAAGCAGGGAAAGTACGATAACGTCCCGTTCCACCGCATCATCAAGGGTTTCATGATCCAGGGCGGCGACTTCACCAACCGGAACGGCACCGGCGGATACTCGGCCAAGGGCGAGGACACGACCATCGGCGACAAGTACGACGCAAAGCTCTCGCACCTGCGCGGTGCGCTCAGCTGGGCCAAGACGATGATGCCGCACTCCATCGGAAGCCAGTTCTTTATTGTCCACCCGGCCGAAGGCACGCACTTTTTGGACCATCCGGAAAACGGCGGCGCCGCAGAGGGATACTCCGTCTTTGGGCAGCTCTTTGACGGATTCGACGTTCTCGACGACATCGCGGGCGTCCGCACCGACGCAAACGACCGCCCCTACCAGGACGTTATCATCGAAACCGTCCAGATTGAGACCGTCGCCTAGGCGTTTTTAGAGTGATCCGCGGCAATTTTCAATTTTTTTGAATTTGCCCCTTGACAAAAAACCATTTTTTTTCTCAATTTGGTTCACTCTAACGGGGTTATAGCTCAGTTTGGTAGAGCACAACGCTGGCAGCGTTGGGGTCAGGAGTTCGAATCTCCTTAGCTCCATATAAGAAAAGACCGGTTCCTTACCGGTCTTTTCTTATATCCAGATAAACGAGCGATGAGAACTCCTGACACGGGAAGTGGAGTTCGTTTACATTCTGCTATTTCATGACTTTTTCCAGCAAGGCCTGATAACTATCTACGACATCATAAACCACATTTCCATTGCTGATGGCCTTGAAATGCTCCCTTGCGCAGTGAATCTTCGATTCCTCTATCAAGCGCAGCTGCATAGAAGACATGGAGCCTTTGGTCTCGGCAACAAAATAGATGTGCTTCACTGTGCCCTCATAGAAGGCAATCGCCCAGTCCGGGTTATAGTGACCGACCGGTGTGGAGATGTAGAATCCGTCAGGAAGCTTCACATACACGGCAACATCGGTATTCGTATCGAGCTCGGTGGCAAACTTGTGCTCGCCCTCGGAATCGTAAACGATATGGTCGTACAGATGCTTCTTTGCTTTCATCGCATTGACGCCGAGGCGTCCTTTAATGGTCGGGTCGGTAAAGACATCTGTTCCGTAGCGGTCATCCATCACATCGTAGGTGATATGCTCAATGATTGCCGTTGCCTTTTCGTCGTTAATAAGAGCGGCCGCCTTGATGATAAACTCTTCCGGATTGTCTTTAAACTGCTTGAAGACGAGCGGCTTTATGCCTTGCAAAATGCGAATAACCGCCTTACGCGTAAGCTTGGTTTCTTCCACAAGCTTACCAACCAGGTCGTATTTGACGCTGGCGCTTGCAGAAATCGTCTGATTATAATCCGAAGCACCGGAGCATTCCTTCACAAACGAAGAACCGTTTTCAAGTTCTTCCTTGGATTGGATCTGTTCCATGGTGCCGGTCTCCACCTTAAAGTAGATTTTGGATACTTTCAGTTTGCTGTCCAGCGAACTGATTGCTTTACGGATCAGTTCCTCCGTATCAAAATCCACCACATACACGGTCTTGGCATTGATCTTCGACCAGAGTGCCTTAAATTCCGGCATGGCAAGCTTATCTTTGTCCACATGAAGCTCTACATTGTTGCTGCGGGCATTTGCGGGCATCATGGACTTGCCGTCGTAAATAGAGTCGATGATTTCAATGACGAATGCGGCAGAATCGGCCACTTCATCAGCAATCTTGATTTCGCCATTTGCCTTATCAGCATAGTATTTGTCTGTGAGTACGCCGCGTTTCACGTAGCCGTTGGAAATCAGATTCTCATAAATTGCCTGAGCAGTGTCGTTATCAATAACCTGTTCGTTACCCTTATCGTCCTTGATCACGTTACCCTTATCGTCCTTGATCACCTTACCTTCAAAAAGTTCGGCCGTAACGGCACGCGGACGATCAGCCACGGCCTCCGCAATTTCAGACTGCAAGCCTTTGGCGAAGCTATCATAGCTCTCGCTGGCGATAACGGTCAGCACGTTTACATTATGAACGTCATTGCCGAGAACATTGGTATCCATGCGCTCACCG
Source organism: Eggerthellaceae bacterium (assembly GCA_963597395.1). Taxonomy (GTDB): domain Bacteria; phylum Fibrobacterota; class Fibrobacteria; order Fibrobacterales; family Fibrobacteraceae; genus Hallerella. Next base: position 1,327 of record CAVBPX010000063.1, on the reverse strand, counting down.
TCCTGGTTGACGCACAGACGCAGGCCTCGACCAACTTCCTGACGCTTGCGCACTTCGCTGGAGCTCTGTTTAAGCGTGCAAATCTGGAACACATTTGGGTTATCCCATCCCTCGCGCAGAGCGGAGTGTGAGAAGATAAAGCGAACCGGGGAGCGCTTCGGGTCGCGATCCAGCAGCAGCTCCTTGTTCTTCATAATCAGCTCATAAGCATCTACATCATCCGTGGTGGTCTCTTTGCGTCCCACCTTTGGATCGGTCATCTTGCCCTTTTTGTCGATGGAAAAATAACCGGCATGGGTTCTCTCAGCAGGGATAGACTGAAGATACTTCAGATACTCAGCCTCTCCATCTCCTGAACCAATGCTAAGCTGCATATTGCTGATAATGTCGGCATATTCTTCCTCAAACATCTGAGCATAGGTGCCGTTCTGTGCCTGACCGGCTTCATCATAAACGCGGTACTTGGCCACCTCATCGATGAAGAACAGTGACAGCACCTTGATGCCCTTATAGAACAGCTCACGTTCGCGCTGAATGTGGGACAGAATCGTCTCTCGAATCTGAATGCGGCGTAGCTGGTCTTCGCTGACTTTGCCAATCACATCGCCTGCGTAAATTTTGACGCCGTTGACAAACTCCACGGAGTCATCCCGTCCATCAATATGGGATACGATAAAGTTGTTCTTGTATTCTTCCAGATTGCCGGAGTTATCGTACAGGTTATAACCTTCGGAAACAGTGCGAGTTACCTTGCGGATGCCGCTTGCGCCCTTCACATCAAACTGGATTGTTGCCGTAGGTGCTGCCTTGGAGAGGTTGATGCTCTCCAGATACACATAGCTTTCCGTCGCTGTAGTGCCGGACTCCGAAATGCCTTTTACGGAAATCTTCTTGACCAGCCGCTTATTGTATGCCTCCATAGCGTCCAGACGGTAGACCATATTATAGATGCTGTCGCTCTTATGCGTCGCAGAATAGCGCAGTGTCAGCAGTGGATTGAACTGCTTCAGGTTTTCCTTCGTCTGTTTACCTTCGACGGACTGCGGCTCGTCGATAATCAATATCGGATTCGTCTTTGCAATGATATCAATCGGGCGGCGGGAACGGAACTCGTCCAGCTTCATGCTGATACGGCGTGCATCCTTGCCTTTGGCATTGAATGCCTGCGAGTTGATAATCATGGCACAGATGGAGTTATCCGAGGCAAAACGGTCAATCTCCGTCAACTGGGCAGAGTTATAGATAAAGAAGCGCACCTTCTTGCCGTACTCCTCGGCGAAGTGCTCCTGCGTCACCTGAAAGGACTTATATACGCCCTCGCGGATAG
>CAVBPX010000062.1:0-14121 GCA_963597395.1 Eggerthellaceae bacterium | reverse complement strand
ACCTCTAAAAATTCATTTTCAAAAATTTGGTTGCGACGCTTCGCGCTGGTTCGTACCGTCCTGTCATCGATTGGTCTCACTCAAATTTTCTTTACCAAAGCAATTTTTAGAGGTTCCCTAAAAGCCTTTTCATTTTTCCCTCCAGACGAATTCGGTTGACCTTTCCTTCAGAACGCCTTATAAATGCCGACGAGCGCGATGATCTTGCCGATGATGGCCGGAAATCCGGGGAGAAGAAAGCACAGGATGACGCGGGTCAGGCGGTTTTTCCACCAGCGGGAAACTTTCCAGATGTCCTCGGAGACGGTCTCGAATTCCGATACGCGGGGAGGCCGCATATACACCTGCACGAGGGCAACAAAGAATCCCACCCCGATGAGCGGCGTAAGGCCCGTAAACGGAGCGGCGACAAGGGCCGTCAAGACCGCAAGCGGATGCGCTCCCGCGACAATCGCGCCGAGCATGGCGCCGCCGCCCGTCAGGCATACCCAGTTGAGCGTGAGTTCCCCGGCCTTTTCCATTCCGGAACGGTAGCCCACAAAAAGGATCGAGAGGATGATGGCCACGGTCACGGTCCACCCGAAAATCTTGAACCACGGCGAGGAAGGCTTGATTTTGCAAAGTTCCTCTTCGCTCGGAAGCTCCTTGTCCGTTTCGATGATGTTCTTTATGCCCGCGACGTGGCCCGCTCCGACGACGGCGAGAACCTTTTTTCCGGGAGCGTTGCGAATGCTGTTTGCAAGGTAGGCGTCCCGTTCGTCGATAAGAACCGTCTTCACCTCCGGAAACGTCTTTCCAAACTCTTCCATCATGGACGAAAGGGAATCCTTTTCGCGGATTTTCGAAAGCTCCTCTTCGCTCACTTCCGTCTTGTCGAAGAGGCTCGAAAAAAGCGAGCCTACAAGCGAGAGCTTTCGATACCACGGGGTAAAGCTCCATGTGCGCCTGAGCGTCGTCTTGATGTTCCGGTCGGCGAGGACGACGGGGATGTTTTCCTTTCGCGACGTCTGCACGGCCTCGTAGAGTTCCGCTCCGGGGCGCATTCCGGTCTGCATTCCCATACGCTTTTGGTAGGAGCTCAGGACGAGGTTCGCGATGAGGGTCCCCAGCTGGTGCTCGCGGATGATTTTTCGCAAGTCGGTCTTTTTCCAGCGTTCGGGGTCTTCAAGAGACTTGAGGCGGCCCTCGTCCAGTTCGACGCAAACCGTATCCGGGTGAACCTCGGCAATGGACTTTGCGACGAGATCCCTGGATTCCCTTGAAATGTGCGCCGTTCCGACAAGGTAAAACTCCTTGCCGTCGTTCCGGACGACCCGGCAAATGTCTTGATTTTCGCTCATGGGCCAAATGATAGAAATTCCACGCGCAGATTCCGCAACTTTTTGGAAAGCGGGACAACTTGTTTCATATTTTGATTATATTTTTAGGACAAATGAATCTCGGAGGACTTTGAGATGAAAAAGATGGTCTTGGGATTGTTTTCCGCACTCCTGTTTGTCGGCTGCGCCAGCACGGCGCCGAGCGATCCAACGGCAATCAATGACGCCCTGATTGGCTTTACGGTCAATTCCCAGGGTGAACACTGGCATGAGGCCCTGAAATTTGTGACGCCGGACGAAGCGGACGACCTGACGGACGAAAACGGTCTGATGAAGCAGGAATACCGCCTTGCGGCGAGCCGTCTCCGCGTGTCCGCGCTCAAGCAAATGCCCTGGTCGGTCGATAAGAAGGGCCGCCTCATCGGCATCAAGGCGGTCCTCGAGGACTTCAACCGGAAGTTCACCGTGTCCGAAGAAGAAAAGAAGGTCGGATCGAACCTTGAACAGATGCGCCAGGACCGCATCAACCGCACCATCGAACGCGGCAAGCGCATTATGGCGGGCGAAGAGGAAGCCGCCCAGAAGGAACCCGAGGTCGAGGTCTTTACCAACAAGCTCACCGAAGAGGAAAAGCGCAAATACGGCAGCACGGGCGAACTCCGCAAACCGGACAGCTATACCGAGGAAGCGGCATCGTCCGAGTCCTCTTACGGCGAATCGTCCTACGACAGCGAATCGTCCGAAACCTCCTACGAATCGAGTTCCTACGATTCCGAATCCTCGGACGAACCGTCCCAGGTTTTTGAACCGGAGAACAAGGGCGTCGAGGAAGACGGCTACTACGGACCGGACGAAAGCGGCGCGACTTCCGACTTTTAACGGAAGCCCCGCAGCCGAATAACTATATTTGTCCGCGAATTGAATACCCCGAAACGCCATATCATTATTGCCATTGACGGCCCGAGCGGAACCGGCAAGAGTACGACCGCAAAGCTCGTTGCAAAGGACCTGGGCCTCACCTATCTCGATACCGGTGCGATGTACCGGGCAATTACGTTTGCCGCCCTCGAAAAGAGCATCGGACCGGAGGATGCAGACGCCCTTGCAAGGCTTCTCGGGACTGTCGATATTCGCTTTGACGCAAACAACCGGATTCTCGTTGACGGGGTAAACCGCGAAGCGGAAATTCGCAGCAAGCGGGTGACCGAAGCGGTAAGCCTCTACAGCGCAATTCCCGAGGTGCGGAAGGTTCTCACCGAGGCCCAGCGGAAAATCGCAAGCGAAACAAGCAGCATCCTCGACGGACGCGACATCGGGACCGCGGTATTCCCCCATGCGGATTTCAAGTTCTTCCTCGTCACGGACATCAAGGTCCGCGCAAAAAGGCGCTTTCTCGAATGCCAACAGAAGGGCATCGAAATGTCGCTCGAAGAAATCGAGAAGAACCTCGCGGAACGCGACCGGATAGATTCCAGCCGCGAAACGGCCCCGCTCAAAAAGGCCGACGACGCCATTGAAATTGACACCACACAACTCTCAATACAACAACAGGTAAAGGAAATCGAAGACCGCGTAGGTGTGGTGGCGTAGCTTCGACTTTCTTTCCACAACCCCCAATCAAAACAAATGTCCCAACTCAAATACGGAACCCAGGCGGACCTCGACGAAATTCTCGAGGCCGAAAAGGAACTCGGATCCATCGGCACGAACCAGGCGGCGGAAGCATACGCCGGCATGGAAGGCCTCGAAGCAGGCAAGGTCGTCACCGGCAAAATCAGCCAGGTGAACGAACAGGAAGTGCTCGTCGATGTGAACTTCAAGTCCGAAGGAGTCATCTCCCGCAACGAATTCAAGGATGACGAAATTCCCGAAGTCGGTTCCGAAATCGAAGTCTATATCGAAAAGCTCGAGGACGACGACGGACGTCTCGTTCTCTCCAAGCAGAAGGCGGACTTTGTCCGCGTGTGGGAACGCATCCGCGAAGCCTACGAAAACAACGAAATCGTCCGCGGCACGCTCACGAAGCGCATCAAGGGCGGCGTGGTGGTCGATCTCTTCGGCATCGACGCATTCCTCCCGGGTTCGCAGATCGACCTCCGCCAGATTCCGGACATCAACGCCCTCATCGGCCAGGAATTCGAACTCAAGGTCATCAAGGTCAACAAGGCCCGTCGCAACATCGTCGTGTCCCGCCGCGTCGTTCTCGAAGAGCAGCGCAACAGCCAGCGCGACAAGGTTCTCGAGAACCTCGAAAAGGGCCAGGTCCGCAAGGGCATCGTCAAGAACATCACCGACTTCGGCGCGTTCATCGACCTTGGCGGCGTAGATGGCCTCCTCCACATCACCGACATGAGCTACAAGCGCATCAACCACCCGTCCGAAGTGGTGAAGCTCGGCGACGAAGTGGAAGTGATGGTCCTCGACTTCAACGACAAGAAGGAACGCATTTCGCTCGGCATGAAGCAGCTGAAACCGCATCCCTGGAAGGACGTCGCCGCCCGCTATCCGGAAGGCATGGTCGTCAAGGGAAAGGTCGTTTCCATTACGGACTACGGCGCGTTTGTCGAACTCGAAGACGGCATCGAAGGCCTTATCCACGTTTCCGAAATGTCCTGGACGCAGCACGTCAAGCATCCTTCCAAGATCCTCGCCGTCGGCCAGGAAGTGGAAGCGGTCGTGCTCAAGGTCGAAGAGGAACAGGAACGCATTTCCCTCGGTCTCAAGCAGCTTGAAGAAGATCCGTGGGAACACATCGACGAAGAACTGCCTCCGGGTGCACGCGTTGTGGGCGAAATCCGCAACCTCGCCTCCTTCGGCGCGTTCGTCGAAATCAAGGACGGCGTCGATGGCCTCATCCACGTTTCCGACATGTCCTGGACGAAGAAGATCAACCACCCGTCCGAAATGGTCAAGAAGGGCGACAAGGTGGAGTGCGTTGTGCTCGCCGTCGATAAGGAAAAGCGCCGCATTTCGCTCTCCATGAAGCACCTCACCGAAGATCCGTGGGACACCATCGAAACGACCTACCCGATCGATTCCGAAGTGAAGAGCAACATCATCCGCCTGCTCGACCGCGGTGTCGTCGTGGAACTCCCGAACGGCATCGAAGGATTCATCCCGGTTTCGAAGCTCACCGCCGAATACATCAAGGTTCCGGCCGATGCATTCAAGGTCGGTGACGAAGTTCCGGCCGTCGTGACGGAAATCGACCCGAACAATCGCAAGATTACGCTCTCGGTTGTCGATTACTTCAAGAACCGCGAATCCGCCGAACTCAAGGCCTGGATGGACTCCCACAAGCCCGGCGAGAACGGCACGACCATCGGCGAAGCCGTCGCCCCGGCGAAGAAGAAGCCCGCGAAGAAGGCCAAGAAGGCCGACGATGCGGAAGCCGAAGAAGCCAAGGAAGAAGCGAAGTAATTCGCCATCTGCCTGAACTTTCAAAAAGTCCCGGATGCAAATCCGGGACTTTTTGTTTTGCAGAAAAAACTCGGGACGGATTCTACCTGCCCGCAGCAGGCGGGTCACTCCCTGCGGTCGTTCCAGAATGGCGTCTAATCGTGGATTCTATCGGCTCTTTCGAGCCTTTAGGAAAGACGTGGAAGCGCGAATTCTATTTTTAAAACATGCCCCATTACGTGTATATGCTTTTGTGCAAAGGCGGACGGATTTATACCGGATACGCGACCGATGTGCAAAAGCGCTTTGAGGCGCACAGGAGCGGCAAGGGAGCGCGCTTTACAAAGTCTTTTCCGCCACAAAAAATTTTGAAGGTCTTTGAACTCGAGACAAAACACGACGCGCTGCGGCTCGAATTTCTCATTAAACGGCAAAGCGTTTCCACAAAGCGCAAATGCGTTGAACTTTCCGACGGAACGCTCCCCGAATTTTTTACGGCAAAGCCCGAACGCCAAGGAAAATGTTCCAAATCCAAGGCGTGAATTTATTTTTAAACCGTCCCAAAAAGAAGGTCCTATGGATTTTTCAAAAATTCCGCATCCTGTAAATTTTCGCTTTAAGCATTCCAAGCTGAATCAAAAACTCACCGACCTCGGAGGCGGATTCTTTCGATTGCAAATTTTTTACGGGCCAAACGAACCGCGACCGTTCGAGTGGAACAAGGAAGCCTTCAGGTCCGAAGACGGCAAAAACTTTAAGGGTCGGGTAAAGCTTTCAAAAAAAACTTTATGCGTAACGGATTCCAAGGGCAAGACCTTTTTGAAAGGAGCTTCCGAGGGATTTTTCGGCACATGCGAAAAGTTTTGGATTTTGCGATTTGAAAACGACCCGGACTTTTCGTTTTACGGTCTCGGCGAACGCTCGGGGAAATTTCGTCGGAACGGGACGCGCGCGCAAATGTGGAACGTCGATGCCTGGGGCGCACATGGCGACATCAAATGCCGCGAAGACAATCCGGACCCACTGTATGCGAACATTCCCTTTTTGCTAATTCGAAAAAAAACGGAAGCGGTCGGAGTTCTTGTTAACGATGCGGGCCGGGCGTTCTTTTCGCTTTCGCCCGATATGCGGCTGCATCCGAGCCAGGAACCGGTCCAAGGTTCTTCGCTTTACTTTGGAAGCACAAACGGACCGCTCGACGTGCTGTTTATTGTGGGCAACGATTCCGCGGACGTGATTTCCAAACTCGGAAGGCTTGCGGGCCCGTGCAACGTGCCGCCAATGTGGGCCCTCGGATATCACCAAAGCCGCTGGGGGTATGCAGGCACAAAGGATTTGAACTTTCTCGACCGCGAAATGTCCAAAAGAAAGATCCCGTGCGAAGGACTTTTTCTCGACATCGACTACATGGACCGCTACAAGGTTTTTACCACAAGCGAAAAGACGTTCAAGTATCCGGAACGCGATGCGGAAAAACTTTTAAAAAAAGGACGGCATATTGTTCCGATTCTCGACCCGGGCGTCCGCGACGAAAATTACTTTATACGCAACGAAGGCATTCGAAAGGACGTTTTTTGCAAAAATCCGAACGGGGACTTTTACCGCGGATTTGTGTGGCCCGGTGCGACGCTCTTTCCGGACTTTTCGACGCAGGAAGGTTCCGAGTTTTGGGCAAGGCACGTCGAAGCCTTTTCAAAAAAAGGATTTTTCGGCTATTGGATTGACATGAACGATCCGAGTACGGGTTCCGTTTCGGACGACGAGATGCTCTTTTCGCACGGCACGCGCGACCACGAAAGTTTTCACAACCTTTACGCGAACGGCATGGCCAAGGCGACGTTCGAAGGACTGCGAAGGGCGCATCCGGAAGAAAGCCCGTTTGTTCTTTCGCGCAGCGCGAGCTTTGGAATGGGCCGCTACGCGGGCATTTGGCTCGGCGACAATTTCAGCACGTGGAAATCCCTAAAAGAATCCATTCCGATGGCGCTCGGCGTCTCGATTTCGGGAATTCCTCTCGTCGGTGTCGATGTGGGCGGCTTTGGCGACGATTCCTCGGCGGAGCTCCTTGCGCGCTGGGCGGAAGCGGCCGTTCTCTTTCCATTTTTCCGCATTCATTCGTCCAAAAATTGCAAACGGCAAGAACCTTGGCAGTTCGGGGAGGAATGCGAGGCCCGCGTCAAGAATGCAATTCTCTTTCGAAAAAAAATGCAGCCCGTTTTGTATAAACTATTTGAAGAATCGAAGAAAACCGGTGCGCCCGTGATGCGTCCGCTCTTTTACCTGGGAAAGGATGCGCTAAAAATTTCCGACGAACGGATGGAGGACGAATATCTTGTCGGAAACTCCCTGCTGGTCGCGCCGATTTTAAACGCCGGCGAAAACAGCCGCCCGGTGGAACTTCCGAAAGGAATCTGGAAAAACCTTTCGAGCGGCAAAGCGTTCGAAGGAAAGTTCCGCTATGCGCCCGGGAAGCTTGAACTCGGCGTTTTCAAAAAGGTTCGGTAAACCGGGGGGGGCATAAAAAATCCCCGGTTTTGCCGGGGATTTTTTGGGGGAAGGTTAATCCTTGACGCAACGGACGGAGTACGCGCTGGACTTGAAGCTGTATTGGCTCGAGCCCAGATTCGTCTCATCGTATCCCAAGAACCAGAAGTAGCTGCCTATATCGCTATTTCCGTACTCCGTGGAACTCCAGAAGCTCGCGAAGATCTGAACGTACTATTGTAGAGTTCACCTGCGGGGAACGCCCCGAACCTGAAGAAGTCCGAGCCGCCCACCTTGCTCAACGGCGGAGTCCTCGGTCCAGAGCGAGTCCTTGCACACATAAACCTTCACGTTCTTTTTGTCCGAGGAGTCGGTCGCGAAGCTGTCCTCGTTGTTCTTCGTGCACAGGGCCTTCGAAGCCTTCTCGGCCGTGGAGGCCTCGCGCCAGGTGCCGTTCGCGCAGATGTACGTCTTCTTTTTCTTGCCGGAGGATCCGTCCGAAGCTCTTCCGAGAGAGCGTCCGTGCACTCGCCAAGCGACTAGACGGCGACCCACTTTCCGCCCTCGCAGCGGTAGTCTCCCTCCATCTCCTCGACGCGGTAGGTGTCCCCCTCGAATGCGGAAAGGCACGTTCCGAAGTTCGAGACCGTCTTGACCGTGCCGTCCTCGCCTCCGCCGCCCGAGCTGCCGGAATCATCGCTGCACGAAGCAGCAAGAAACGACGAAAGGGAGAAAAGCGCAAAGGAGAATTTGTTCCTTGTTTTGGACCGGGAGTTTTCCTTCATGTGAACCTCGGGGTGGCAGTGTTCCTTTTTTCGGAAAAACAGAATTCCTGTACGTTTCGTCAAGAAATTCGCAAAAAACTTACAATTCGAATTTTTTGAGAAAGCGGGGACAAAAATCCACACCGGCCCACGCTTTTTTCCCTGCATAGCGAACTTTTGTGGATCCTACCTGCCTGCCCGCAGCAGGCGGGCCTGTCGGCAGACAGGTCGCTTCGCGGTGCTCCGCTCCAGGATGACAGTAAACGGAAATAACCGTGTACACGCAAAAACATCCGCCGGACGGCGGATGTTTTTATTTGTATGAAATCCGAAGATTAGGAACGGTGATGCTTGAAATACCAGCGGATAAGGCCGTTCGTGCTCGAATCGTGGGAAAGTTCCACGTTCGGATCCTTTTCGCCCTTTTCGAGTTCCGGGATGATCTTCTTCGCGAGCTGCTTGCCGAGTTCAACGCCCCACTGGTCGAAGCTGTTGATGTTCCAGATGACGCCCTGCGTAAAGATTTTGTGTTCGTAAAGAGCAATCAAGGCGCCGAGCGTCTTCGGGTCAATCGTATCGACAAAGAGGCTGTTCGTGGGCTTGTTGCCTTCGAACACCTTGTGCGGTGCGAGCATTCGGATTTCGTCCTCGGACTTGCCCGCGGAGCGAAGTTCCTCGGTCGCCTCGGCGAGCGTCTTTCCGTTCATCAGCGCTTCGGGCTGGGCAAAGAAGTTCGAGAGGAGCTTTCGATGATGATCTCCGACCGGATTCAGCGAGTTGGCCGGTGCAATGAAGTCGCACGGAATGAGCTTGGTGCCCTGGTGAATGAGCTGGTAGAACGCGTGCTGGCCATTCGTACCCGGTTCGCCCCAAAGGATAGGACCCGTCTGATAATCGACGCGCTTCGAATCCCTATCAACCGTCTTGCCGTTCGATTCCATGTCCGCCTGCTGGAAGTAGGCCGCAAAGCGGTGCATGTACTGGTCATAGGGAAGCATCGCATAGGACTGTGCGCCCATAAAGTCGTCATACCAGATGCCAATCAGGGCGAGAATCACCGGGAGGTTCTTTTCGACCGGAGTGTTCTTGAAATGTTCGTCCATTTCGTAGGCGCCCTGGTGCAGCAGCATGTAGTTGTCGAACCCGATGCGGAGGGCAATCGAAAGCCCGATGGCGGACCACAGGGAGTAGCGGCCGCCGACCCAGTTCCAGAATTCGAACATGTTTGCCGTATCGATTCCGAATTCGGAAACAGCGGAGGCATTGGTCGAAAGCGCCACAAAATGCTTGGCGATGGACTTTTCGTCGCCGTTGAACGCCTTGAGAACGGCATCCTTTGCCGTGTGGGCGTTCGTCATCGTTTCGAGCGTCGTAAACGTCTTGGACGCGACGATAAAGAGAGTCTCTTCGATGTTCACCTTTTTGAGCGTTTCGGCAATGTGCGTGCCGTCGATGTTCGAAACAAAGAAGACTTCGGGAGAATCCGGGGAGGCAAAATGGCGGAGGGCTTCCGTCACCATCACCGGGCCCAGGTCGGAGCCCCCGATGCCGATGTTCACCACATACTTGATGCTCTTGCCGGTGTAGCCTTTCCACTTGCCGCTGCGGACGAGGTTCGTAAATTCTTCCATGTGCTTGAGAACGCCGCGGACTTCGGGCATCACGTCCTTGCCGTCAACGTAAATCGGCGAAGAGCCCTTGTAGCGGAGGGCGGTGTGCAAAACGGCGCGGTTCTCGGTCGTGTTGATTTTTTCGCCCGAGAAGAACTTTTTCCGCATGTCGTCAAACTTCGAAAGGGAAAGAAGCGCGCGGAGCTTTGCCATCGCGTCGTCGTCGATCAGGTTCTTGGAATAGTCGAGGAAAATTCCGCACGCTTCGGCGCTGAACTTTTCGGCCCGCGCGGCGTCCGCCTTGAACATCTCGCGCATATTCCACTTTTTCGCTTCGCAGGCTTTCGCCTCGAGAGCTTTCCATTCCTTGGATTCCGTCAAACGGCTCATAGTGTGTCCTTGTTAGAATTTGTTTGGATACAACTTTAGAAAAATCCCCGGGACTTGACCCGGGGATTCGGCGTTTTAAAAGCTTGATTTAACGCTCCGACTCGGGAAGCGTCATCCTGTATTCCTCAAGCGCCTTCTCGATGGGCGGAATCACCTGGTCCGCGATTTTTTCAAGAAAGATGCATTGCGTCTTGACGGTCACGTCCCTGTGCCGCGCCGCGTGTTCGCGGATCCAGTCCGAAACGGCGACCTGACGTTCCTTGTGCGTATCCTGGATGGCCGCCTTGATGGATTCGCTCTGGACTTCCATATAGCGGCGCATATCGAGCGGCATCTGCTTGTAGTAAAGGTAAAGTTTGAGCAGCTGGTGCATGTCGAGCGCTTCGGCGAACTGTTTGAGTTTTTCCTTTTTAAAGCGGTAAAAGTCCGCAATGTTCTCGAGCATGTAGGGAAGAAAGAGCTCGCGCAAATAATCGTACTTTCCTTCGGCGTAGGCCTTGTCGAAGTCCCGGAATATCCTGCTTTGCTTGAATTCGTATTCGCCTGAATCTTCCATAAAATGAAATTTATATTACTCCGTCGCCCTTTTCCTGTTTTTGCAAGACAAGAAAGGCAAAATTTTTGAACTTTGTGCGATTTGTCACGCTTGAAGAAAGGTGTAATCGGCCTTCCGTCCCCGGATGGAGAACCTCGACCGGCGCGCCTTTCGCGCCTTCCATTCCCAAAATGCCGACCGTCTCGAAAGTCTCCGGATCGAGCCATTTCAAAACGCTCGTTTTGTCAAACCGGTTCTTGACAAGGACGTGCACAGTCCCGTCGTCGTCAACGCGCATCACCTGCGCCGCCACCGCTCCCGTCCGCGAAGGCTCCTGCGTCGAAGCGTAATTTTGCGGAAGCGGGCCCGCAAAAAATCCGGGCATCCGTCCGCGACTGTCCGTATTGGAAATCAGCTCGCGGGAAATTTCCGGGACATCCTTCCCTTTGAGCGCCGCATCAATCGCCTTGCGGTAGGCGAGGACGACCGCCGACAAATAATAAACGCTCCGGGTGCGGCCTTCGATCTTAAAACTTTCGATTTTTCCGCGGACAAGATCCGGAACGGCCTCGAGCGCGCAAAGGTCCCGGCTGCTCATAAAATAGGTTCCCCAGCGGTCCTCGTCGAGAGCGATCGGTTCCGATTTTTCTTCGGAATTGGAACGTTCCAGAAAAAATTCGCCTTCGTGTTCGCGGTAACCGTCCGCCTGGACTTCGGGATTCGCGTAAAGCCTGTAAGGCATCCGGCACGAATTGTTGCACATTCCCTGGTTTGCGTCCCGGTGCGTCGTCCAGTTGCTGAGCATGCACCGTCCGGACATCGCCATGCACACGTTGCCGTGCACAAAAACTTCCAGTTCGAGGCCCGGGCATTTTTCCCTGATTTCCAGAACCTCTTTCAACCGCAGCTCGCGCGAAAGGATGACGCGGGTCGCGCCAAGGCCCTGCCAGAACCTTGCCGTCAAATAGTTTGTGGTGTTCGCCTGCACGGAGATGTGCACAGGTGTCTTCGGGGATTCTTTCCGTACAAACGAAACGATTCCCGGATCCGCGACAATCAAAGCGTCCGGGCCGAGTTCAAGAGCCTCGAGCAGGGCCCTTTGAAAAGGTTCCACCTTGGAATTTCGGGCGATGACGTTGCTTGTGAGGTAAAACTTTTTACCCGCGGCGTGGCACATTCGGATGCCCGCTTCGAGATCTTCCTTTGTACGAAATCCGTTTTCCCTGGCGCGAAGCGAAAACGCGGGCTGCCCCGCATACACGGCGTCCGCTCCGTAGGCAAGCGCATATTCGAGGCGCTTCAGATCGCCGGCGGGCGCGAGAAGTTCCGGCTTTTCGAGGTTCACCACTGAACCCCCAGCCGCGTGTAAACTTTTTCGTCGTGGAAAAGCGTGCATTCCAGTGCAAAGAAGAAAAAGTCCCCGCTGTAGCGGACGGCGGGCGAAAGCGAATACTTCATTTCGGCGCCGTCGAGGAACTTTTTGGGAAGCTTGAAATGGTTGCTCGTGGGCGTCGTATCGTTGATGGCGCTGCCGTAATCGGTTCCCTTCCACACAAAGGAATTTCGGACGCTCACGTTGATGCGCTTTGCGATTTGGGCATACAGCGCAAAGTCTATCGTTTGGCTGTTCGGGCCGTTCGGTGCGCCGAGAGGCTCGCCGAGATTTGCCGCCTGGGCCGTGTTCGCATGAAAATGGCTATAGACGTAAGGTTCCACCCGGGCGTATTCCGCAATCGCTCCCGCTTCAATCCGCTTGTTTCCAACCGAAAAGTCCCGTCCGAGCTGAAGCCCGGCCATCCACGCCCACTTGGCCTCGATATTGTCGTTTTTGACGAGGCTCACGGGGCTTTCAAAATCGTCAATGTAGAATTCCGTATAAAATCTCGCAAACTGCAAAAGCCGGTAGTTCGCGTCAAAGGCAAGGGCGCCGTTGTTGTTGTCTTCCGAAAAGTTTCCCTTTTCCATGAACAGCGGAACGACCGGTACAAAGAGCCACGGCTTGTTTTCGTTGTAGAGGATTTGCGTTTCGCTCATTCCGAGCACGAGGTTTCCGAGGTTGAGCTCGTAGCGGTGCGCATACAGGTTCCGATCGTTTGTGTTTTTGCGGCTCATGCTGTTCGGGTAAATGCGCAGGTCGCCGTAGAGGCTTATGACGGAGAGCGGCCCGACGTGAAACTCGAACGAGAGCGTGTTGTAGGGGAGCGAATTCCAGTTGAGGGTGAGGTTGTTGAAGTATCCCGGTCCGAAATGAAAGGCGTCCCGGGCAAGCATCAGACGTCCAAACCCCATGTTCACGGCAAACATTCCGCGGTAACGCGAATAGCTCGCATATTCCACGCCGCTGTTGTTTTCCTCTTTTTGAAATTCGACAAATTCGCCGTCAAAGGACCTGGGGTAATCCGCGGAATGGCTTTCCACGTAAATGCGCGCATCGAGCATAAACTCGACGGAATCCCTGTAGCCGCGAAGATAAAGTCCGCCGTCAAGCCCGGGCCAGATGGTATCGCCCAGACGCTCTCCCCCGCGGTAATCGATGCCTCCTATAAGGCTCGCCGCAATCATCTGCTTTTCGTCGCGGTAACCGAGAAGCGCGCGCTTTTCAAGTTCCGCCGCATTCTTCCGCCAGGACGTGTCGCGCCGCGGAGAGTAGAACATTTGCTCCGCGCCGGTGGTCGTCATCCGGTGAAACTCAAAAAGGAGCGGGGTCGATTCCAGGGTTCGCAAGTTGCGCATCCGCTCGCCGGAAACAATCGGCGTCGAAGCCCATAGGCCCGCAAAAAGCGCCAGGGAAAAAACAAGGAACGTCCGAATTTGACGACACGAAAAGTGCATTTGCGAAATGTAGAAAACTTCTCGTCGCATTCCCGAAAATTCTTTTTGTCCGCCGCAAAACAAGCTATCTTTCCGCTATTCGGAGGCCTCGAAATGCTTGACACGAAAAAGGAACAGGAACGCGAAGAACTGCACCGCGCCATTTGGGCGATAGCCGACGAACTGCGCGGCGCGGTCGATGGCTGGGATTTCAAGAACTACGTTCTCGGAACGATGTTCTACAGGTATATATCCGAGAATTTGTGTTCCTTTGTGAACCAAGAAGAAATCGCTTCAAAAAAGATCGACTTTGATTTTGCGAAGATTCCGGACGCAAAAGCCGAAAACGCACGCGAAGGCTTGGTTCAGTCAAAAGGCTTCTTTATTTTGCCGTCCGAACTTTTTTGCAACGTCAACCAAAGAGCCGACAGCGACGAGAACCTGAACGAGACGCTCGAAAGCGTATTCCGCCACATCGAGGAATCCGCCAAGGGAAGCGATTCCGAAAGCCGTTTTGCCGGACTGTTTGACGATTTTGACGTAAACAGCAACAAGCTCGGTTCGACCGTCGCCAAGCGCAACGAGCGCCTCGCGAAGCTTTTGCACGGCGTAGCCAACATGAACCTGGGAGACGTGAAAGAGCACGACATCGACGCTTTTGGCGACGCCTACGAATACCTGATGACCATGTACGCTTCCGGCGCGGGGAAATCCGGCGGAGAGTTCTTTACGCCGGCCGATGTTTCCGAGCTTTTGACCCGTCTGGGCACGGTCGGCAAGACGGAGATCAACAAGGTCTACGATCCTGC
>CAVBPX010000061.1:0-14224 GCA_963597395.1 Eggerthellaceae bacterium | reverse complement strand
GCGAATCTAAGTTCCAAGTTCTCTCAACTAAGCTCTGAACTGCGGGATGGATTCTGTCGGGGTTTTCAACCCCTCCAGAATGACGTTTGACAAAAAATGTCAAAACCGAACTCCGTACGGTCTCGTTTTTCAGTGTTTCTGGAACATTTCCTTTTTCCGTCATCCTGGAGCGTAGCACCGCAGAGCGACCTGTCTGCCGACAGGCAGGTAGGATCCACAAAGGTTCACTTTGCAAGAAAAGGCTCCGGGAATCCGGAGCCTGATTTTTTTTCGCAAACGTTTTACTTTCTGTTCTTTTCGACGAGCTTTCGGCAGTCCTCGAAAAACGGGTTCGAATCGTGCGGGCCGGGGGCCGCTTCCGGATGAAATTGCACGGCCATCATCGGAACTTTCTTGGAGCGGAACCCTTCGATGGAGCGGTCGTTCAGATTCACGTGGGTCACTTCCAAAACGTCCGGGTCGATGGAATTTTCCAAAACGGCAAAGTTGTGGTTTTGCGACGTCACCATGACGCGGCCCGTGTCGAGGAACTTGACCGGATGGTTTCCGCCATGATGTCCAAACTTGAGGCGTCCGGTTTTGGCGCCGCTTGCAAGTCCGAGAATCTGATGTCCGAGACAAATGCCCATCACGGGCACCTTTCCAAGGAGCTTCCGGGCATTTTCCATGGCGCCTTTGACACCCGCCGGGTCACCGGGGCCATTCGAAAGAAAAACGCCATCGGGCTTCATCGAGAGAACCTCTTCGGCTGCCGTATAGGCGGGGACGACTGTGACGCGGAACCCCTGCATCCGCAAGTTGCGGAGAATGTTCCTTTTGACGCCAAAGTCGTAAACGACCAGGTTCAGGTCCGCAGCGGGGAGTTCTTTCGGCATCCCGAATTCCGCGGTAAACGCGTCCGAAAATTCATACGCCTTTTTGCAGGTGACCGTTTCGACCATATCGATACCGTCAAGTCCCGCCCAGGCTTTCGCCTTTTTGACGCCTTCTTCCGGAGAAACTTTTCCGGACGAACAAATGAACCCTTTGAGCGTTCCTTTTTCGCGGAGGAGAAGCGTGAGAGCGCGGGTATCGATCCCGGCAAGCGCAGGAATCCCGTAGCGGACAAGAGCGTCCGATAGGCTCTCTTCCGAACGCCAGTTGGAATCCGCATTAATTTGTTGCACAAGAAGCCCTGCTGCCTGGAACTTTTCGCTTTCCATGTCCGCACGGTTTACGCCGACGTTTCCAATTTCCGTCTCGGTAAGCGTTACGAACTGCCCCGCATACGAAGGGTCGGAAAGAATTTCTTCATATCCGGAAAGCGACGTGTTGAAAACGACTTCGCCAAAGGAATCCACGGGCGCACCCATCGAATATCCAAAAAAGACGCTTCCGTCCGAAAGGGCGAGGAACGATTTGCGTTCGCGCTCAAGTTTCCATTTTTCTTCTAGAGTCATAGTCGTTTTCCTTCTTAAACGTTCACCTTCGGAGCGTGCCGTTGGTATTCCTGAATCGAGCAGACTTCCACGCCAAAGCGTCCGTCGCCGGATTCGCCCTTCATGTCTTCGAGACCTTCGATGGTCGCTTCGAGAGCGTCGAGCGTCGTCGTAATCGGGATGCCGCGCAAAATGCACGTGGAGCGGATCTTGGCCTCGTCCTTTGCGGCTTTCGCACCGGGCGTCGGCGTGTTCACAATCCACGCGAGATCCTTTTCGTCAATCAGGTCGAGAACGTTCGGGCGGCCGTCCGAGATGCGGAAAACGCCGTGCGTCTTGATGCCGTGATTGCGGAGGACGGTGCTCGTTCCGCGAGTCGAATAAATTTCGAATCCGAGCTTTTCGAGCCTCTTGGCAAAAGGCACCACGGCTTCCTGGTCCGCATCCTTCACGCTCAGGAAAATGTTTCCCTGCATCGGCACGTAGTTTCCGGCGCCGACCTGGCTCTTGATGTAGGCCATCGAATGGCGGTAATCAAGTCCCATGACTTCGCCCGTCGATTTCATTTCGGGCGAAAGAATCACATCGACGCCCGGGAATCGTGCAAATGGGAATACCGCTTCCTTCACCGCGTAATACTTGGGCGTAAAGAGCTTGGTGTAGCCCAAATCCTTGAGCTTCTTACCGGCCATCACCAGCGAAGCGAGCTTTGCAAACGGAATACCGGTCGCCTTCGAAACAAACGGAACCGTGCGGCTTGCCCGCGGATTCACTTCAATCACATAAATGTCGTCCCCGTGAACGGCAAACTGCACGTTCATCAGGCCCACAACGTGAAGTTCCCGCGCAAAGTCAATCGCGAGTTTCCGCAAGCGGTCCTGGATGCTTTGCGAGAACGTCGGAGGCGGAATCGTGCACGCCGAGTCTCCGGAGTGGATGCCCGCCAGTTCGATGTGTTCCATGATGCCGCAAATTTCGGCCGTCTCGCCGTCCGAAATACAATCGACGTCGCATTCCGTCGCCTGTTCCAAAAAGTGATCGACAAGAATCGGACGGTCGGGCGAAACTTCGAGAGCCTCCTCTTCCATGTATTTGCGGAGAGCCTCTTCGTCGTGAACAATGCACATCGCACGTCCGCCGAGAACAAAGCTCGGTCGAGCAAGAACCGGGAACCCGATCTTCTTTGCGATGGCAACCGCCTCGTCCGCGGTCTGGGCCATTCCGGAAGGCGGCTGCAGCACGTGCAGCTTGTTCACAATGTCGCCAAAGAGCTTGCGGTCTTCCGCGGCATCGATCATCGCCGGGGACGTTCCGATAATGTGCACACCGTTTTCTTCGAGGCTGTTCGCAAGGTTCAGCGGAGTCTGCCCGCCAAACTGTACAATTGCGCCGTCGCACTTTTCGTGGCGGTAAACGTTCAGGACGTCTTCGAGCGTGAGAGGCTCAAAATACAGCTTGTCCGAAGTGTCGTAGTCCGTCGAAACCGTTTCCGGGTTCGAGTTCACCATCACCGTTTCGTAGCCCGCCTTGCGCAGCGCAAAGGAGGCGTGCACGCAGCAGTAGTCAAATTCGATTCCCTGCCCGATTCTGTTCGGACCGCCGCCGAGAATCATAATTTTCTTTTTACCGGAAGCCTTTTCGCCCGGACGAAGTCCCGTGCCGTCGCCCGTCTGGCCTTCCGTCGGATTTTCAAAACGGTTGTCGTCGTCGCGGTAAGTCGAATACAGATAGGGCGTATAGGACTGGAATTCCGCGGCGCAGGTATCGACCTGCGCAAAGCTCGGGACAACGCCGATTTTTTCGCGGGCCGCTCGGACGTCGAGTTCCTTCGCGTTCAAAATCCATCCGATTTGACGGTCGGAGAATCCGAGCTTCTTGGCTTCGCGGAAAAGCGCCTTGTCGGCGGAAAGCCCTTCGAGCGTTCCGGCCTTGCGAATTTCGTTTTCGAACAGGGTAAGCTCTTCCAATTCGCGGAGAAACCATTTGTCGATTTTGCAGATTTCGTGAATCCTATCGACGGACCAGCCGCGTTTGAAGGCCGCGCGCACGTAGAAGATTCGGGTGGCGGAAGGCCGGCAAATTTCCTTTTCGAGCGTGCTGTCGGAAACTTCCTCGAACGCAAAGTCCTTGCCGTCCGCTCCGTAGCCTGCGCGGCCCGTTTCGAGCGAGCGCATCGCCTTTTGGAAAGACTGCTTGAACGTCCGTCCAATGGCCATCACTTCGCCGACGGACTTCATCTGCGTCCCGAGCGTCGTATCCGCACCGGCGAACTTTTCGAAAGCAAACCGGGGGACCTTCGTCACAATGTAGTCGATGGAAGGTTCAAAGCATGCGGGCGTCACCTTGGTAATGTCGTTCAGAATTTCGTCGAGCGTATAGCCAACGGCGAGCTTCGCCGCAAACTTCGCAATCGGGAAACCCGTCGCCTTCGAAGCGAGCGCCGAGGAGCGCGAAACGCGCGGATTCATCTCAATCACCACAATCCGACCGTTCTTCGGATTTAACGCGAACTGGACGTTCGATCCGCCGGTATCGATGCCTATTTCCCGCATCACGGCAATCGCCGCGTCGCGAAGCTTCTGGTATTCGCGGTCGGTGAGCGTCAGGGCCGGGGCGATGGTAATGGAATCTCCCGTATGGACGCCCATCGGGTCGAGGTTTTCAATCGAGCAGACGATGACGCAGTTGTCCTTGTGGTCGCGCATCACTTCGAGTTCGAATTCCTTCCACCCTTCGATGGATTCCTCTATAAGGACCTCGGACGTCGGGCTGTAGTAAAGTCCGCGTTGCACAATCGTTTCAAATTCTTCTTCGTTGTGGGCAATTCCGCCGCCCGTTCCGCCGAGCGTAAAGCCCGGGCGAATCACGACGGGCCATACATCGAGTCTGTTCCTTGCCGCAACGGCGTCTTCGAGCGTGTTTGCCGAAATGCTCCTTGGCATGTCGAGCCCAATCCGCTCCATCGCCTCCTTAAAAAGTTCGCGGTCTTCCGCCTTGTTGATGACGTCCGGCCGCGCCCCGATCATCTCCACGTTGTAGCGCGAAAGTACGCCTTTCTTGTGAAGCTTCATTGCGAGGTTCAGAGCGGTCTGCCCGCCGAGGGTCGGAAGCAGCGCATCGGGCCGTTCGCGGCGGATAATTTCCGTCAGGGCCTGCGCCGTAAGAGGTTCGATGTAGGTGCGGTCCGCAAAATCCGGATCCGTCATAATCGTCGCCGGGTTCGAGTTTACGAGGACGACTTCGTATCCCTCGGCCTTGAGGGACTTGCACGCCTGCACCCCGGAATAGTCGAATTCGCAGGCCTGTCCGATGACAATCGGCCCCGAACCGATGAGCATGATTTTTTTGAGATCTTCACGTTTTGGCATAATACCTTCGCTTGGGCTAAATCGTCTTAATTTTAGAAATTTAGACCCCGCATGCAAAGGGAAAATTTTTATCTTTTTTTGCGCAATCATACGGGACCTACAGCCCCTAGGGTGTGATATTTTTCTCCCGAAAATCCGGCCGACTTTTTGGAAAGGGAAAACCTCATTTTTGTCACCTTTTTCCGGGCAAAAATTAGCCGTTTCAAACATTTGTCCGTAAATCTTCCGTTTCCGCAAACCCGATAAATACTAAATTAAAGGTATGATTTGGAAATTCTACATCCTTTGGCTCATCCCGTTTCTCGCCGGAATCGTCTTTGTGGGCGTTCTCCCGGGAGACTCTCCTTCCCCGTTTGTCCGCTATCTTTTTATTGGCGTGTGGGGCGCCGTCCTCGCCGCGGTCTTCGGTGCCGTCCTCGAAAAGAAAGTCGCGAAAAAGTCCAACGAGGAATTTTCTTCCGAGCCCGAAAAACCGCAACTTCCCGAAACGGAACTCATTCCCGTTGTCGGCGGAAAGGAAGCCCCGAAGCCCGAACCCGAACCTGTTTTCGAAACGAAGATTCTCGCCCCGGAATTTCCCGATGACGACTGGATAGACTTTAGCCACGAGCTTTTGCGCAACAGGCCATTCCCCGAGGTCATTCACAAGCTGAGCGAAATCCTCCCGAAAATTTTCAAGGGAGCCTCGGGCGTCCTCTATATGTATGGAAGCAACCAGTCCGAGCTGCACCAGATTTTCGCCTTTGGCGAAAACACCATCAGCGACCCGGTCATCGCCCCCGCGGAATGTGCAAGCTTCGACAGCGCAAAAATTGTCGTCGCGGATTACTCCGACCCGAAGCACGTCAACGGCTGCACGCACCTGCACCACCGCCCGCAGGGATATTCCTTCTGCGCACCGGTCGAAGGCCTCGAAGAGCACTTCGGAATCCTTTCCATCCAAACGGACGCACTCCCCGCCGGAGAAACAAAGGACACGTGGAAAACAAAGGTTTCGATGGTCGCGACGACGTTCGGACTTTTTGTCGCAAACCAGAACCTCCAGGTGCGATTCAAAACGCAAAGCCTCCGCGACCAGCTGACGGGACTCGTGAACAAGCGCTACATGGAAGAGGCCCTCACACGGGCCATCAGCGAAGCGAGACGCCACGGCTCCCCGATAGGCATCATCATGATTTACCCCGACAACCTGGAAGCCCTCAAAAACGCCCAGGGTCCGCACGTCGCGGAACAGATGCTCTGGGAACTCGCCCAAAGGCTTCCGCGCTACATCCGCACCGAAGACATCCCGTGCCGCTTTGCCGATAACGTCCTGTGCGTTCTTCTCCCCGGAGCGGACCGCATCCGCACCGAGCAGCGCGCCGAAAAGATTCGCCACGAAATCGAAAACCTGCAGGTCGCCTACGGAAAGCTCATTTTGCAGACGACGCTCAGCCTGGGAGTCGCCACCTACCCCGAAAACGCCAAAACGGGCACGGACCTCATTTTGAGCGCGGAACAGGCAATGCGTCAGGCAATGGCCATCGGAACGAACCGAGTGTGCACGGCGCAGACGGTCCCGCCCAAGTCCTAAAAATTCAAATTTCCAAAAGCTGCGACATTTCCGTTTGCCGACCGGCCTTTTTGCAAGGCCGTCAATAATCCTTTTGCTATATTTGTTCCGCTCAAATTAAAACGCGCGCCAAAATCGCGCGAAAACAAAAGGTTCATTATGTCTAGTCTCAACGAAGAAGCTCTGGCCTATCACGCAAACGGTAAACCCGGAAAGATCGAAATCGTCCCGACGAAGCCGCACAGCACGCAGACGGATCTCGGGCTCGCCTACACGCCGGGCGTGGCCGCACCATGCCTTGAAATCGAAAAGGACAACAACAAGGCCTACGACTACACGACCAAGGGAAACCTCGTCGCCGTCATCTCGAACGGAACGGCGGTTCTCGGACTTGGAGACATCGGAGCCGTCGCCGGAAAGCCCGTTATGGAAGGCAAGGGTCTTCTGTTCAAAATCTACGCGGGCGTCGATGTGTTCGACATCGAAGTCAACGAAAAGGATCCCAAAAAGTTTATTGAAATCGTCAAGGGAATCGCCCCGACGTTCGGCGGCATCAACCTCGAAGACATCAAGGCTCCGGAATGCTTTGAAATCGAGGACGGATTAAAGGCCGCGCTCGACATTCCCGTTATGCACGACGACCAGCACGGAACCGCCATCATCAGCAGCGCGGCGCTAGTCAACGCTCTCGACATCGCCGGAAAGGACATCGACAAAATAAAGCTCGTCGTAAACGGAGCCGGAGCCGCGGCCATCGCCTGCACCAAGCTCTACCTCTCCCTCGGCGTCAAAAAGGAAAACGTCGTGATGGTCGATAGCAAGGGAGTCATCAGCAAGGCCCGCAAAAACCTCACGCCGCAAAAGGAATTCTTTGCCACGGATCGCACCGACGTTTCGACCCTCGCCGACGCGATGAAAGGCGCGGACGTGTTCCTAGGACTTTCAAAGCCGAACATTCTCACCAAGGAAATGATCCAGTCGATGGCCAAGAACCCTATAGTCTTCGCCCTCGCAAACCCCGTTCCGGAAGTTTCCTACGACGTCGCGATGAGCTCCCGCGAAGACATCATCTTTGCAACGGGCCGAAGCGACTATCCGAACCAGGTGAACAACGTCATCGGGTTCCCCTACATTTTCCGCGGTGCCCTCGACGTCCGCGCAACGGCCATCAACGAGCACATGAAGCACGCCGCGGTCCGCGCCATTGCGGATCTCGCCCGGAAGCCCGTGCCCGAAGTGGTGAACATCGCCTACAACTCCGAGCGTTTCTCCTTTGGCCGCAACTACATCATTCCGAAGCCGATGGATCCGCGCCTTCTCACCGACGTTTCCATTGCCGTTGCGAAAGCCGCCATCGAAAGCGGCGTTGCCCGCAAGACGATTACCGACTGGAACGCCTATGCCGACAGCCTCCGCGACATGATGGGCTATGACAACAAGCTCATCCGCGGATTCGAAAACATGGCCCGCAGCAACCCGAAGCGCGTTGTCTTCGCCGAAGGCGCAAGCGTTAACATGATTCGCGCGGCCATCCAGGCAAAGACCGAAGGCATCGCATTCCCCATCCTCCTCGGCAACCCGGAACGCATCCGCGAAAACGCCGAAAAGGAAAAACTCGACATTTCGGGCATCGAGATTGTGAACCCGCGCGCAGCCTCCGAAGCGGAACGCCGCCTCAAGTTTGCCAAAATCTACGCGAGCGAAAACGGCCGGAACGGCGTCACCACCGAAAAGGCCCGCGACGACATGTTCGAACGCAACCACTTCGGTATGATGATGGTCAAGGTCGGCGATGCGGACGCCCTCATCTCCGGTTCCAACTCCCGCTATTCCACGACGATTGAACTCGCCAAGGAAATGATCGGAATCCGCGACGACTACAAGCACTTTGGCGCGCTCCACATTTTGAGCACCAAGAAGGGAACATTCTTCCTCGCCGACACGCTCGTAAATCGCGACCCCGATACCGAAACGCTCGTCGATATTGCAAAGCTCACCCACGACGCGGTCAAGTTCTTTGCCCACGAACCCGTCATGGCGCTTCTCAGCTACGAGAACTTCGGCGCCGACGAAAAGATGGCGAACGGTTCCGCAAGCTCCGTCCGCGACGCCGTGAAGATTCTCCACGAAAAATACCCCGACTACGCGGTCGATGGCGAAATGCAGGCGAGCGTCGCACTGAACAAGGATCTTCGCGATCAGAAGTATCCGTTCAACACGCTCAAGGGAAAGGACGTGAACACGCTCATCTTCCCGTGCCTCTCCTCGGCCAACATCACGTGCAAGATGCTCCTCGAAATGGGCGTCGGCGAATCCATTGGACCCGTTCAAATGGGCCTGAAGAAGCCCGTCCACTTTACCGACGCGGACGCCTCCGTCCACGACATCTTTAACCTCACTGTCGCAGCGGTCATCGACGCGATTGTCCAGGAAAAGAAGTCCAGGTAATCGGACAAAAACTTAGGAAAGCCTCCCCAAAGGGGAGGCTTTTTTGATGCTGAAGGCGACCAGAAACGTCTCATTTGAGCAAGTCGAAGAATGTATGCGCAACGGAGAAGTACTTGACGACTATGACATGTAGCCTCGTTCCATACAAGCCTGAACCCGATGGCGACATCTGGCTGAAAACGATCGTCCAAAGCAGAAATGCGTCTGTACTCCATTAGGCTTCCACAAGACGCGGTGGATATCATCAAGCAGACGGCCAAGGCATCCGGCGGCAAATACCAGTCTATGGTAAAGGATTCGGTTGTCGAACTTGCAGCCAGGCTCAAAGAAGCGACAACATAACTTGCCCAGTGCTCCATTTTTTTCACGACAGGGGGCGCCCTTCTACGTGAAACTGCAGGATGCGTATGTAGCCGAAAAAGGAGACTTTACGGGAACGTGGCAACAGATCGGCTATACGATGTTTAGCAATTCCAACTTTGAATATGGCGAAGGCGAAGCTGCTTCTTGCGAAGCTGGAGCAAGTGGCTGCAAAGGCTACCCCACAGTGAACGCACGCGAAGCTAAAGACGCATTTGCGGAAACGAACGCTTGGTATGCCCAAAACAAAACGGCATTAAACGATTGTGCGGCCGGAACGTCTCCTGTTTGGACGATTTCGACCGTGGCCAACGGAACTACAGGCGGAAGCGTTTTGTATGAAGCCAAGGTTTCGTCAACCGATTGTGAAAATTTAACGCCGAGCTTTACGAAGCTTAACACCAAAGCTAGCGAAGCTAGCAAAGCTAGCAATTAATAAGGGCTTTCCCCAATTCTTTAGAGCGAATCCCGCTTTCCGGGCTTCGCTCTTTTTGTTTATATTTACAGGTGATGAACGACGAGCAGAAAAAGGAAATTCTTGAGAATCTGAACTGGGATACATCCGTTTCGCCCGGCGAGCTTTTGAAGCTTGTGAACGGGAACGTTCAATCCGTCGGAGGAATCAGCCGAGAAGCGATGTTCCTGCGAACGCTGGAACGGGTCCCTTGGCACTGTCTGGTTTTTTTGTGGAACGGGGCGGAAAACTGCGAGAAGCTGTACACGCCAATCGTCCGTAGGGGGCTACGCAATGAACGACTCCGTAAAAAGTTCGACTTCGTTTTCGGAATTCTACGAGGAGAACCTGTACAGGCTCCAGAATGGGGTTCTGAATATTGTCAACAGCTTAAGCGTACCTTTTTATCTGACCGGTGGAACCGCGCTTAGCAGGGGATATTATCACCACCGCTACTCGGATGATCTGGATTTCTTTGTCAACCGTTGTGAGTCCTTCGGAACACATGTGAATTCGGTTTTGAAAGCCCTTAAAGCAAACGGTTTTTTTTGGAACAATGAAGCCGGATTTGTGAAAACAGTCGATTTTTCGTCGGTGATTTTGCAACATCCAGACTATGATTCCAAACTGAAGATAGACTTTGTCAATGATGTTGCTGCTCATTTCGGAGGTTTTGCCAAAACTCCCATATACGACAAAACGGATTCCATACGAAACATCCTATCAAACAAAGTAACCGCCGTATTTCGAATGGCCGCTAAAGATATCGTGGACATCTGCGAAATTTGCCTGCATGAGAATTTCGAATGGAAAGAAATCTTCACCGAAGTTCGCGAAAAAGAATTAGGAGTAGAACCGGCGGAAGTCTCGGAAATTCTTTGCGGGCTTCCACAAACAGCTTTCGACAGCGTCCGATGGATTCGCCTTAAAAACTATGACTTGTTTATGAGGAACATTGAAATTATTGCTAAAGATATGCTTTGTCAATCTCAAAACAGTTTGTTCGGCAAAAGCCTATGACTCCCTACTTTCCGAATAAATAAATCCTTGTGCGGGAAACGGGCAGGATGAGCGAATCCATGGGAGATTTTTCCAAAAAGTTCGGATTGTCGCTCACGACATATTTCAATTCGCCGGACTCCAGAAGCCTCCTAAATGTTTCGGGCTTGCCGATCTTTTCTGAAACCAAAAAATTGTAGTAGGGATATTCAAAAGGCTTTTGTTCCACTGAAGGCTCGCCAAGGATCTGCGAAACTCGTCGCCGGGTTTCCAAAAAACGCTCCCTGGAGATAGAAACAAATGCATGATCACCGTAATAAGTTGCGCTTATGTATCCAAGCGCCGAGCAATTTTCACAGGAATAGAGCATCTTGCCGTAATCGTTCTTGATGTGCGATTCAAACGGCAACGTTCCCTGCCTTAAAAAGGCATCCATTTCGCCAAAATCCGGTTTTGATTTTCCGAAGTTGCTTTGGCAAAATAAAACGGCCGCGATAACCCCAAGGCAAATCGTATAAATGATTCCAAAAGCCATGCTTTTTTTTCGGGAAAGCAAATAGACGGCAAGGACGGAAAAAAGGATAAGCAGGCTCTGTGGCCAAACAAGAACGAGGGACACGAGCGAAACTCCGCCGTTAAATTCAAAACTGGGCGAGAGCAAGGTCTTTACGACATCCGCGACGACGGAAAACAGAATGCAACCGACAAAGAGGGACGTCAAAACCGGACGCGCCCGGAACAATCGAACGAATCGACACGGCCGAAGAATTTCCTTTCCAAAATACCCGACCGAAAATACGGCGAAAAAAATCAGCAGCCATCGTATGCGCCAGGATTGCGTGACAACCAAAAAGACGTTCTTGAAGGCAAGCCCCGCAAAAGTCCAGTATGCGGCAATGGCAAAGACCACAAGAAAGGCGCGGAAAAATCTTTTTTCTTTGAAAAAGAACAGCCGATAGGCGAAGATAAACAGGGAGAGGAGAACGGCAAGCCAAACCAGGTCCCAGGCTTTGGGGTAAAACTCCGTAATGGATGCGGCCCAGACGGAATCGTATCTTGCAAAAAGAGACACATCCAGCCACCCGGTCAACGGAAGCAGAAAAGACAGGACGACAATCGGGAAAATGGTCCTTGGATAAAAGAAGAAGAGCCAAACAGGAAGCCCCCAGCCGGCCATTAGCGGGTGAAGGAATGTTCCCGACAGGAAAAAGGCCAGGGCGGTCCAACGCTTTTGCTTGAACAGGAACGCAAGCCCCAAAATGGCAAGAGCCTCGGCAAGCGTTCGGGCTGTGCATAAATATTCGCCGATTCTTGCCCATTGGCCGTAGGAATATTGGATTACGGCAAAAAAGACAAATACCGGAAAGACATTTTTTGTCCATCGGCGAATAAAGAAAAGACACGCAAAAATCCACAGTCCGACCGAAAGCGTTGCTAAAATAAAAGCGGCATTGTAGGCTCCAAGAAGCAATATAAGCGGTCGATAGACAAACGAAAACAGGCTGAACGAATCTTGCGAAGTCCCGATAAAAAACAGGTCTCCCGCAAAGCGTTCCGGCGAAATTCCATACAGGGCGCTTTTCAAATACAGGGCGGCATCGCCGGATATGCCCTGGTAGGGATGCGTCAAAAAGAACGACAGAACGCAAATGACAAGGCTCAGGAATATCCGCACGCGAATTTCTTTTTTCTGTTCCATGGTCCTCAATATAGACAAAAAGAGGCTTCCCATAGGAAGCCTCTTTTACATTGAATTTAAAAGCCGTGCTTACTTGATGGCGGCAAAGTTCGGCGTCAAAGCGTCGCAACCGGTGCCCTTGATCTCGGAAGTGTAAACGGCTTCGCCAGCGGCGGTTCCTGAGGCTCCTGCTGCAATAGAAACAGTCCAATTGTCACCCTTATCACAGTCATTGAGCTTTGCAATGTTTGCAATTGTCATCGCTGTTGTTTTAGAAAGGCCTGACAACGCCGCCGGAGCGAGACCATCGGTATAAGTGAAGTTCGTGGATGCAGTCTGCGCGCCCGCTTCCGATGTCTTCGTTGTTGCGCTGACCTTCCAGTCGCCCGGGCCGTTGTAGCCGATCTTATACCAGTTTCCGACGCTGTCGCCCTTTTCCGAGATGTAGGCGTTCTGCAGTTTCACGTATTCTCCAGCAGCAGGGCCGACTTCAGAAGCCTTGGACTTCGCAATCATGCCGAACAGTTTGGGAACCGCGACTGCGGCGAGGATACCGATGATGACCACGACGACCATCAATTCGATGAGGGTAAAACCTTGTTTCTTCATAATGAACTCCTTGTTAAAGGTTATTGTTGTTTCTCAACACCCCTAATATAAACCTTTTGTTTGGGGAAAACAATAGTTTTGTCAAAGTTTTGTCATTTTTTTGTCGGTTAGAAGTGTAAACTTGCAAAATTTACGTAAAATCACCACTTTTTATATTCTCATTTGGAGTAATCGCCCGCAAATTTTTTTTGCGTTTTTCGCCAAAATTCTCTTTCTGCCGGTCTGCTCTTCCCAAATTTTTTGACCTTTTCATGACAATTCCCGTGACTTTTCGGGGTGAAACGGCGAGGTTTTGGGGCGGGAATGGGCACCCTTCTACGTGAAACTGCAGGATGCGTATGCCGCAGAAAAGGACACGCTCGGAACATGGTACTCTATCGGTTATACGGCACCGGGTGAAGTGACGCAGGGGACGGCTTCTACGGGAGCTTCTTCAAAGTCCACAAACTTTTCCTACAAGGAATCTGTTGGAACAACCGAAGTATGGACCGCAAGCAACAACTCCAAACTGAATGATTGCGCAAAAGATACGAAGGCATGGACCGTCACGACTACAAAAACCTCCGGAAACGATGTTGCAACTCTCGGAGCACTCAAACATGTTGCTGCCGTGAGCGGAACGGGCTGCGATGTGCTGACCCCGAGCTTCACTCAGATTGGCAATTCTACAGCTAGTAAAACTTCGACTGGGAATTAAATTCAGCATACAGGCAACAAATTCAACAGAGACCTTTCTTCGGAAAGGCCTCTGTTTTTGTTTTTAAGAAAAGAGCGACTCCATTCAGAGTCGCTCTTTGATATTCCTAAAATTTGTAGAAGTTACTTTCCGATATTGTCGAACGTGGCCGTCAATTCGGGGCAATCGGTGGTTGCGGCAAAGGCAATGCCGCCGGCAACCGTCGTGCTTCCCGACAAAGTAACCTTCCAATTCTCGGCCGGGGCGCATTCGTTCAGTTTGACGATATTTGAAGCCTTAAAACCGACTACATTACCGGAAATCTTCGTACTTTCCGTTGTCTCTTCTGTATAGGTGAAATTTTGAGATTTGGAAACACCCGCCGTACTGCTTGCCGGTTTGGTAGTCCATTCTCCCGGGGCAGAATAGCCAATGTAATACCAGCTTCCGATTGTCGAATCACCTTTTTCAGAGGTATAAGCCTGCTGCAGTTTCACGTAGAAATTAGACATTCCGCTTTTTATGTGTGTTCAAGTCCCATCCCCGTCACCGATTTGAAAATGTCGATTCCAAACACCCCGCCAGCTTGTCCGAAAAGAAAACATTCAAGGTCACCTCTAAAAATTCAATTTTCAAAAATTTGGTTGCGACGCTTCGCGCTG
>CAVBPX010000060.1:4204-14689 GCA_963597395.1 Eggerthellaceae bacterium | reverse complement strand
TTAGAACAGAGAGCTTAGATTTGAGTTTTGCGAACGTCTAGGATCCAACGAATCGAGGCCCGGTATGATTTCTAAGTTCCAAGTTCTCTCAGCTAAGCTCTGAACCGCGGGATGGATTTTACCTGCCCGCAGCAGGCGGGTCGGGTTCTTCGAACCCTCCAGAATGACGGCGGGCGCTCAAACTTTTATTCGACAAAAATCTTTTTCAGAAGCGTCCCGTCGGAGGTTTTCGCGCGGACGATGTAAAGCCCGCTCGGATAGGGCTTCATTGAAATTCTCCGCGAGCCGTTTACTGCGCGCAAGACGCTCTTGCCGTCAATGCGGACGATTTCAACGCTTTGCACATGCGCGCTTTCGATGAAAACGCTTTTGGAAAGCCTGTCAAACGAAATCCGCGCCAAGGACTTTCCTGTTTTCGCAAGGGCTTCCGTCTTTTCGACCCGGACTTCAATCAGGAAAAGGTTTCCGGCATCGCCCTTTGATATGCTGTGGCTTCCGATGTCGAGCGAAACCGTGACCGTCCCGTTCTTTGCCGCGTAGGCTTTCTGGTCAATTTTGACATTCTTTGCAAAGTCCGCGTTCAGGTAGAGCGTGACAGTCGCCGGGACTTCGAGCGTAAAGGAAATCGCGGTGGCGCTTTCCATTTTGAGGCACTTGGTGAGCGTCTCGCCGCCGACTTCAACCGTTCCCTTTTCCGAAGAAAGGTTCCCTGAAAAGAGGAAGTAGGAGCTTGAGAGACCGTCCCGTGTAAAGTTGTGCGTCACGTCGCTTCGAATGGGGAGAATCTCCGCCGTCGGGTCCGAAATCGTGGAAGAACTCGAAATTTCGGAAGAGCTGGAAATATTTACGGTCGAAGAGCTGGAGATTGCATCGCTCGATGAACTGACTGTCTTGGAACTGGAACTTGAAACCGCGGAGCTGCTCGAGGCGGGTTCCGCTATGAATTCCCCTTCGCCTTGGACAGTTTTTAATGTTGTGACATAGGACGTGAGAGCGGTCTTTAAGCTTGTGTTGACGGAATAGGAGGCGTCTTCCGTCAAATTGTCGAAAGTCCACTTGAAGTCTCCGCCGTTCAGGCGTCCCGCATAGGATTTTACCGTGTTCATCGCCGCTTCGGGAGTCTCTGCCGAGTAGGAATACATTTTGCTCGCATCGGTATCGAAGTTGCTGTAATAGTGGCTGCCGGACTTGGACGTGACCGTCGAAGGAACCTTGTCCGATTTGTTCGTGACCACGTAGGCGTCAAAATCCGTCGCCGTGTTGATGCCCATATCGCTTGCGGAAACGGTTTTCCCATTATTGGTAAAGCTCGTCGCGTTATACGGAATAAACGTGTAGGTTCCGGTCATGTAGTTGTTGAAAGCCTTGATGGATCCGCCCGCTTCCTTGCTGAAAGTCGCATTTTCCGTCGAGGATTTGGACGTGCCCGCATAAAGATCCGTCCCCTGCATGGACGTGAGCATCGGATATTTGCAGTTGCGGAAATAGTTTCCTTCCATAAACAGGGAAGATCCGAGCGTCGAACCCGCGCCGTACTTGGCACTTCCGTCGTAGAAGTTGTTATAGACGTGCGCATTGTAATAGCGAACCCGCGGATGCCTCGAATCGGAATGGTCATACCAGTTGTGGTGAAGTGTGATGTAGTAGTCGGTGGAGTTGTAGCTGTAAACGCCTTCCGAGAGGCCTATCAGATTGGTCTTTCCGTTGTCGAAAAAATGGTTGTAGGAAAACGTGATGTACTTGGAGCCTTTGCAGTCGAGCGCCCCGTCGCCTTTGATCTGGTCGGCGTCGCTCCCTGCATGGCCATAAAAGAAGTCGTTGTGGTGCACCCAGATGTAGGCGTTGTTTTGTTGGAGACCGATGTTGTCGCCTTCGTCGCTATCGACGTTCATAATGCCTATATTCCGGATTTCGACGTTGTTCGCGTTTTTGAGCCGGATGCCCCAGCCGTTTGCCGTGGCGTCCTCGCCTACGCCTTCAATCGTAACGTAGGAATTTTCCGAGGAGTTGAGATCCACGATAATGTCTCCCTTGTCGAGAGTTTCCGGATCCGTAATGTTTCCGACGAGCCTAAAGTCTATGGGCCTTGTCTCCTTGCCCTTTTTGAGACAGTCCAGAATTCCCTGAAAGCTTTTGCACGTCGTCGTTCCCTTTGAACCGGTCGTCACGTCGAGCGAAACGGTGTTCTTGGTGTTTTCGGTGACATAGACGACGAGGGCGCCGTCCTTGAGAGTCCCGTCCGACTTGTAGGCGCCCGGAACGCGTTCGCCGTTAAAGGCAAAGCCTGCCCGGTCGTGAGCCTTGACCGTGACCGTTGCCGTCGCGGATTCCCCTTCGACGCCCGATTTGACGGAAACTACCTTGAGTGTGTGCGAACCTGCCGAAAGCCCGGGAATGTCGGCCCGGACGTAGGATCCGTAGGAACGGATCAGCGGATCGTGAATTTTTTCTCCGTCCGCATAGACGTTGTAGCCGGTGGCGCCGCTTACGGGCTGCCATTTTGCAAAGGCCGCTTCGAACCATCCGCCGGATTCGGTGATGGTGAGCGCACTTGCGTTTGCAAGGAACATTCCGAGTGTTAAAACCGCCAAGTTTTTCATCTTCTCTCCTTTAAATCTGTAGGGAGAAAAATAATTTTCAACCGCTTGAAACGCAAGTTTTAAATAAATAGGCGTTGTCCGCGGACAACACCTTCAAATTTTGAATTTTTGAAACTTTGGAACTTCAGATGCCGTAGCAGTCCCGCGTGTTCTTTCGGACGGTTTCCATCAGGGCTTCGAACGGGACGTTCTTGACCTCGGCGAGAACCTTTCCTACCAGCGGAATCATTCCGGCGTGGCTCGCCTTTCCGCGGAACGGAACCGGTGCGAGGTAGGGAGCGTCCGTTTCGAGCAGCAGGCGGTCGAGCGGCACCCGGGAGGCCGCTTCCCGAACATCCGCCGCATTTTTGAACGTCAAAATTCCCGTAAACCCGATAAAGACCCGGCAGGGAAGCGCAAGAACGTTCTCGACAAAGTTCGCACTGGCCGTGCAACTGTGCACGTGGAGCGTCGCACCTTCGAGGTCCGCATGCCTCAACACGTCAAGCGAATCCGCTTCCGCTTCCCGGAGGTGCAGTACGAACGTCTTGTGAAAGGGCTTTCCGAGTTCGAGCTGCCGCGCAAAGACTTCGCGCTGCCTTTCGTGCGTCGCGCCATCGTAGTGAAAGTCGAAGCCTATTTCGCCGATGCCGACTGTCTTTGGGCGTCCCCACAGGGAAAGAAGCTTTTTTTCGGTTTCTTCGCAGTATTCGTCGGCGTTAATCGGATGGACTCCGTAGGCGGCATAGACGTCCGGAAACCTGGATGAAATTCTTTGGGCGTAGTCAAAACCGGAAGCGTCGCATGCCACGTGGATGATGGCGTCGGGCCTTTCTTCGACGGACTCTCGCCAACTTTCGAAAGAGGTCCCCGTCCGCTCCTCGAACGTGTCCATGTGGCAGTGGGTATCGACGAAGTTCATTTGTAGAGAATCTCCACGACGGAATAGAGAACGGTTCCGCGCGGAATCGCAATGGAAACCTGTTCTCCCTGCTTTTTTCCGAGAAGGGCCGTTCCGACGGGGGAGTTTACGCTGATTTTCCCCTGGAGCGGGTCTATTTCCTCGACGCCTACGAGCGTATAGGTGCGTCGCCTTTTTGTTTTGGAATCTTCGAGCGTGACCGTTGCGCCAAAACGGATGGAACCGTCGGCGGGGGCGTCCGTGCTTACGACCTTTGCATGGTCGATGATTTTGTCGAGCGCGCGGAGCCTTTTGTCTATATCGCGGAGTCGCATCTTGCCATATGTGTAGGCCGCGTTTTCGGAGCGGTCCCCTTCGGCGGCGGCGGCGCTTACCTGGCGCTGCATTTCGGGCCTTTCGACAAACTTGAGGCGTTTCCATTCCTCCATCAGCTTGTCAAAACCTTCTTTTGAAATTGGATTTGGCATGGCGCCCAATATAGAAATTTCTAACTTGGATTTTATGCGGCCCGTTTTTCGTCTTGGCGACCTGTCCTATTCCTATCCGGAATCTCCGGAAAAGGCCCTGGAAGGAATTTCCCTTTCGGTGAATTTCGGCGAGACTTTTGCCCTCCTCGGCCCGAACGGTGCCGGAAAGACGACGCTCCTTCGAATCCTTTGCGGAAGGCTCTCCGCGGACGAAAAATCCATCCAAATTGCGGACGAGGTTCGAAAGGGAAACGCACTGGACCTTTCCCGCTGCGGGATCCTTCTCGAAAATCCGGGCGTTTACCCGAAGCTTTCGATTGAGGAATACCTCCGGTTCTTTGCCGAATTTTATACGACAAAAAATGTCACGGAAAATATTCGGACGCTTTCGAAAAGGCTCGAACTTCCGAGGCTCTCGACGCGGATGGGGGAGCTTTCGCTCGGGACGCGCCAAAAGGTGCAGATTGCGCGGGCGCTTGTGCACGGGCCCTCGATTCTTCTGCTTGACGAACCTGTTGCAAACCTCGACCCGGGCGCCCGGGATGCCGTCTGGAGCCTTCTTCGGGACTGGAAAAGGGAAACCGGCGGAACGCTCCTTTTAAGTTCGCACATCCTTTCCGAAATGGAACGCGTCGC
The DNA here is from genome assembly GCA_963597395.1 of Eggerthellaceae bacterium. GTDB lineage: Bacteria > Fibrobacterota > Fibrobacteria > Fibrobacterales > Fibrobacteraceae > Hallerella. The sequence continues at coordinate 10,085 of CAVBPX010000060.1, read as the reverse complement.
AACGACCTTCGGAATCCTTTACCGCGGGCGTCTTTTGCAAACTGGCCCCGTCGAAGCTTCGGACGGACGCACGTTTACGTTGGAAGTCCGCGTGCCCGAAGGCTCTACGTCCGAAGCGCTTTTAAATGGAATTCCCCCGTCCGCAAAGGTCCTTTCCGCAAGTCCCAAAAGGCTCTCGCTCGAAGCGGTCTATCGGGATGCTCTCCAAAAGTTCGGGGAGGCTTCAAAATGAAAAATCCGATGCTCCGGATTGCCCTCCATGAAATTCGCCAGATTCTGCGGGAACCGCGGTTCCTTTTGCCGTTCCTTTTTCCGCCCGTGCTCTTGATTCTTTCGCAAATGACGCTCCTCTCCGCGGAAGTGCCGCCCGAGATCCTTTCGCGGATGATGCTCTTTTGCGCGCTTCTTATTTCGCCGATGACGGTTCCGCTCGCTTCCGACAGCTTTGCCGGCGAAAGGGAGCGTTCCTCGCTCGAACTCCTGCTTTTGCTTCCCGTGCGTCCGTCCGCGATTTTTTACGGAAAGCTTCTCGCTCTTCTACCCGTGCCGCTTGTTCTCGTCGTCCTTTCGGAAACCGCCTACGCCTTTTTTTCGGGATGCTTTCTTTTTTCGCTTTGGTGGAAGTCCGTTTTTGCCGGATTTCTCGCGTGTTTCTGCTTTTCGGGAATTTCGCTTTTTGTTTCGCTCTCCGTGAAAACGGCCCGCGCCGCAAACCAGATTTCGCTCGTCTTCGTTTTTGCTCTCATGATTGCGTTTGCCACATTTTCCGATTTTTACTTTCGGATTTCGTGGGCGCCTTTTTTGCTCGCGCTTTTCGTCTTCGCCCTTTTTTCGGCGGTTTCGGCGGTTTCGTTTCGAAAATTCCGGAATAGCTGACCGTTTCGCGGATTTCTTCGACGGACCGTTCCGCGAAAAATTAAATTTTCATCGCAAAAAAACAAAATGGAGTCCCATTATGAAAAAACTGTCCATTCTCCTCCTCGCGTTCTTCCTTTTCGTCGCATGCAACGACGACGGATCCCAAAAGCAGGAGGACCAGTCCCTGGAAAAGGTCAAGAAGGCCGGCGAATTTGTTCTCGGGCTTGACGATTCTTTCCCGCCGATGGGATTCCGCAACAAGGACAACGAAATTATCGGATTCGATATCGATCTTGCAACGGAAGTGGCAAAGCGCCTCGGCGTAAAGCTTCGCACGCAGCCCATTTCCTGGGACGCCAAGGAACAGGAACTGAACACGGGAAAGATCGACTGCATCTGGAACGGCATGAGCGTTGACAGCGCCCGCGCGAAGGCGATGAACCTGAGCTCTCCCTATCTCGAAAACCGCATGATCTTTACGGTCAAGGATTCTTCGCTTGCAACGCTCGCCTCTCTTTCCGGCAAGAAGATTGCCGTGCAGAACGGTTCTACGGCGCAAAAGATTCTCGAAGCGTCCGAGGCAGGGAAGGCCGCGGCGCAGATTCTTCCCTTTGACGACAACCAGACGGCCCTGATGGACCTCGATCGCGGCGGTGTCGATGCCGTCTTCCTCGACGAGATTGTCGCCCGCTATTGGATTCTTTCGAACGGCAAGAGCTTCATCGTTCTCGAAGAGGGCCTCTCCGACGAAGTCTATGCGATAGGCTTCCGCAAAAAGGACCAAAAGCTTCGCGATGCCGTCGATAGCGTCCTCGCTGCAATGAAAACGGACGGAAAGTTTGCGGAAATTTCCGCAAAGTGGTTCAGCAAGTGATTTCGGATCTGGGAACTCTCGTCCCGGTCCTTTTGGGAGGGTTCGGAACGACCCTCGCCATTTTCTCCCTGACGCTCCTGTTTTCGATTCCGCTCGGACTTCTTGTCGCGGTTCTCAAGATGTCGCGCTTTCGGGTCGTTCGCTACCCGGTCGCGTTCTACATCTCCGTGATGCGCGGAACTCCGCTTCTGTTGCAGATCGTTGCGCTGTATTTCGGGTCGTATTACTTTTCGGAATCCGTCGGGTCGAACATTTTTTCGTTTGACCGCTTCCCGGCCGTCATCGTGGCGTTTTCCATCAACTACGCCGCGTATTTCGCCGAGATTTTCCGCGGAGGAATCGAATCCATCAGCCGTGGACAATACGAAGCCGCTGCCATGCTCGGCCTCACGAAGTCGCAGACGTTTTTCCGCATTATTCTTCCGCAGGTCGTAAAGCGGGTCGTTCCGGCGAGCGCGAACGAGGTCATTACCCTGGTGAAGGACACGTCCCTTGCGCAGGTAATTGCCGTCACGGAACTTTTTGCGCTGGCCAAAAAACAGCAGGCCGCCTACGCGAGCATCTTTCCGCTTTTTGTCGCGGGAGTCTTCTACTACGTGGCGAACCTTCTTCTTTCCGTGTTCTTCAGCTATGTGGAACGCAAACTGAATTATTACCGGTAGCCTATGTCGGACGATTGCATTCTCGAAGTCAAGCATCTGAAGAAATCCTTTTACGACCGCAAAAAGGGCGAGATTGCCGTGTTGAAGGACATCTCGTTCGGAATGCGGACGGGCGACGTGCTTTCGGTCATCGGACCGTCCGGCTCCGGCAAATCGACCCTTCTCCGCTGCATTACACAGCTCGAAACGCTCGACGGCGGGGAAGTTCGCGTGTGCGGAAAGGACCTGGTCGTCCCCGGGTCGAATCCTCTCCGCTACGCTTCGGCCGCGGACCTTCGCGAAATCCGGCTTTCCACGGGACTTGTTTTTCAAAACTTTAACCTGTTCCCGCATTTGAGCGTCCTGCAGAACATTACGCTTGCGCCCGTCCGCGTCCTCGGAAAGAGCCGCGAGGAGGCCCGCGAAACGGGCCGTTCCCTGTTGCGTCGGATGGGCCTCGAGTCCAAGGCCGCGGCGTATCCGTGCGAACTCTCGGGCGGTCAGCAGCAGCGCGTCTCGATTGCGCGGGCGCTTGCGATGAATCCGAAGATTCTCTTTTTTGACGAACCGACGAGCGCTCTCGACCCGGAACTCACCGGCGAAATTTTAAAAGTCATCAAGTCGCTTGCCGAAGAAAAGATGACGATGGTCATCGTTACGCACGAGATGGCCTTTGCCCGTGACGTTGCAAGCGAGGTCCTTTTTATGGACGGCGGAGTCATCGTCGAAAAGGGCGCTCCCGGATACGTATTCGGGGAGTCGAGGAACGAACGCTTGCACGCATTCCTTTCGAGGTTTTCGAACACCGGAGATTAAAATGCACGTCGCGATGGAAAAAGAACCGAACTTTGCCGAATACGAAAAGACTTTTCGCGTTGACGAGACGATGATAGACCGGAACCGCCACCTGAACAATGTCGTTTGCGTCAAGTGGGTGCAGGACATTGCGATAGAACATTCCGAAGTGACGGGCGGGACGCGGCGGATGGACGAACTCGGGTGCGGCTGGATGATTCGGACGCAGCACGTGGAATACAAAACGCAGGCGTTTCTCGGCGACGAAATCGTCGGAACGACCTGGGTCCCCGAGTATTCGAAAATTGCGACGAACCGCTACACGAAATTCGTCCGCAAGTCCGACGGGAAGGAAATCTTTTCCGCGGTGACGACCTGGGTGCTGGTCGATTTGAAACGGGGCCGCCCCGTCCCCATTCCGGAGGACCTCAAGGACTTTTTCAGAAAGAAGTAAAGTCCGCGCCGCGGGCAGTTTACTATATTGAGTGGGCAAAATTTTCACATCAACAGAAGGTATCACGATGGCAAAACTTTCCATTGAAGATCTCGACCTCAAAGGCAAACGCGTTTTCATCCGCGTTGATTTCAACGTTCCGCAAGACAAGGTGACGGGCGAAATCACCAACACCAAGCGCATCGAAGCGGCTCTTCCGACTATCCAGTATGCTCTTGACAAGGGTGCCGCCGTCATCCTCGCGAGCCATCTCGGCCGCCCGAACGGATCCGTGAATCAGAAGTTCTCGCTCGCCCCGGTCGCAAAGAAGCTCGAAGAACTCATTTCCCGTCCGGTCAAGTTCCTTTCGGACTGCGTCGGTCCCGAAGTCGAAGCGGAATGCGCCAAGGCCAAGCCGGGCGACATCATCCTCCTCGAAAACCTCCGCTTCCACATTGAAGAGGAAGGCAAGTCCAAGGTGAAGAACGCGGACGGAACCGAGACGAAGATCAAGGCCGATCCGGCGAAGGTGGAAGCCTTCCGCGCTTCGCTTTCGAAGCTCGCCGACGTCTATGTGAACGACGCCTTTGGAACGGCTCACCGTGCGCACTCCTCGATGGTGGGCGTGAACCTTCCGCTCCGCGCCGCGGGATTCCTGATGAACAAGGAACTCAAGGCCTTTGACAAGGTTTTGAACAATCCTCCGCGTCCGTTCCTCGCCATCCTCGGCGGTTCGAAGGTTGCGGACAAGATTCAGCTCATCAACAATCTTCTCGACAAGGCCGACGAAATCATCATCGGCGGCGGCATGGCGTTTACGTTCAAGAAGGTCGTGGACGGCATCGAAATCGGCAAGTCCCTCTATGACGAAGAAGGCGCAAAGATTGTTCCGGAACTGATGGCCAAGGCCAAGGCCGCCGGCAAGAAGATCATTCTCCCGGTCGATTATGTTGCAGCCGAAACGTTTGCCGCGGACGCCGCGAACAAGATTGTGACGGACAAGGAAGGCGTTCCCGCCGGTTGGATGGGTCTCGACGTGGGACCGGAATCGACGAATCTTTTCTGCGACGCCATCAAGTCCGCAAAGACTATCGTCTGGAACGGTCCTGCAGGCGTGTTCGAATTTGACGCTTTCGCCAAGGCGACTAAGGCGATGGCCGACGCCATCGTCGATGTGACCGCAGCCGGAGCCATCACCGTCATTGGCGGCGGCGACACGGCAACCGCTGCGAAGAAGTTCGGAGCCGACAAGAAGGTGACGCACACCTCCACCGGTGGCGGCGCTTCGCTCGAACTTCTCGAAGGCAAGGTCCTTCCGGGCGTCGATTTCCTCACCGACAAGTAATTTGACGGTTTGAAACGAAAATGAAAAGCCCCCGCGCATGCGGGGGCTTTTCTGATGAAAATTTTATTACCAGTTCAAACCTGAAAACTTCCTAGGCTTAAGCCTCGATGTGTCTGGCTTTCAAAAACTCGTTCGTGACCGTGCGGAGAAGAAAATCGTTTTCGGATGTCCATGCGGAACTCAAATACTTGAGGAATGCGATGTCGCCCGGATTTATTAACTTGATTCCGTCAACGTAAATGTCGTAGGCCGTGATTTCCTCGTCTTGCTCCGTCCAGGTCGGGTTCCCGAAAACGAGGGAAATTTTTTTGAAATTTTCGGAGACTTTTAATGGGGAAAAAGCCGGAAAATCAAGCCATTCTGCGGCGTTGTAGAGGATGAATGTCCCGTTGTCGAATTTGCACAGGAGCCGATATTCCGGGAGCGTAAAAACTTTGGAGACGGAGACTTCCATCGAGGTGGTGTATTCCTGTTTGAAATCGGATACGGATGAGAAATTTGTTTCGTTTTCGGATGAACGCGGAGGAATAAAGCTTGAAATTTTTTCGGGGTGGTTTCCGGCGAGAACTTCTTGCCAGGCCTTTTGCAGTTCGTCTTTGTGCCAAAGGATCCAGCGTTGAATTTTTTGAAGGTCCTTTCCGGAAATTTTTGAAAGGTCTCCTTCAAGGACGTTTCCGTCAAAATCCATGGCGAGATTGATTTCCGGCTTCCGAATGTGGATGTGTGGCTTGTTGTGCGAAGTGTTTTGTTCGCAATATATATAGACGATGTAGTTCGAAAAAAGTTCGCATAGGGTTGGCATGGGGCTCTCCGTGAAATGTGGGCTTATTTGTAAACATACAAAAGAACGGAAAGAATTTCAATGGGTTGAGAGGGCTCCGCTCACCGCTTTGGCGTCGGCCCCACTTCGTGGGTCCTCATCCAAACTACATCGG
>CAVBPX010000060.1:0-4093 GCA_963597395.1 Eggerthellaceae bacterium | reverse complement strand
TCGCTCCTCTCACCGCTTTGGCGTCGGCCCCACTTCGTGGGTCCTCATCCAAACTTCATTGAATAAAAAAAGAGCCCTTTTCAGGGCTCTTTTTTTATTCATCGGAATAGCGGGATTCGGACCCACGACCTCTTGCTCCCGAAGCAAGCGCTCTACCAGGCTGAGCTATATTCCGGAGACGCACCTATATTAGAAAAATTTTTGGGAAATCGCAAGGGGAAAATGGAGAAATATTTTATTTTCGGCGTCTGTCGCGGGGGATTACGTTAAAAGTGTCGTTTTTTCCGATTTTCATGATGCTCGAGCCGGAGTTGTTCGGTTCGGTTTTGTAAAAAAGGACGCGGTGACGCCAGACGGTGGCGACTTTTTTGTCGATGATGTGTTTGACGTTGCCGTATTCCGGGTTTCCGCCACCGTGGATGATGCGGAGAACAGAGAGACCGGCGCGGGCCATGCCGTCCATCAGGTTTTCGACGGCCGCGGCGGCTTCTTCGGCGACGTATCCGTGCAGGTCGATTTCCTCTTCGGGCTCGGGGAAGTTCCATGCGGCGGGGTTCTTGCGCGGCTTTTTGAAGCGTGTCGTCTGGGCGCGCTGTTTTTCTTCTTCGCGGGCCTTTTCCTCGACTGCAAAATCCTTGTCCTGCAGCGGGTGGCGGTCCATCCACTCGAGCTGGCGCTTTTCGTTTTCGGTCATTTCTTCGTTCATCGGGTTATCCTCGGGTAAAGTTTCTGTGGTAGTTCCACGTCCATTCGTCGGGCCTTTCCGAAATCCATGCGGACGCTTCCGCAGCTATCGCCTTGGCTGTTTCTTCGGGGCTTGATTTTGGCGGGTAGAAGGTTTCGAACCGGACCGTGTGCCCTTCGGGCGTTCGAAAAATGCGGAACGTGACGATTCCCGCTCCCATCGAGAGCATCTTGAGCGGCATCCGCAAAAAGAGTTCCGCGGGCCTTCCCAAAAGTTCCACGGGGTTTCCGCGGCCTTCCGTCGCCTGATCGACGAGCATCGCGATGATTCCGCGGTTTTTGAAAAAGTCCCGGATGGTCCGGGCGACCGCCGACGTTTCCCTTTCTTCGAGGCCGGGCGTCTTGCGGATGTCGTGCAAAAGGCGCGTGAGGGCCTTGTCCTTAAAGCTGTGCGTAAAAAGATAGACGTGCTCCGAATAGCGGGTAAGGATCCGGTGCATGATTTCAAAGGCTCCGGTGTGAATTCCCATGGCAACGACCGGAGTCCCATTTTTAAGCGGCTCGCGAATGAGTTCTTCGCGCTCGAAGCGAACCTCTTTTAAGGATTTGGGCAGGCGGCACAGGTAGCGCAGCGAATCCAGATAGTTTGTGTACAAAGTCCTAAAAACTTTTTTCGGGGAGGTCTTTTGAATGAGTCCCGTGCTTTCGAGGTGCCTATTAACGCGTCCCCAGGCCCGCTTCCGGTGCGTCAGGGCGTAAACCGGGTAGAGAATTTCGAACAAAAGATTCTCGAGAGGCGCCGGCATATAAAGCAGCGCAAGGAGAATTACTTTGTAAAGAATTCGCATGGCCCTGTCGCAAAAAAATTAGACGGAATCTTCCGAAAACTCGAGAATGCCGCGTCCGAGTTCCCGGTCAAAGACTTCTTGCGAAAGGTTTTCTCCCGCGTAGGTGAGCCTTGGCGAAATTTCGTAATACATGCCGGGCTTTACGCGGACCTTGGCCTTTTCGAGAAAATAGCGGTGCAGGCTTCCGAGCATTTTGCGCGCGGACTTCGGCGAATCGTTTCCGTTTGCGTTCTTGATGGGGGCGAATTCGTCCTCGCGTTCGACGCCGTAGGGGAGAAGGTTTCCCAAAAGCGGAAAGACGTCGAGCAAAAACTGTTCGAACTTGTAGCAGCCTTCGACGCCGTTGACCGTTTTGCGCGCAACGTGCCAGGGGAGTTCCTTCGACGCGATTTTCCGGAGCGCCTCGATGCGGAAAACATACATGCCCGTGTTGCCTCCGTCATATTCGAGAGAACCGTCCGGGAGCCTTGCCGTGCGAAGTTCGTCCGAAATGTCGGAGTATTCGAGGACTTCGGGCCTTGAGTTCCGGTAGGCGAAAATGCCGAGCTTTTCGTCGGCGGTTAATTTATGTACAACCTTTGCCGCGCATGGTGCGACGCCGTTCGATGCGAGCGCGCCGATAAATGCCGGGTCGCACATTTTGACGAGGGCGTTGTCGATGTTGTGCAAAAAGACAAACCGGACGCCCTTTTCGACGAACCAGGCGAGTGTTCCGCTCATGGCGAGCGCACGAAAGCATCCGCCGTTCCCGTCCGGGACTTCGACTGCGTTCCCGTCCGTGTCGAGAAGCGGCGTTCCGTCGGGCCTGAGGGTTGCGAGCGTTCCCTGGTCAAAGAACCGGATGTAGTCGCGGTTGTATCCGAAGTAGGAATGTTCCTCAAAATGTTCGACGGTCTCTTTTCGGTTGAGCGGCGAGGTCATTACGGCCCACGGGATAGGCTTTCCGGCCTTGGCGCCCAGGTTCATCAGTCGCCTGGCGACGAGCCGAAAAAGCGAAGCGTGACTCGGAAGCCCAAAATCGTAGGCGCCTTTGGGCCCTTCGAATCCGAGCCTCGAGCCTTGACCGCCGGCGAGCGTAAACGCGGCAACCGCTCCCTGTTTCAAAAGGAGGCTTCCCGTCTCCCTGAAAAATTCCAGACGTTCGTCCTCGGAGGCGAGCGTAAACGGCATCGGGCGGATTTTGTCCGCGGACTTCGAGGCGGCCGGAGCTTCGGCGGAAAACTGCTTGTAAAGCTTTTGGGCGAGGGAAAGGTCGGTTTGAGGCATCAGCGGATTCCAAAGAAAATGACAAAGCTTACGATAAGCGCGAAGATGCTCACCAGGTGCATTCTCCAGACGATTTTCGAATTCATCAGCGGCTTGGACGCAAAGCGGCCTTCCCACTTCTTTTGATAGTGATGGTGCAGAGGCGCGCACAGAAAGAGGCGCTTTCCCGTGCCCGTGCGGAACCGCGAAAACTTGAAGTAGCTGATTTGCAAAAGAACGGAACAGGCTTCGGCGATGATGATGGCGCAAACTATCGGGAGGAAAAGCCCGGCCTGGACCAAAATAAACATGATGCCGATGCACGCCCCGAATCCCACCGACCCGGCGTCGCCCATGTAGATTTCCGCGGGAGGGCTGTTGAACCAGAGGTAGGCGAGAAGCGCCCCGGCGACGGACATCGCAAGCGGAAAGAGCTCGTCGCACCCCGGAAGAAACGGCACGTTCAGGTAGTTGCTGAAAATGAAGTTTCCGCATACGTAGGCGACGACGCCCACAAAGATCATGCTGCTGAGAATCGGGACCGAAACGAGGCTGTCGAGCCCGTCCGTAAAGTTGGTGCCGTTGGCCGTGGCCGCAATGACAAAGGTCATGAACCCGATAAAGGCCCAGTTCGGAAGGTAAATCTGGAACACATCGACGGGGACAAAGGGGACTGTCAGGTTCCCGCGCAAATCCGGAATGAACTTGTAGCAGAAAATGGCGATGACAAAGCTGAAGAGAAAATAGAGACCGAGCCGGACGGAACTCGAAATGCCGTCGGCCTTTTCCATGTAGGAGGCGGCTTTCGCTTTTCCCTGCGCAATGAGCCGCTTGGTTTTGACCTTCGCGAGATCGTCAATGGCGCCGACCGCGCTGAACGCGACGAGGACTAGCAGCGTGGAAATGGTGTAGCCGTTCAGCTTGCACGTCAAAAGCGAGACGATGACGACCACCGCGACGAGCAGAATCCCGCCCATGATGGGAGGAGCTTTTGTCTTGGAATTTGCGTCAAAGTCCGACGTCGCGTCCGATTTTTGCAAAAAGCGGATGTAGGCGGGCATGGTCGAAAGCACAAGCACGATGGAGAGCATCGCGGCGAGGCCCGCGCGGAAAAGACGACTGTCAAAAAGGGGAAGTTCGGTTAGTTGATATATCCATTCGCAGAGCATGCCAAAAATTTAGTTAATTCCTTTTCCTGTATGAGGAGTTCATCAGAAATCGCTCCGGGCGAAAGCCCGGGGCGATTGAATCTTTTAAAAGACTTGGAATTTACATCAGCTTTTGAAGCTCGGCTGCGGAAAGCCCGGTCGAAGCCT
>CAVBPX010000059.1:0-15131 GCA_963597395.1 Eggerthellaceae bacterium | reverse complement strand
CCTGCCATCGCTTGGTCTCACTCAAATTTTCTTTACCAAAGCAATTTTTAGAGGATCCCTTATTCTATTTGCGAAAAGCTTTCGTAGTGGTCCGCGGTGTAGAAAATTTGGCAGCCGGACGCATAGACGAGCCGTTTTGTTCCGCGGCTTGAATCGTGGTAATCGACATCGCATTCCCTGTAGGAGTTTTCCGGGAGAAGTTCTTCCCTGTTCGAGAACGTGTCCCCGCCGATCATGACGCTCAGAACCGTCCACGGATTGAAATTCCATTTTGAAAAGGTGTTCCCGGCGGCTTCGTAGAGGCTTTGCGCCTCGGACTTGGTGCGGTAATTCGAGGGAAGCGCGTTGAATTTGCAAAGGTAGGCGGCGACGGAATCGCGGGTCGTGTAGATGCCGGATTCGCCGATCGCTTCGAGGAGCTGTTCAGTGAGAACTTTTTCCGATGCGGAAGAGGAACTGTAAGAGATTTCCGCGGAGGAAAGTACTGCGTATTCAAGGCTTGAGCTTGAAGTGAACTCTGCAGAAGAAGGCGCTGTATCGGATGAAATTCCTGTTGATGAATGTTCTGCGTTTTGGACGCTTGAACTTGATGCGTCCGAAGTCGGGACTGTCGGTGAGGAGCATGCGAAGAGGAAAACGGCAAGGGCAAAAAGGACGGTGTGACGTGGCATGGCTATTTGTTTTCCTTGTTGATGAGGTTTATGCGCTTGCAAACCATTGGCTGCCGCCAAATTTTGCACATGTGAGATTGGGGGCCAACTATTTTGGGTGAGCCAGACGGTGTCGTTCTTGAGCTTTACGTTCAGCTCGATGCTCCCGTCCGTCGTGCGGTAAATTTCGATTTGATTTTCTTCCATAACGATAATTTATAATTTTATTGGTTTGCAACGGGAATTTGGGGCGAATTGGGGCAAATCTTTAGCCAAGGCGTAAAAGCTTTTTTATCTTTCGGAATACCCAAAAAAGGATTCTTGGATGCAAGATCGATTCATTGTCACAGGTACCTTTACGGACGACCCGTTTGCGATTGACATTGCGCAATACATCGGGCTTCGCGAAGATATTTCCGATACGGTTTCGCTGAAAACCTATGCGAACTCCGAGTTTTGCCCCCGCTACATGATTGACGTCTTCGATGACGAAAATATCGGTGAAAGGCTCAAGGGCAAGATTGTCCTCATCTGTTCCTCGACGACGCACGAGTGGAGCCGGAACGACCTCGCGATGCGCGCCTGCATTCTCGCCCGGGCCGCCAAGGAAAACGGTGCGGAAAGCGTCGTCCTGATGGAACCGGACCTGTTCTACAGCGCACAGGACCGCGGTGCACACCGGGTCGGCGAGCTCGAAAAGGACCGTCCGGTCTCGGACCTGAAGAAGTTCGACGGCCAGCCGTTTACGGCGCTCCTCTATGCGCAGCTCCTGAAGGCTTCGGGCGTGGATTCCGTGATTACGGTGCACAACCATTCGGTCAAGGTCCAGAACCTTTACAGCGACATTTTCGGCGGGCATTTCCACAACATGATTCCGACGGAAGTCTATGCCCACTACATCAAGACTTCGAACTTTGTGCAGACCGGCAAGGACGGCGACAATCTCGTGATTGTCGCACCGGACAAGGGCGCTACGCCCTTTGTAAACGCGATGTTTGACGCTCTCCAGCTTCCGAAGTGCAAGCGCGTCATTATGAGCAAGGTTCGCACGGGCGAACGCGAAGTCAGCATGACCCTCAGCCCGGATTCCGAAGTGCAGCTTGACTACCTGAAGGGCAAGGACGTCATCGTGTTTGACGATATGGTTCGCACGGGTTCGACGATTGTCCGCTGTTGCGACTACCTGAAGACCGGAAAACCGAACCGCGTCTGCTTCTGCGTGACGCACTTCAATTCGAGCCCGGAAGCCCGAGAAAAGCTGAACAGCCCGTCCATCGACGAAATTTTGACGACAAGCACGCTCCCGGACATCATGAACCGCGACTGCCAGGGCCGTCTTCGTCACAAGCTCACCGTTTTGAAGCTCGCCAAGTGGATGTCCCGCTACGTGATGCGCCTATACGGCGAAGACGACGGCCGCTTCGACAAGAACTTCTACAAGGTCGATATGAGTTCGAAGAACCCGCGTTGGCCGCCTCCCCATCTGTATTGATATTGATAAAATGTCGTCTTTGCGCGATAGAAGACTTCCCGTTCGGAAGTCTTTTTTTTTAAATTTTGGCGGCACTAAAAAAGGACACGCAATGGCCGAAAAGGAAATTCTGGGCGCGAAAGTGCCCCTCGCGAAAATCGACAAGTTTGTTGCTCCTGTACAACGTTTTTTAAAGGTGGAATCCGCGGCGGGGGTCTGTCTTATCGTTGTGACGGCAATCGCCCTTCTGTGGGCGAACCTTTCGAACGAATCATATCTTGCGTTCTGGTCCCTCCCGTTTAACTTTACGCTTGGCCCGTGGAGCCTCGACAAGGCACTCGGCGGTCATGTTCCGACCCTCGGATGGTTTGTGAACGATGCGTTGATGACCATCTTCTTCTTTTCGGTCGGGCTCGAAGTCAAGGGCGAGATTGTGGATGGCGAGCTTCACGATTTTCGCAAGGCGCTGCTTCCGGTTCTTGCTGCGGCGGGCGGGATGCTTTTTCCGGCTATTATCTATTTGGGACTTTGCCCGTCCGAAGGGACGAACGGCTGGGGAATTCCGATGGCGACGGACATCGCGTTTACGGTGGGCTGTATGGCGCTGCTCGGTTCGCGGGTCCCTCGCGGTCTTCGCGTGATGATTTTGACGCTTGCGATTGCGGATGACATCGGGTCGATTATCGTCGTGGCAGTGGGGTATTCGAGCGGCGTGCAGCTTTCGGCCCTGGGCGTTGCCGCGGTTTTCCTCTTCTTTACATGGCTCTCGTTCAAGCTTGGCATCCGGAACATTTTTGTGCACGGATTCCTTGCCGTCATTGCCTGGTTCTGCTTTGTGCAGAGCGGCGTGCATCCGACCATTTGCGGCGTGATTATCGGACTTCTCACCCCGGTAAACCCGATGGTTTCGAAGGGTTACATGGAAAACCTGATTGTGACGGTCGGCGAGGCGGTCAAGGGCGACCATCCGATGACAAACGACCAGCGGAAGGAAGTTTTGGACGTCCTGGAACGGACATCCCGCGAAAGCGGATCGCTTCAGGGCCGTTTGACTTCGCATTTGCAGCCGTGGGTGAACTTTGTGATTATGCCGCTTTTTGCCCTTTCGAACGCGGGCGTCGTGATTGAGCCGAGCTCCATCAGCATGGTGACGCTTTCGGTGGCGGCGGGCCTTATCGTCGGAAAGCCGATGGGCATTTTCCTCGTTTCCTTCCTCGCCATCAAGAGCAAGCTTTGCAAGCTTCCGACCGGCGTGAACTGGAGAATCCTTCTCGGCGGCGGCATGCTCGCGGGCATCGGTTTTACGATGTCGCTCTTTGTCGCGGGTCTTGCGTTTTCGGATGCGGCGCACCAGACGCTTCTTGCCGGTTCGAAGGTGGGAATCCTTTCAGGAAGCATTCTCTCGGCGGTTCTCGGCATCATTTACATGACGCTCGTTTCGAAGAAGAAAAAGGAAACGGCCTGAGTTCCTGGACGAAATTCCCGTTTCGAAATCGATGTAAATTTTTGGAAAGAAAAGCGGCGCAAGCCGCCTTTCTTTTGTGGAAATTTGCAAGAAAAGGGACGAAAAATCCCGAAATGAAAAAAATGGCCTTTGGAACGGGGTAAAAAGTCACTATTTAAACTTTTATTTGGGTGCAAATCGGGCCGATGAAAACTAATTTCAATAGGGACCCTCTAAAAATTGCTTTGGTCAATTTAGAGGTGACCCATAGGCACTTTCACGAGGTTTTGGTTTAAAAATGATCGATCTTCTCACCGTCCAGTCCAGCACGGCCTACCCGACCCTTATTACGATGGCCTACACGCTTTTGCTCGCCTTTGTGTGCTCTACGGCGATAGGCTTTACCTATGAACATACGTTCCTCGGACTTTCGTATTCGCGGAACTTTGTACAGGCGCTCGTCCTCAGTTCCGTCGTGGCGGCGACCGTGATGCAGGCGATTGGCGACAACGTGGGTCGCGGACTCGGAATGCTCGGTGCGCTGTCCATTGTGAGGTTCCGGACGAGCTTCAAGGACCCGCGGGACATCATGTTTCTTTTTGCGGCTCTCGGCGCGGGCATCGGTTGCGGTGTCTTTGCCTGGGGAATTGCGGCCGGAGGCACGCTCGCATTTTGCGTCATCGCCTTTGTCCTTTCGCGCTCGGGCCTCGGAACAAAGAACTTTTTTGACGGGATGCTCCGCTTTGCCATGCCGAACGATTCCGCGTCCCGGGAGAGGCTCGAAAAGGTTTTGCGGTCAAACATCAAGACCTTTGTGCTGATTACGATGCGGGAGGTCGATGGCGGGGAACGCGTCGATGTGGCTTACCAGGTGCGGCTGCGGAAGAACCGTCCGGCGGGCGAAATCCTGAAGGAGCTGACGACGATTCCCGGGGTTTCGGACATTCACTTTATGATGCAGGACGCGACGACGGAAGTCTAGGAGGATTCGATGGGACTTTTTAAAAAGATGGACGATTTGGCGGACCTGAACGCTTCGCGGTTCCATGCGATTGAATCGCACAAGATGCTTTTTGCCTTTATTCTTGCTGTGGCGGCGATCGTCGCTCTCGGTTATTTTTTCCACGGACAGAGCGTCGTGTTTTCGGGAATTGCGGAAGCGGCGGAGACGACCATCAGCATGCCGGAAGCGGTCGAGGTGGCAAAGATTCACGTGATTCCGGGCGAAGAGGTGCGCCCGGGCGATACCCTCGTGGAACTTCGCCGTCCGGATCTTGCGCTCCGGATGAACGAGCTGACGCGCCAATTGGACGCTCTTGAGGGCCGCGGAAACCTCAACTCGGCGGATATCGATCAGAAGGTGGCCGAAATCCAGTCGTCGCTCAATGTGCGGCGGAATACGATACTTCTCGAAATCGAAAAGCTATCGACGCAATACGAACAGAACCGTGCGATTTCGGCAAAGCTCAAGAGCATTGCGAGCGAGGTCAAGGCCGACAGCAACAGCGGAATTCTTCTTTCCATCCGCAATTTGAAAAAGGAACTGAACGTCGCCGAGGCGAATGCCGCGTCGCAGATCAGGCTCCTTCGCGGAAGCAAGGGCCTTGCGAAAATGAGCAGCAAGACCGAGGCCGAAGCGCTTCGCCGTGAAATGGCGCTGCTCGAAAAGGAGCAGGAAGACCTGACTATCGTCGCAAAGGAAACGTGGATTGTCGGAGCGGTCGAGGTCCGCGACGGCGAAAAGATTTCGAGCTTTAGTCCGATCCTTACCCTCACGCACAAGGCGGTTTCCCTCGTCCGCGGATACGTCAACGAAAAGATTCATCCGAAAATTCAGGTCGGCGATGAAATTGACGTTTTGAGCGGCAGCGGGGAACAGATGACGGGAACGGTCATCGGAATGTCGAGCCGTATTGTTCCTTTCCCGCTGCGCCTTCTTAAAATGGCCGACATGCCGCTTTACGGCCGCGAAGTGATGATTCGCATTCCCGAGAACAACGGTCTTCTGCTCGGCGAAAAGGTCTCGATTGCGGAAAAGGTGAAAATGCCCGGGATTCTGAAAAATTCCGCGATGGAAGGGGGCGTCGAATGAAGGTCCTCGCCTGCTGCGGAATTCTTGCCGGTTGCGTCTTTGCCGAATCGCTCACCTGGGAATCGCTTCTCGCCTCGGTCGAGAAGGATCCCGTTTTGCAGGCTTCGCAAAGGAAGATGTCCGCTCTCGGGGATGGTTCCGGTACGCGGCTTCTGGACGATCTGGAATTTGAATACACGCTCGACGGGTTCGGATTTCTGGAACACGATTTTGAATTGAAGATAAAACCGAAGGCCTTTGGCGAAGGAAAGGCTTCGGACGCCTACCTCAAAAGCCAGACGGACTATCAGAAGCTCCATATTTCGAAGGACCGCGCAACGATCCTCTACGAGCGCTACGAACACGCCCTGCGCTACGTAAAACGGCAGCAGATACAGTCCCTGCACAAGGAACTCGCCCAGGTGGCCGCAGACCGGATTGAGGTGCTGCAGGCGCTCCAGGGAACGGAAACGTTCCGTTTGCAGGATCTGGTGACCGCTCTCGAAAGCCAGGCGACGCTCGCGGCGAAAATCATTGCGGACTCCAACGCTCTCAAGGATTCGCGGCTCAAGCTTCTTTCGTGGGTCGAAGGCTTTGACGGCGTTTCGCTCGACACGAACTTTCTTCCGACGATTTCCGAGGTGAAGTCGATAGTCGAAAGCCTTCCGCGCGATGCGGAAAAGTTTGACGACGTCGCAATCGCAAAGGCCAAGTGGAAGCTGAGCGAAAAGCGCGCGGAGCAGGAAATCGCCGAGGACCGGAACTTTATTTCCAAGATTGGCATCGGCTACAAGTATGTGTATGCGAAGTACAAGTATAAATGGGTGACGACGAGCTGCACCGGGGTGAAGTGCACGGAAGAGTGGCAGCTTCAGCGCTCGGATGACGACCGTCGCACGCAGGACAAGTTTTACGCATCGGTGGCGATACGCCTGCCGTTCTTTTCGAACGGGGGAACGTCGGGCCTTCGCCGTCAGATTGACGTTCTCGAAAACGAGCGCGACTACCAGGCGGAAAAACGCGACAGGCAACAGAAGGTGGAACGCTACCGCGAAGAGATCCTCGGGCTTATGGCGGAGCGCGAAGTGCAGGAACGCTTTGTGGAACAGGTCGATCAGGGCGCGCTCTTCGAGGACTTTGCCGTCAAGGCAGGAAACGACCCGCTGCTCCTTTTGCGCGCGAGGGAAAGCGCGCTCGAAAGCCGCCTGAAAATTGTGCAGCTGGATTCCGAAATTTTTACCGTCTATCTGGACATGCTCTATGAAACGGGCGTCCTTGCGCGGACCGACGTCGAAAACCATCTGAAGGCGGGAGCCGGAAAATGAGCGAAGCGCGCGGTTTCAGTCTGCTGGAGCGGTTCGAGCTCAAGTATCACATTCCCGTTTCGATTGCGGACGAAATCGGCGAGTTCATCCGGCCGTATTGCGAAGAGGATTACTATTCGAAGATTACGCCCGGCGGATTTTACTGGATTACGAACCTTTATCTCGATTCGCCGCGCTGGACTTTTTTAAGCTGGAAAAAGGCGGGAAAGCTTGACCGTTTCAATATGCGCGTCCGCGCCTATGGGGAGCATCCCGACCAGAACGGAACTTTTCATTTTGAAGTAAAGCGCAAGGTGGCAAATGTCGGCTACAAGAGCCGTGGTACCATCAAGGGCGTAAATCCTTCGTTTGTGTGGAACCATCCGGAGTCCGAGTGGCCGTGCAAAACGGAAAAGGACCGCAAGTACGTTCGGGAATTTATCGCCAAGACGTGGACATATAACGCCCATCCGCGGCTTTTGACGCAATACAAAAGGCGCGCTTGGTTCGGTCTCAACGAGGAATATTCCCGGGTGACGATTGACACGGGGATGCGCTTTCGGGAAGAAAACGGCTTTGACTATACGGTCCGTCCGCAGGAGATGAGTTCGACGGGAATTCCGCGGTTCTTTCAAAAGGACTGCAACGCCGTACTCGAACTGAAATGTCCCGCCCTGCAGGTGCCGTTCTGGATGCTCGATTTGATTCGGCATTTTAACCTAAAGCATGGAGCCTTTTCCAAGTTCGGAAATGCGGCTGCCGAGTGGAAGCGCATTTATGAAAATCCGCGGGATTTTCGATTTGCCCGTTTCCCGTATCTTTCCGGTGATTTTGAAGATTCAAAGGAGATTTTTGCATGAAACAGATTTTTCCGATTGTCCTTTGCGGCGTCGCACTTTCCCTTTCGGGATGCTCCGATTCGAGCAGCGGCAAGACGCGATCGGTTTCCGTCCCGGTGATGGTTTGCACGGAAGTGATGTACCATCCGCAGGAAGGAATGCCCGAGTTTGTGGAACTGAAGCTCACGGGAACGTCCCTTTCGAGCATGTCGGCGGTGAATCTTCGGCTTGACGGCGCCGTGGAATACACGTTCCCCGACGAGCCTCTTGCCGAAAACGAAATCATCGTGGTGACAAATTCCACGACGCTTTTTAAGACCGCCTACCCGAACTTTACCGGAAGGCTTTTCCAGTGGAACTTTGGCGAAAAGCTCTCGAACGCGGGCGACGTGCTGGAAGTAAAGCTTGACGGACCGGGCGACGTCGATGCCCGCTTTGACAACAATCCGCCGTGGCCGAGCCTTGCCGCGGGGAACGGAAGTTCTCTCGTCTATGTCGGCGGAAATCCCGCCTATGCGGAAGCGTGGGCCGCAAGCAAAACGCTCGGCGGAAATCCCGGTTCGGAAGACGATCCCTATTACAGGCTCCCGTCGGTTCGCGTCAACGAAATTTTGCCATACGTGAACGGCGGAGAATCCTGGATTGAATTTTACAACGCGGACTCCGTGGATGCGGACATCGGCGGATGGAAAATTGTTCGCGCGGATGCGGAGGACAGCATTCGCTTTGTTCCGAGCGGCTCGGTCGTTCCGGCAAACGGTTACCTTGTACTGAATACGCTCTTGACGGAAGCTGGCGAAGAATCCGAGGCTTCGTTCGTTGCACGCGGCGAAGCGGTCTATTTGCGCGAAGTGGTGAACGGCACTCTTACCGGCGTCGAATCGAGCCTTGAGTATGCTGCGGTTCCGGACGGAAAGTCTGCGGGCGTCATTGAACTTTCGGACTCGACGACCGCGCAGGGAACGCTTTTGACTCCGACGCCCGGAAGCGCCAACGCCAAGATTTCTCTCGGACCCGTTTACATTTCCGAAGTCTATTACAATCCTCCCGACGGCGACGTGGAATTTCTCGAAATTGTGAACCGGGGCGAGTCTTCCGTAGCGCTTCGGAACACAATTGACTCGGCGACTTACGGCTGGAAAATTGGCGGCATCGGATTTGAATGGGCCGATACGGCTTCGCTTGCTCCGGGTGAAATCGCGGTTCTCATTCCGGAACAGTACACGGCCGCGGACGGCATCACCTCCGTAAAGGTGACGGCGGACGAGTTCCGCGCCAAGTGGAACCTCCCGGCGACCTTGAAGATTTTCCAGTATCCGGGAAAGCTCTCGAACCGCGGCGAAAAAATTTCGGTGGAAAATCCGAAGGCGACGGCTCTAAAGGTTTCGAATAACGACGAGGACGAGGATGCTGCGAAAACTTCGGTGAAAATCTTCTACCAGGTCTCGGACGCGATTCTCTATTCCGATGACGGTCTTTGGCCCGAAGAGGCCGACGGACTGGGCTACAGCCTCTCCCGCGTCGATTATGCCGTGTCGGGCTACGAGCCTTCGAACTGGACGGCCAAGGAACCGACGCCCGGTACATTGTAAAATTTTGTTTTCGTGTAGATTTTTTCCTTCGAAAAGCGTTTTTAAACACGGAGGTTCCCTTTAATAGGAGAACCTCTATATGCAAGAAAAAACAAGCACCGTTTCGCCCTACCGCGTAGGACTTTTTGTTGATGGCTTTACGCTGCGCAAGGTGAACGAATACTATCGGACGCTTCACCCGGAATTTGCGGGCGTCAACTTTCTCGGGCTCAAGAATTGGGCCGCGGTCCAGGCCTCGCGCTATTTTTGGCCGGGAAAGTCCGTCGAGCTGATGGCGCACTATTATCATCCCTATCGCGACCCGGATGCGGACGGGGACTTTCGGCATGCGGGCGTCAAGTATTTTTCGATGGAGCTTTCGAAGGCCGGTTTCGAGGTGCACTTTGCCTCGGTCAACTATGCGAACAGGCTCTGCCCGAACCTTGAACTTGCTGACGATGTGATGCTCTATGCGGAATACCGCCAACTGGACGCTCTCGTCCTCGCCAGTACACAGGGACAGTTTGCCGGCGTGCCCTTAAAGCTCGGGGCGATGAACATTCCGACGCTCCTTCTCGGCTGGAACTTTACCTACCGCAACCGCGAAAAGGAAGTGCACTGGCACACCGACGTGAACCTGCGGCGGGAGGCCACCTTTTACGTTCCGATGGAGCGCATCATGAACAAAGCCAGCACGGATGTGCTGGCCCGAAACCTTTTTCTTTCCCACAGGGAAAATGTCAAAGCTTGTCGCGGAGCTTTTTCTGGTTTTCCGACAGGAATGTCCAGGTTATCTTAGCGCCGAGGAACCACGTGTCGCCGTTGTTGTCCGGTTCGCCAAGGTCGTAGCCTTCAAAGTCGAACTCGTCGAAGCGGATGACGCGGTAACCGCCGTAGGCGCCTATCGAAATCGGGTCGATGGAAATGCGAAATTCGAGCTGGGCGTTGAACGTCGGCGAAAGCGTGCTGTAGTAGCGGTTGCGTCCTTCGACATAGCTCGTGTCCGTTCCCTCGACGCTCGCGTAGGCGTAGTCGGAGGCAAAATGGACGTTCAGGAGGTTCAGACCGATACCCGCAGACGGAATCAGATTGATGACCGTGTTTTCGCCGAAGAGCTTCCAGCCGAACATCCAGTCGATGCCGTAGGCGAACCATTTGACGTCGTAGAGCTGATGCCCGGTCGAGCCGCTTGTGGAAGCGGGCTTGTCCGAAACCTGCGTCGGCATAAAGTTGATGTCGAACCAGGTGAGGAACTGGTGGTATTGTGCACCGATTTCGACGTGCAGTCCCAGATAGTAGTCGTTAAAATGCTCGTATTTGGAAATGTCCGCGTCCTTGGAAATTCCCATGACCGTATCGCCCGCATCGGAGACGCCCTCGGTGAGGATTCCCTGGTCCTTGTTGAAGAGCAGGCGGTTCAGGTAGTTTGCGTATGCGCTGCGCATTCCGCGGTAGTCCGCTCCGACGGAAACAAATCCGCGGATGTCGTGCTTTTCGTAGAATCCCTCTTCGGGTTCTGCAAATGCGGAAGTCGCTATCGCAAAAAGACTTGCAACGAAAATCAAAAGGCTGGATATGTTTCGTTTCATAGTCCTAAAATAGCTTAAAAATGCACGACCGGGAAATTCCTTATAAAATTTTTGGCGAAAAGCGGGCGTTTCGAAAGGGAATCGGGGCCTTTTTTCGCGAAATCCGCGGACTTAGCTATCTTTTGTCCCATGAAAATCTGCATAAACGATATGATGGCTTCAAGCGGGGTCGGTTTTGGCACGAGCGGTGCACGCGGTCTCGTTTCGAAAATGACGGACCTTGTCTGCTACAGCTACACGCACGCATTTCTCGCCTACTGTGAAAAAAACTATCCGTCAAAGAAGACTGTGGCGATAGCGGGCGACCTGCGTCCGAGTACGGGAAGAATCCTTGCGGCGATTGCGACGGCGGCAAGGGACATGGCTTGGGACGTCGTTTATAGCGGCCGCATCCCGAGTCCGGCGATAGCGCTTTACGGAATTGAAAAGGCGCTCCCGACGATTATGGTGACGGGAAGTCACATCCCCGCGGACCGGAACGGCATCAAGTTCAACCATCCGCACGGCGAAATTACGAAGAAGGACGAGGAGGGAATCCGCGCCGAAAACTTTGACCTGGACGCATCCGCCTTTGGCCCGGACGGAATGCTTTTGCACGCCGCGGAACTTCCCGCGGAAAATACTCTCGCCCGCAAAAACTACGAGCGCCGCTATCTGGACTTTTTCGGCTCCGAGGCTCTTTCGGGACTCACCGTCGGCGTGTATCAGCATTCGGCGGTCGGCCGCGACATCATCACGGGCATTTTGAAGAATCTCGGCGCGTTCGTCGTTCCGCTTGGACGTTCCGAAACGTTCATCCCCGTCGATACGGAAGCGGTTCGGGAAGAGGACGTGAAGCTCGGGCGCGAGTGGACTTCCAAAGGAACGCTCGATGCGATTGTGAGCACGGATGGCGACAGTGACCGCCCGCTCTTTGCGGGGTCGAACGGCAAATGGGTGCGCGGCGACGTTCTCGGAATTCTTGCGGCGCGCGTTTTGGGTATTGACCGCATCGCGACGCCGGTGAGCTGTAACACGGCCCTTGAAAAATGCGGATTTTTTGAAAGGACGCTCCGCACGCGCATCGGAAGCCCGTATGTGATTAAAGGCATGGAAGATCTTGTTTCGGACGGAAAGACCGTTGCGGGCTACGAAGCGAACGGCGGATTTTTGCTCGAAACGGACATCGTGAAAAACGGAAAGGTTCTCCGTGCGTTGCCGACACGGGATGCTCTTCTTCCGCAGCTAGCCATCCTTTCCGCCGCACGCGAAAAAAAGACCGGCGTGGAAGATCTTTTCCGCGAATTGCCTCTCCGCTTTACCGCAAGCGACCGCGTCAAGGAATTCCCTACGGCGGAGAGCAAACGGAAAATTGCGGAACTCGCCGAAAAAAATCTGGGCGAAAAATATTTTGGAACGCTTTCGGGAAAGCTCGTTTCGACGGACGAAACGGACGGTTACCGGATGACGTTCGAAAACGGCGACATTATTCATTTGCGGCCGAGTGGAAACGCTCCGGAACTTCGCTGTTACGTGGAATGTGCGTCCGAGGCCCGCGCCGCGGAACTCAAGGAAAAGGTCCTCCGCATCATGCAGGGTTGGAAGAACGGGTAAATTTTGTATTTTATCTCCGTGAACTTTAGACGTCTTGTTTTTGTCTCCTTTTTTGCGTGCCTTGCCGGGACAAGTTTTGCCGGCGGCCGTTTTTGGAATGTGGACAAGGGCGGAACGACGATGAAGTTCCTTTCGCTTGCGACGTCCCCGCGGTCGGCGGCGCTTGCCGGTGCGGGCGTTTCGCTTCCCGGAAGCGCGGCGGAGGTTTCCCGGAATCCGCTTGCGACAACGGCAATAGACGCTCCCGTGGCGGGAATCGAACACGTCCTTTTTGCGAACACGATCGATGCAAAGCTCACGTCCGTGTATTTTGGACTTCCGTTTGAACATTTCAATACGAGCGCCGCGGTGGAATATTTGGGCTACGGCGATATCGAGGGCCGCGACGAGGAAGGTTTTAAGACGGACGATTACGGAGCGATGGCCTGGGCGCTCCAGCTCGGCATCGGTAGCAGGCCTTCGGTTTTTAACTGGGCCGTTTCCGCGCGGTTCGCCTCGCAGACCATCGACAATTCGACGGCCATTGCGGTACTTGCGGATGGCGGCGCGAGCTTTCGCGTAAACCGTTACGTGGCCTTTGGCGCGACCGTCACAAACTTCGGATGGGTTTCGGAATACGAGAGCGAACGCGAATCCGCTCCGATGGCGCTTTCGGCCGGAATTTCCGGAACGGTTCCCCTTTTCGATATCTTTGACGTTGCGCTTCACGCGGACGCCTACCGCCGCGCGGACTACGATGCGGAATGGCGCTTCGGTTCGGAACTTCTCTACAAAAAGTCCCTCGCGTTTCGGGTCGGGTATGCGTATCGCGGCGACACGGAAAGCGGCGTCTCGGCAGGCCTCGGAATTGTCTTTGGCCGTATCCGCTTCGATTACGCCTATGCGTCAAGTCCCGTTTTGGACGGGAACCATCTTTTCCATTTGGGAATTGGGTTTTAAGGTCACCTCTAAAAATTCAATTTTCAAAAATTTGTTTGCGACGCTTCGCGCTGGTTCGTCTCGTCTTGCCATCGCTTGGTCTCTCTCAAATTTTCCCCTCCAAAGCAATTTTTAGAGGTCCCCTTAAGTTATTTTCAATTGCCTCTGTCGCATTTGTGTGCGTATGCGCTTGTGATTCGTTTGATGGCGTGGTGAGACATGAAGTGGATGTAACAAGGCATCGAGGTTTTGTTGTTGCTATTTTGGACGATTCGTTGGCTTTAGAAACAAATGGCCGAGGTTGGACAGACCACACGGAAAGTTGCGACTATTGGGAAAATTGTGATGAAGGAATAATTAATCAGGGGCTTTTTCTTGTGAATTATCGTCATAAGCGTCCGCCTCTGTGTGGGGCGACACTATCGATGGCGCAATAACTATAATTTTGGGATTGGCTGCAGATTCAGTCGTGCTATTTTACGATGAAAAAGAGAATTTTGGGTTTTGGAAAATAGGAGGCCGGCCTCGAACTATGCGAAAATTAGAATGTATCTCCCCATGTCGATATGATAGGGATAAAAATGGGCGTCCCTGGGAAAATGGAAATATTTTGTTGAAATTGAAAAATCTAGAAAATTGTCCCTATGCAATATTGGATGCGGCTACAGGGGTTGTAAGCAAACTTGAATTTACGAGGGAGTACGAATATTTACAATATTGTGATGACATAATGTATATGAATAAAAATGTAGTGTGCTTAATTGCTTTGTACGCAAAAGATCGTTACAGGGTGTATGAATTCAAGAATGGTGTTCTGACAGATTCTTTGCTATGGGCGAACTCTTACTGGGCAATTTCTACAAACGATGTGTTAATATATGGGGAAATATGTTAACGATTCAACATCCCTCAAATTCTGACATTAGTGGAACATTAATTCATTCCATCGTTCCCATGAGAACTCCCCAAAATCCGATTAGGGTTGAATACAATGTATTTCTTGATTCAACAGGAAACTCGATTTATTATTCGTCAGACGATTTGATTGTTGTAAAATAGAGGTAGGTTTTGAAAAAAATTTTCTTAGCTGTATTCTCTGTGCTATGTGTATCTTTTGCTGTTCCGAGACCAATGGAATCCATTGAAAATTATAACGTGATGCTGATTCATGGTGCGTATGGCAAAGAAAAGGGATTCCTTGATATAACGGATACCACGAGAATTAAGGAAGCCTATGCGGCAAAAAAGCCTTTGGATAACGGAGCTGCATTGGGGCGATATTATGAAAACCTTGAAGACAAACCTCGATTGTTACACTGGCTTACGACAGAAGTCTTCGAGGAACCGGAAATGAATCCGGCAGATGTTCATCCTAAGTATTCCTATGTTTACCAGTGGCGCTCCTTCTCCAATCCGGCGAATAGTTCCTACAATAACGCCTTTGAACTTGGTGGCAGGACGTGGTATATGCCTGCAACAAAATACGAACATCGTCGTTCAATGATGGAAGAAGCGCAGGAAGTGAAAGCGTCTGTATACGGATTCTACCGAAAGAAAATATATTTATGGTCAAATAGCACTAGATTCGATTCGCAAAAACCCCGACCTTTACCGTCAGCTCGCCTCCCGCTATATACTCATCGGCCACAGCATGGGCGGCGTGGTGGCTCGGGAATACGTG
>CAVBPX010000058.1:0-15421 GCA_963597395.1 Eggerthellaceae bacterium | reverse complement strand
ACGATGGTAAACCTCGCGGACGTCGTCGAAAAGGTCAAGGAATTTTATAAGGACTGATTTTTCGTTTCAAAAGCACCTATCCCCGAAGTTCCCTTTCGGGGATTTTTTAGTGCACCCCATTTTTCTATTTTAAGGGTCATGATGACGGCAAAACCTTTCATAAAATGGGTTGGCGGAAAGACCCAGCTGTTGGATGAAATTCGCAAATTTTATCCGAAACAAATCAAAAAGTATTGCGAACCGTTTGTCGGCGGAGGCGCCGTACTTTTTGACATTCTCTCAACAAAAGCACCGGCAGAAATTCTCATTAACGACATCAACGGCGAACTCATCAACACATACCGACAGATAAAAGATAATTGTGCGGGATTGATTGAAGTCCTATCCGAATTGCAGGAAACCTATTGGAACTCTACGCCGGAAGAGAACAAGAACTTTTATTTGAAAAAGAGAGAACGATTCAACCGTCTGAAAATCGCCAAAGGACCAAATACGGATTTGGAAAAAGCCTCGCTTTTTATTTTTTTGAACAAGACCTGCTTCAATGGCCTGTTTCGCGTAAACTCAAAAGGGCTGTTCAACGTTCCCTTCAACAATGCCAAGAAACCGCTGCTGTGCGATGACGAAAACTTAAAGAATTGCTCCGAATTGCTAAAGAACGTGACAATGACTGTCGGAAGCTATAGCCAGTGCAAAAACTTTATAGACGAGAACACCTTTGTTTATCTTGACCCGCCTTACAGACCTTTGACACAAACAGCAGCGTTCACTTCATATAGCGAAAATAATTTCGGGGATAAGGAACAAATTGAACTGGCTCAATTCATCAAAGAAATTTCGGCAAAAAAGGCTCTCGTTCTGACCAGCAATTCCGATCCAAAAAACATCGACAAGGACGATTCCTTTTTTGATTCGCTGTATAAAAAGTTTTCCATCAAAAGAGTTTCCGCATCTCGAATGATAAATTCCAATGCAAAAAGGCGCGGGGCAATCAACGAACTTTTGATAAGCAATGTAGCATCCGTTTTCTAAAACAAGGAAAGAGAGTATGGAAAGGGACTTCACCAAGTGGCTTAAATCTTTTCAAGAGTCCATAGCCACATACGCCTATTACGCCGATTTTGAAAAAATCTACGGCAACGTTGAATCCATTAAAATTGAACTCAATATTTTGAACTCCCTGATCGGTTCAAAAAGCATCCGATCTGATTTTGAAAGACTCCTAAACAAATATCCCGAAGTCATCAGATGCATTCCCATTCTCCTGGCCGTCAGAAGCAATGAAATCGCCGTAAATGACGAGAAGGGAATGTTTATCTATGAATTCGTAAACCGCGTACATGACGTTTCCCTCTATTCAAAATTTATGGAGAAATCCGGGCTTTTTGACTTGATGCAAAATCACCTCGTAAGCAATCTAATCGACTATGTTACAGGGGTTGAGACAGGGTTGGACTCAAACGGCAGAAAAAATCGCGGTGGACATCTTATGGAAAATCTTGTGGAGCGTTACATTCAAAAAGCCGGATTTGTAAAGGACAAGAATTATTTTAAGGAAATGTACATTCACGAAATCAGCGAAAAATGGAATGTTAATTTATCCGCAATTTCAAACCGGGGAAAAATGGAAAAACGCTTTGATTTTGTCGTTAAAACAGATTTAAGCATTTATGCCATCGAAACAAATTTTTATGGAAGCGGCGGATCCAAGCTGAACGAAACTGCAAGAAGCTATAAAACCATCGCAAACGAAGCCAAGACAATACCTAATTTTGAATTTGTTTGGTTTACGGATGGCTTCGGCTGGCTATCCGCCAAAAACAATTTGGAAGAGACCTTTGATGTGATGGAACACCTCTATTGCATCAATGATTTGAAAAACGGAATAATGCAAAAAATATTCAGATAAAGTCCAGGTATGGAATTTACCGCAAAATCATTACAAAAAAATTCAAAAGAACGAAGGAATCGTCAAATGAGTCAAAATCTTAAAAGAACCTATAATACCAAATATTTCCATAACGATTCATTGTACCAATTAAAACCATTTCAAGAAGCATTTAAAACGATCATCCTTTCAAATGGAATGATTGTTGGTCTTTTTCAGGGAAGCCGAGGTTCTAATCCAGAATTAGATTTTGTTGTTAGAATTTTAAAAGAAGGATCAACAGAAAAGCCCGAGCCTCCTATTCACACTTATTGGGTTGTTGACCTAATGATAAAATCACACCATTACCCTCAAGAAATTAAGGATATTCTCGATTATTATATAAACTTTTACGATCATTGCCATCCATTTAAATCGGTTTTCGAAAGAAACGCCTATACGCCCCAAACTCCATCATCCATTAGAGAAAAATATGGGAATTTAGATATTTTTCACACCTTGCCAATGGATTATATCGCGTTGATACTGGAATTGTTTTCACTATGCGAGAAGCAAAATAATAAAGCATACATGTTTAGAGACCTCTTGCTTTTATTGAAAGACTACATCAATGGTAAAGCCGACTATATGAGAGTAATAAAAGCTTCAATGCCATTAAGTCATTGATAATGGACAAAATGTACTTTAAATCTCCCTCTCATGATTTTACCCTTTTCCAAGGAGACTGTACCAAAGTCCTTCCCGAACTGGATTTTCAATTCGACATGATTTTTGCGGATCCACCGTATTTTCTCTCAAACGGCGGAATTTCTGTCCAATCCGGAAAACAAGTGAGCGTAAACAAAGGTGATTGGGACAAATCACAAGGATTTGAAAAAGACAATGAATTCAACCGGAAATGGATTTTACTCTGCCGTGAAAAGTTAAAAGAAAACGGTACAATCTGGATATCCGGCACATATCACAACATCTTTTCCGTCGCCCAAATGCTAAACGAATTGAACTTTAGAATTTTGAATTGCATTACATGGGCCAAAACAAATCCGCCACCCAATTTAAGTTGTAAATTTTTCACCCATTCCACGGAATTTATTCTTTGGGCCCGCAAGAACAAAAAGGTTCCTCACCATTTCAACTACGAATTGATGAAACAAATTAACGGAGGCTCCCAAATGCGAGATGTCTGGCAAATGCCGGCCATCGGGCGTTGGGAAAAATCCTGCGGAAAGCACCCCACACAAAAACCTTTGCCTCTACTCGCTCGAATTATCCAGGCATCCACAAAAGAAAATGACTGGATTCTTGATCCTTTTACAGGTTCCAGTACAACCGGCATTGCCGCAAATCTTTTAAATCGGAATTTTTGGGGCATTGACCAAAATAAAGAATTTCTTGACTTATCGATAAAACGCCGAAAAGAAATAGAAGATCCACAAATTCGTTTGGATTACAAGCAACGAATTTGCAAAATGCCCCCCGCAAAGGATTCACCATGACCGATACGGTTAAGGATCGCGGAATTTTAAGCCTTTCATGGCCGCTCATCATCACCTTCGGAATCGGCGTTTTTCAGCCGATGATGGACAGCTGGTTTCTTTCGCGCACAAGCGAGAGCGCGGCGGCGGGCGTCGGGGCGCTGATGCCCATTCTCGGCACGATTTTTATGGCCATCCAGGCATTTTCGCAGGCCGGTGCGAGCATCGCTTCGCAGTTTCTCGGCGCAAATGCGGGCAGCCACGCCCGGACGACCATCACGATGGTTATCGTCGGGAGTCTGTTACTCGGACTATCGATGACGTTCCTCGTCTTGCCGTCCTCGAACTGGATTGTACACGCGCTCGGACTTTCAGGCGATACGGCGACCTACGGTGTCGAATTTTTGCAAGTCGTCTGCTTCGGATTCATTTTCCGTGCGCTGCAAACGACCCTCACAGCCCTCATCGCGACGCACGGTCTCACCATATGGAACCTCATCGGAAACTCCCTCACCATCGCTCTCAACATCGGCCTGAACATTGTTTTTCTAAACGGACTTTTTGGACTTCCCAAGATGCACGTCGAAGGCGTCGCCCTCGCAACGGCGCTCTCCTGGGCCTTTTCGAGCGGCATTCTCTGGTGCGTTCTCCGGCTAAAGCTCCACCACAAGACGCGCATTCTCGACCTGAAGCGCTCGCGGGCCGTCATCGGGGACTGGATCCGCATCGGACTTCCCGCCGCCGCGGAGCCCGTGAGCTTTCAACTGTTCCAGGTGTTCATCACCGCGATGGTCGTGCATCTCGGAACGCTCGCCGTCACCGCCCGCGTCTTTAGCGCGAATTTCGCCATGTTCGCCGTCATTCTGGGAGTGGGCCTCGGAAACGGAAACCAGATTCTCGTAGCGCATCTCGTCGGGGCGCACGACTACCAAAAGGCCTTTCGCCGGACAATCCAGTCCCTTGTCGCGAGCTCTTCTACGGGGCTTCTCGTCGCCCTCGTCGTTGCCCTTCTCGGAGAACATCTTCTGCGGCTTTACACCGAAAATCCGGAAGTTCTGAGACTCGGTTCCGCATGCCTCTGGTGCGACGTTCTTCTCCAGCCGTTCAAGTCCGCAAACGTCGTTCTCACATCCTCGCTTCGCGCCGCCGGGGATTCCAAGTTCCCCGCCATCTGCGGAAGCCTCATGATGTGGACGCTCGGCGTCGGGTCCGCGCTGTTCCTCGCCTTTGTACTCGACCTCGGGCTTGTGGGTCTCTGGCTCGGAATGGCATGCGACGAAATCTACCGTTCCTGTGCAAACTTCTACAGGCTCAAAAGCGGGCGCTGGAAAAAAGCGACCGTGATTTAGGCCGAGAGCAGTTCCTCGACCCGCGAAACGATCCGGTTTCTGTCCCCACACCAGTCGGGAGCAATGAGAGTCTCGTTCTGCGCTTCCCCGCTAAACCGCTCGATAGCGACGTCCGGACCTACGGTCCGAATAAACGCCGCCACCGCGCGACAGTATTCGTCAAACGCGAGCAGCGAAAACTCCCTTTTTTCAAACGAATCCGCAAGCCGCGTATTTTTTACAATGTGCAGCGGATGAATTTTCACGGCCGAAATTTTCAAGTCGCGAACGGTCCGCGCCGTCCAAAGAAAATCTTCCATCGTCTCGCCGGGAAGCCCCAAAATCACGTGCGTCGTCACGACGAGACCCGCGGCGTGAGCCCTGTTTACGGCATCCCGAAAATCCTCAACCGTATGCCCGCGACCGATCCGCTCCAAGGTTCCGTCATTTGCCGTCTGCAGTCCCAGCTCAAGAATCACCTTTTTCCGGGAATTTTCGTAGGCGAGAAGTTCCAGTACGTCGTCCGCCACACAGTCGGGCCGCGTCCCTATAGCGACACCGGCAATCTCTTGTGACGCAAAGACCGGTTCATAGACTTCCCGAAGCCTTTCGACCGGAGCGTATGTGTTGGTATAGGGCTGAAAATAGGCGAGGATTCCCGCATCCCGATACTTTTTGCGAAGTTTTGGAATAAACTCATCGAGCTGGTCCTGTACCGAGACGCGCGCCTTGTCCCACACCGGGCTGAAGGACTTGTTGTTGCAATAGGCGCACCCGCCGTTTCCCGCCTTGCCGTCGAGGTTCGGACAAGACATTCCGCCCGAAAGCGGAAGCTTGCGAACTTTCTTGAATTCCGGAAATTCCCTTGCGAGAAATTCCCTATAGGGCGTGTAAAGCATTCAAGGTCAGCCGTTCGAAACGTCTTTTTTCTTTTCGGGAATAAGGACGCTCGCAAGGATTCCGAGCCCTATCATCACAAAGACGACAACGAGGCTCACCCAGCTGGGAAGCTCCACCACCGACGCGGCGAGCATCTTGATGCCCACAAAGGCGAGGACAATCACCAGCGCATTCTTCAAAAAGCGGAACATGCCGAGCATAGCGGCAAGCGCAAAATAAAGCGAACGCAAACCGAGAATCGCCATGATGTTCGACGTAAAAACGAGGAACGGGTCGAGCGTCACGCCAAAAACCGCCGGAATGCTATCGACCGCAAACAAGACATCCGAAGTCTCGATGACAATCAGCGCAAGGAAAAGCGGCGTCGCAAAACGCTTCCCGTCCTTCACCAAAAAAAAGTCGTGACCGAGCCGTTCTTCCGTCACCGGGAAAATTCTTTTGGCGGCCCGAAGCGCAAGGCTCTTGGACGGGTCCTCATTTTCGTCGGACTTCGAAAACTGCATTTTGAGCGCGGTAAAAATGAGGAACGCGCCAAAGAAATACATCAAAAAGTGGAAGCGCGAAATGAGCGCCGTCCCGCCGATAATGAAAAGGCCGCGAAGAATTAACGCCCCGAGGATTCCCCAAAAAAGTACCCGATGCTGGTAAAGCCGCGGAATCCCGAAGTAGGCAAAGATCGCCGCCATCACAAAAATATTGTCGAGCGAAAGCGACTTTTCCAGAACATATCCCGTGAGATATTCCATAAAGGCGTCCGCGCCCGAAAGCGAGGCTCCCGCATGGACGCCGATTCCCAACCAATGATGATCGTATGCAAAAAAGATGAAGCCGCCAAAGAGAACGGCAACGAAAATCCAGACGCCGGTCCACTTGAGGGCTTCCGCAACGCCTATTTCATGGTCCTTTTTGTTCAAAACGCAAAGGTCGAGCGTGAGCATCAGGGCGACGAGCGCCAAAAATCCGATCCAGAATAATATCATGCACCCAATATAAAAAATGGAGCGTTTCAAAATGGCGGTGTTTAATTTTTAACAACAAAAACTTCCGTATTGAACGGAACAAATACACTTTCCCAAAATACTTTTCCTTTTAGAGCGTTCAAGGATTCTGTCCGCAAAATTTTTTGAGCGCAAAACTTTACAAAAGCGAGGAACATTCCGTGAAAAAAATTCTGACCCTGTGCCTGACGGCGGCCCTTTGCACCGGAGCCCTTGCGGCGCCCGATCCGAACTTCCACATCTACATCGCATTCGGTCAGTCCAATATGGAAGGCCAGGCGGACGTCATCGAGGAAAACAAAGTAAAAAACGACCGTTTCGTCGTACTTGCTTCCATGACATGTTCCAACATGGGAAGGACGCTCGGGGAATGGAGCGTCGCCGTGCCGCCACTTTTCCACTGCTACACGGGACTTTCTCCCGCGGACTACTTCGGAAAGACCATGGTCGAAAAGCTCCCTAACGTAAAGGTCGGAGTCATTCCCGTCGCCGTCGCGGGGTCGAGCATCAAGCTTTTTGACAAGGCCCAATACTCGAGCTACCTTTCGACAACCGAATCCTGGCTGCAGAACAAGGCGGCCGATTATGGAAGCAACCCCTACGGACGCATCATCGACCTCGCCACCGAGGCACAAAAGGTCGGCGTCATCAAGGGCATCCTGATGCACCAGGGCGAAACGGACGCCTACAGCGACACGTGGGCGACAACGGTCAAAAAAGTCTATGAGGACATGCTGTCCGATCTCAAACTCTCTGCGGACAGCGTTCCCCTCATTGTGGGAGAAGTTCTCCAGGGTGGCCAGTGCGCAAGCGCCAATTCGCAAATCGACGCGCTGCCGAACAAGATTCCGACGGCACACGTGGTAAGTTCCAAGGACTGCAGCGGCGGAAGCGACAACCTGCACTTCGACAATGCGGGCTACCAGCTGCTCGGAAAGCGCTACGCCGAAACGATGCTTTCCCTTCTCAAGACGACCGAAACCTCGGGCGGAGAATCTTCCGGAGAATCCGGCGGAGAATCGTCCGACGTCAAAGCTTCGAGCACGCCCTATAACGGAAGAATTTCGATTCCGGGAAAACTCGAGGCCGAAAACTACGACCTCGGCGGACAGAACGTCGCCTATTACGACAAGAACACGGACGACGCCCCCGCAAACCTCTACCGCGAAGACAATGCGGGCGTCGATACGGCCGGAAGCGCCTACTTTTACGGTTGGACGCAAGCGGACGAATGGATTCTCTTTTCCGTCGATGTCAAAAACGCGGGCGCATACAACTTCACGGCAAACGTCGCATCCGGATCTGACGGAAGCGCCTTTTCGCTCGAACTGGACGGTTCGGAAATCGCCTCGGTCAGCGTTCCGAACACGGGAAGCTACAGCACGTTTACGACCGTCACCGGAAAAACCTCCGCGCTTTCGCAAGGGGAACATCTGTTGAAGCTCCTTGTCAAAAGCCCCTACTTTAATGTGGACTGGATTGAATTTACGGCCGAGGGAACGGAAAAAATTTCGAACGTCCGCTTCGAAAAGAACGGAACCTCCTCCTATTCCATCTACGACATCAACGGAAAAAGGATAGGAACGGCCGTTTTCAGGAACAAGAGCGAAAGCGAATCGCTTCGCGTTCTCCGCGAAAAATATCCGGAAGGCATGTATCGCTACAAAAGAAGCGTCCGGTAAAAGCCGAGCCGACCGGCGGAAAAAATTCTAGTTTCAGGCCATGACTCCAGAAGAAATTTCCATTCGCCGGTTTACTCCGAAGGACGTCCCCGAAATGCGTTCCATCTGGAACGAGGTCGTCCGGAGCGCAGACGCCTTTCCGCAAGAAACCGAAATGCAAAGCGACGACGAGGCGCTTTGCTTTTTTAATTCCCAGACGCACACGGCCGTCGCCGAATCCGACGGCAAGGTTCTGGGCCTTTACATTTTGCACCCAAACAATATAGGCCGTTGCGCAACCATCGCGAACGCAAGCTATGCAGTAAAAAAAGACGCCCGCGGAAAGGGTATCGGAAAACGCCTCGTCGAAAACAGCCTCGAAAAGGCCCGCGAAGCGGGCTTCCACGTGCTGCAATTCAACGCGGTCCTCAAGTCGAACGTCGGCGCAATCCGCCTCTACGAAAAGCTCGGGTTCCAAAGCCTCGGCGAAATTCCGGGCTGCTACCGCAAGGACGACGGCACCTTCGAAAACCTGCGGCTCTTTTTCTACAAACTGTGAACTTTTCCGCCCCATTTAAAAAACAGAAAGGGCTCCGCTTTGCGGAGCCCTTTTCTTTCGCCAAAAAGGTTACTTCTTCTTGACGTTCACCTTGCCGAATTCGACGTTCGTCTTCTTGCCGAGAAGAAGGGCGCGCGTCTTTAACGGAAGGCCAAAGCAACGGATGAATCCCGAAGCGTCCTTCTGGTCGTACATTTCCACGTCGGAGAATCCGCCGAGGTTCATGTCGTAAAGGCTATACGGGCTCTTCATGCCGGCCGGGATGACGTTGCCCTTGTAGAGCTTCAGGCGGACATCGCCCGTCACAACCTTCTGAGTCTCGTTGATGAACGCGTCCATCGCCTGGCGGAGCGGCGTAAACCACTGTCCGTTGTAAACCAGGTTCGCATAGGTCATCGACATCTTCTGCTTTTCGAACATCGTTTCCTTGTCGAGAACGAGCTGTTCGAGGCATTCGTGAGCCTTGTAGAGAAGCGTTCCGCCCGGAGTTTCATAGACGCCGCGGCTCTTGAGGCCGACAAGACGGTCCTCGACAATGTCGATGAGACCGCATGCATGTTCACCGCCAATGGCGTTCAGCTTTTCGAGGAGCTCGACCGCGCCCATTTTCTTTCCGTCGAGAGCGACCGGAGTTCCCTTGTCGAAGGAGATGGTGACATAGCCCGGCTTGTTCGGAGCCTTTTCATAGGTCTTCGTGTGCTTGAGCATGTCGTATTTGTGTTCCTTGTCCGGTTCTTCCAGAATGCCGCCTTCGTGCGAAAGGTGCCAGAGGTTGCCGTCTTCGGAATAAATCTTCGTCTTGGAAATGCCCGTATGCGGAATCTTGTGCGCATCGAGGTAATCGATCATGCCTTCGCGGTCGTGGAACTGCCACTTCGGATCCTTCCACGGGGCGATGACGGTGAGGGACGGGTCGAGTGCGGCATAGGTCAGTTCAAAACGAACCTGGTCGTTGCCCTTTCCGGTCGCACCATGGGCCACCGCATAGGCGCCTTCCATCTGCGCAATCTTCACCTGATACTTTGCAATCAGCGGACGTGCAAAGGACGTTCCCAGAAGATAGGTTCCTTCGTACTTTGCGCCGGCGCGAACCGTGGGCCAGACGTAGTCCTCGAGAAATTCCTTCTTCAGGTCGAGAACGTAGCACTTCGAGGCACCGGTGGCGAGAGCCTTCTTTTCGAGGGCCTCTTCGCTCGGAAAATCGTTCTGTCCGAGATCTGCCGCAAAGGCGATGACTTCGCAGTCATAGTTTTCCTTGAGCCACGGAATGATAACGGAAGTGTCCAGTCCACCGCTGTAGGCGAGAACGACCTTTTTCTTGGAATTCTTAGCAACTTTTGCCATTTTATGTCCTTTGAAAAATTTGACGCTATAAATATAAAACAATTTGGAATATCGATACCCGAAAATTTTTGAAAAATCGCGGATTTCCGTGACGCGGCTCAAACTGTTTTCGCACCGGCCGTTCTTTTGTTCGAAAAAGAGTTTAAAATTATCGTTAATGATTCAGCACACCTATCAAATCGGCAAGAAGTCCCAAGAGGACATTCTCCGCGAAATCGCAAACGATCCCGCCTACGGCAAAGCGGCCGAGCGGCTTCTTCTCGTCTATACCCCGGAATCCCGGAAGGACGTCCTCGAGCAGGACGTTCAGACGATTCGCGAAGCGCTTCCCGATGCGAAAGTCGTCGGAATGAGCGTTCTCGGCGCCCTCCAAAAGAACGTCCAGGTCCAGGAAACGACCCGTTTTTCCATTTTGCTTTTTGAATCTTCCCATGCTGAAATCATCGAGTCGGACTGTTCGGGAATCGAAAATCTCCAGGCCGTCGGAAGCGCTATCGCGCACCAGGCAAAAGCCATCCCCAACCTGAAAGGAATCCTCTACTTTTCGGCGGACCCGACCCTCAAAGACGAAATTGTTCTGGAAGAGCTGAACATTCACCATCCCGAAATTCCCATCTTCGGCGCCAAGGCGGGAATTCCGAACTTTTCCGAAACGACGTCCCTGATTTTTGCGGGAGAGCACATCTACAAAAGCGGAATCATTCTGGTTGCGCTCTACGGGGAAGACCTCAACATCAAAACGAGCTATTCCCTCGGATGGAAGCCTCTGGGCCGCGAACACACGGTTTCCGAAAGCGACGAAAGCGGAATCATCTCCCGCATTGACGGCGTTCCCGTCGAAACGCTCTACGACAAATACCTGTCGATTCCGTTCGACAGCGACTTTTGTTCCGTGGCCTGTTCCTTTCCGCTGCTTTTTAAACAGGGAAACACGCTCATCGGAAAGGTTCCGCTGTATTACACCGCGGACAAAAATCTCCAGTTTGCCTCCCCGAGCAAGCGCGGAAGCCAGTTTTCGTTTTCCTATTCAAAGCCCGAATATCTGCTGAGCGAAACGCTACGCTCCGCAAACGAGCTTGCACTCATAAGCCCCGACGCCGTCCTCATTTTTGCGTGCGAATCCCGCAACCTCTTTATGGGCAACGAACATGCCAAGCAGGAGCTCGACTATTTTTACAAGGTGGTAAAGGAACCCGTCATCGCGTCCGGAAACTGTGAAATTCTCTTTACGGCAAACGGCGGAGGCATTCTCAATTCCTCGATTGTTTCGATAGCCCTCCGCGAAGGAATGCCCAAAAACATCGTCATCGCGGAACCCATCGTCGATAAAAGCCTGCAAATCAAAAAAAAGGCGACAACGTCCGAGCGTCTAGTCTCGTTTCTCGAAAAGACGACCGACGACCTGAACGACATGATTCGACAGCTCGCGGCCCTCGCGGAACACGACCAGCTGACCCACCTTTACAACCGGCGCAAGCTCAACGAGATTCTCGAATACGAGCTTTCGAAGCGCCGTGCGGACGGGGACTTTTCGCTGCTGATGTACGACATCGACTTTTTCAAGAAAGTAAACGACCAATACGGGCATTCCGTCGGCGACCAGGTTTTAGTCAAGATTTCCGACCTTATTTACAAATCGGTCCGCTCCTGCGACGTTTTGGGACGCTGGGGCGGCGAGGAATTCGTGTGCATTCTTTCCAATACGAACCTCGCCGGGGCGAAAATTCTCGCGGAACGCATCCGCCGTCGCATCGAATCGGCGGACTTTACACCGCTCGACAGGGTGACGATAAGCATCGGCGTGACCGAAGCAAAAACGAGCGACAATTCGCAGACCCTTTTCTACAGGCTCGATTCCGCGCTCTACGATGCGAAAAATGCGGGCCGAAACCGGGTGGCGGTGCGATAGGCGCGCCTCTAAAATCCTATATTCACCCCGTATGAAAATTTCTGACAAGGCGCTCGGCTACTTTACGTTCTTCGCACTGATCGTTCTCATTTTGTGCGTCGTGGCCGGAATGTGGCTTGTCCACCGGGAAACTTCCTCCCGGGCCGTTATCGATTTTGACGAACTCGGAGCGCTTTCGCCCGAAGATCCCGTCACCGAAAACGGATACGAAATTGGACGCGTCGGCACGGTCGAATGGCTCGGCGACCGCTCGCGGGTCACGGTCATTTTTAACGAACCGCTGACACTTAGAGAAGGTTCTTCCTTTCGCAACGCGGCCTTTGCCCTGATGGGGGGCCGTCGAATCGAGCTTTCCCGGTCGCGGACGGGAGACGTCCTTCCCGCGGACCATGTTTTTAAAGGGGAATTCGTTCCGGGCATCACGGAATCGCTCCGCTTTATCGAAAGCGTCCGGGAAGAGGCGCTCGCCCTGCAAAGCATCGTGTGCACGCTTCTCGCCGGGACGGATTCCACGCCGGGCTTTGTCGAAAAATTCCGGGAATCCGAAAAAGCCGTTTCGGACCTTCTCGAGAATCTGGATGCGACGACCCGGACGGGCGGAAAGGCACTGCAAAGCCTCCTCGGAAAGGCGAACAACGCGGCGGAAACAGTAGAAAAGACGACGAACACGGCGGATTCGATTTTCCATGCGGTCAATGCCCGCGCAACAGAGAGCATCCGGACGGCAAACGACGTTCTCGAAAACCTCTCGGAAGGCATTTCGAAGCTCGACACGACCATCCGGACGCTCGAAGCGAGCCCCGCGGCGGAGGCTCTTCTCGGCGGAACGGAACTTCTCGACAAGGCAAAGAACCTCGTCCAAAAGACCGAAGAATGGATCCAGGCCATAAACACGAAGGGAATCGCCGTCTATGACGAAAAAGGCGAGAAAGTCAAGCTCGTCCAGTGGAAGAATTTGAACATCATCGGGAAAACGGCCCGGGAAAAAGCGAAAGAACGTCAAAAAAAATCTGCAAATACCCCTTGACAGGATTTTTGGAAGTTCCTATATTTGGGTCACCACAATGCCTCATAGCTCAGTTGGTAGAGCCCCTGACTGTTAATCAGGTTGTCGTTGGTTCGAGTCCAACTGAGGCAGTAAAAAGGACTTCGCAATGCGAAGTCCTTTTTACATTTCAAAGGCGCTTTTCCGTCCTCACCCGGCCGCCTAGCCTCCGGCGAGCTTTACCTTAAAGCCGCGCTTTTCGAGTTCCGCCTTGAGAACAGTCCGCTTGTCGCCCTGGATTTCGATTTGAAAGTTCTTGACGGTTCCGCCCGTTCCGCATTTGCGCTTGAGTTCTCGGCACGTTTCGAGGAGAGCGTCTTCGCTTGCATCAATCCCCGAGACGACGCTCACCATTTTGTTTCCGCCGAGGCGTTTTAACGCTATCCGCACGATGCCGTCCGTTGCCGGACGCGCTGCCGCGGGCTTCGTAGGTTCGATGCGGCCTTGGCCGCTGACATAAACAAGCGTGGAGCGTTCTTCCATCATGGGCACCTCAATTTTTCCCTAATGTAGAAAAAGCGCATTGCAAACGCCCAAAGCCCGAGGAGAAGAACGGCAAACGATTCCGCGGACCAGGGAATTTGCTAAAATGGGAGCCAAAAACGCAAACAATCTTACTTTGATGAAAGACGATTTTCAAAAAACGGCACGACCCGCCCCCGACGATGATGTGGCCGCCTACTTTCAGCTTAAAAAACTGAAGCGGTGGCTCGGTGCGCGCAACCCGCAAGGCGATGACGAGAGCGGCGGTCCCGTTTCTTACGGCGACGGACATTCCGGCTGGAACCGTTAAGGCGGCGGGCTCTCATTTTTTTATCTTTGCAACGCATAAAAACGAGGATTTCCCATGGTCAAAAAGACTGGCAAAAAAATGATGTGGGACGGCCGCTTCGACTGCGGAATGGCCCAGAGCATGATCGATCTCAGCTTTAGCCTGGATTTCGACAAGGAACTTTTGGAAGAAGACATCCAAGGGTCCCTCGGACACGGAAAGGGACTTGTGGAGTCCGGCGTTCTGAGCAAGGCGGACTACGCAAAGATTCGCAAGGGACTGCTCGGCATTTTGAAGGATGCGCGCGAAGGCAAGAACCTCTGGCTTCCGACGGACGAGGACGTCCACATGGCGGTCGAACGCGTGCTGACGGACCGCATCGGAGACCTCGGCAAAAAAATTCACACGGGAAGAAGCCGCAACGACCAGGTTTCGACGGACTTCAAACTTTATATGCGGCACCGCGCGGAAGAAATCCGCGGGCGCGTTGTGGAACTGCAAAAGACCGTTCTCGACGTGGCGAAGATGCACTTTGGAAAGCTGATGCCCGGTTATACGCACCTGCAGCAGGCTCAGCCGATTCTTTTCAGCCATTACCTGATGAGCCTCTTTTTTGCGCTTTCACGCGATGCCCAAAGGCTTGACAACTTTCTTTCGCTGCACGTGGAACTTCCGCTCGGAAGCGGCGCGATGGCGGGTTCCGCGTTCCCCTACAACCGGAGTCTCGTTGCGCGGGAACTGGGATTCGAACGTCCGAGCACAAACAGCATCGACGCCGTAAGCCACCGCGACATGGCGCTTGAGTTTTTGAGCGACCTCGCCATTATCGGAAGCACGCTCAGCCGCTATGCGGAAGATTTCGTCATTTGGAGTTCGAGCGAATTCGGCTACCTTTCCCTCTCCGACGCGTTTTCGAGCGGATCCTCGATGATGCCGCAAAAGAAGAACCCCGATTCGATGGAACTCATCCGCGGAAAGTCCGGACGCCTTCTCGGAAACTTCAGCGCCCTCTACACGCTTGTGAAGGGCGCTCCGCTCTCCTACAGCCGCGATTTGCAGGAAGACAAGCAGCCCGTTTTCGACAGCGCGCATTCCATTGACGTGATGCTCCGGGTGATGCGCGAAGCTCTCGCTTCGGCCGAGTTCCGCTTTGACCGGATGGAAGAGAAGATGCTCCCCGCCCTCCTCGCCACGGACCTTGCGGACATTCTCGTCGAAGAAGGAGTTCCGTTCCGCGATGCGCACCGTATCGTCGGAAGCCTCGTCGGAGAAGCCGCCCGAAAAGGCGAGCAGTTCACCGACCTGTCCGACGCGGAGTGGGAAGCCAAAGGCGTTCCAAGTCCGAAAAAGGTCAAGGAAAAACTCACGTTCGCCTATTCCGTTTCACGGCGGAACATCAAAGGCGGAACCGGTCCCGCATCCGTCAAGGAAGAGTTCCGGAAAGCGGAAAAGATCCTTTCCCGCGAAGAGAAAAAGTCCAAGGGACCTCTAAAGGGAACCTCTAAAAATTGCTTTGGTAAAGAAAATTTGAGTGAGACCAAG
>CAVBPX010000057.1:0-15629 GCA_963597395.1 Eggerthellaceae bacterium | reverse complement strand
GAGTTTGAATCGAGAAGCCGTTGCGTGTTCTCGTAGCGCCACTGTTCGATTGGGTTGGTCATGAAATACCTTTACATTTTATTTAAATATATAGAGGGATTTTTAAAATAGGTAAAAATTTTGCATTGCGATTCAAAACGAAGCTTTTGAAAATTTCGTTTTAAAACCGTTTGTTTCTTTTTGAAAAAATGTTCGAGGGTGAAGTTTAAAAACTCGGGCATTTTATGGAATGGCACGGCTTTTGCTAAAAGCTTGAGTGAAAAGTTAAAATAGGAGATTAAAATATGATGTACAACACGCAAATGATTCCGGCCCGCTTCTTTGGACTCGACGACTGGTTCGATTCCTTCCATGAAGCTTCGAACGGCAAGGCTTCGTGCACGCCCCGTGCCGCGGTCGCCGAAAAGGATGGCGGATACGTTCTTGAGGTGGATCTGCCGGGCGTCAAGAAGGCGGACATCGAGGTGCACGTGGAAAACGACACCATGAAAATCAAGGCCGTTCGCAAGACGGCAACCACCGAAATGCATTACGAAAGGGCTTTCAAGCTCGCCAAGGACCTCGATGCGGACGCCGCGGAAGTGACTTTCGAAGATGGCGTTCTCAGCGTAAAGCTCGGCAAGAAGGCCTCGGCCGCCGCTCATCGGTTGGTTATTAAATAAGAGATTAAAAATAAAATTTTAACAAAGGAGTAAATTATGTTCAGCAATGAAATGGTTCCGGTCTTTGGACTGGGAGATCTGTTTGACACGTTGAATGACGATGTCAAGGCTTGCGGCTCCTGTATGCCGCGCTCGTCGGTTTCCGAAAAGGGCGGAATCTACACGCTCGAAGTGGAACTTCCCGGCGTCAAGAAGAGCGACATCGAAGTGAACGTAAACGGAGATACCCTGAGCATCAAGGCGACCCGCAAGAGCGCCTCTTCGGAGATGCACTACGAACGCGCCTTCAAGCTTGCGGAAGAAATCAATCCGGATTCGGCAGAAGCCTTTTTGGAAAACGGAATTTTGACGTTCAAGTTTACCAAAAAGCAGAATGCCGCATCGCTGCACAAGCTGACCATTAAATAACCGGATCTTTTCGAACGGGGTGCTTTCCCAAAAAGGAAGGCGCCCTTTTTTATTTGATCAAAGCAATTTTTAGAGGTGACCTTAATTTCCTATATTCGTGGGCATGAAAAAGCTTTTTCTGTTGGCTGTTTTTTTGCTGATTGGCTGTGCGTCCCAAACGGATTCGCCCCGCGGGAAATTTTCGGCAAAGCCTCTTTCCCATGCAAAAAACTTTGGAGTGGAGTCCGTAGAAGACTTTCGAATTCTTTGGGTAAAGAACGAAAATGCCGATACGCTGCGATGGATTCTGCTTGATTCCGCTTCGGTGGAAAGTTTTCGCCGGGGAACCTTGCCCAAGGATCTTGCGGAACTGCCCGTTTTGAAAGTCCCTTTGAAGCGCATCGTGATTCTTTCATCGACCTATTTCGGATTTTTAAAGCCGCTGGGGGCCGAAGAAAAAATTGTCGGCATCGATTCGAGGAAGAACATTGCGGACAGCGCCTTTTTCTTTCGCGTGGCAGCGGGAAAGGTGGAGGAAGTGGGCGATGGCGCGGAAACCTCTGCCGAAAAAATTTTGAGTCTGAATCCCGATGCCGTCTTTTCGTTTACGACGGGAACCTCGGCGCATGACGCCTTTCCGAAGCTTCACAAGTTGAAGCTGCCCGTGTTGCTTGTTGCGGAATGGCAGGAAAGCACTCCCCTTGCGCGGGCGGAATGGATCAAGTTTTTTGGAATTCTCGTCGGGCGCGAGGCCTTGGCCGATTCGCTTTTTTCCGATATGGAAAAGCGTTATTTTTCTCTGAAGAGTTTTGTGGATTCCGTTTCGGCCGGGGAAAGACCCGTGGTCGCTTTGGGAATGCCGTCGTTCGGAAAATGGTATGCCTCGGCGTCAAACGGCCTTATGGCGAATCTTGTCCGGGATGCCGGCGGAAAATACCTTTGGGAGGGGGATTTTTCGGAGGGAGCCTTTTCGATGCCGTTCGAAAAGGCCTTTGCCGATTTGAGAAATGCGGACTTTTGGCTTGCTTCCGTCGGGGTCGAGTTTTTGGGAAGATCCATTGAGGATGAAAAGCGCGTTAAAAGGCTTCCCGTGTGGGATGCGCGGAAAATTTACGGCAACGATTTGCGCCGCGGGCCGCTTTCCGGGAGCGATTTTTACGAAAGCGCGGTCGTCAAGCCCGATTCCCTCCTGCTCGACGTGGCAAAGATTCTCCATCCGGCGTATTTTCGGGAGAGTTCTCCCAAATGGTATCGCAAACTTTCTACCTTTTAGGGTATGGCTACGCATTCGAGTATCGGTGACTGGATTTCGGCTTCCTACGAGCGCGAGATCCCTTTCTTGCAGCAGATTCCACGGGAATCCGCGGACTTTTTTCTGCTGAACTCGCAAATTCGGGAATACGAAGCGGGCGACGTGATCATTACCGGGGACAGCGAAGGGGAAACCTTCTGCGTTCTCCAGAGCGGTCGTGCGCAAATTTGCGGCAAGATGCTTTCGGACGGGCATTACAACGTGCTCGCCTGGCTCGAAACGGGTGCGTGTTTTGGCGAGATGTCCATCATCTGTAACGAGCGTACAAGCAATACGGTGGTGGCGGCCGAGGACTGCACGGTTCTCCACCTTTCGCGGGACGCCTTTATTAAGTTCCTCGAAAAGAATCCGAGTATCATGGTGTGCCTGTACAAGATTTCCGCGGACAGGCTCCGCGCAAAGAACCAGGCCCTGGACGAATTTGAAAACCTCTCCCTCCTTGCGAGCGCGAAGGTCCTTCCGTTTATCGATTTTGCGCAGACTCTCGAAAAGAGCCGCATTACGGGAACCGTCCTTTTTGAATGCAACGGGGAAAACGGCTTTATCGCTTTCCGCGACGGGCGAATTTGCTGTGCAAAATGTGGAAGACTGACCGGGCCGGACGCCCTGGAGCAGATGCTTTCCTGGAGCGACGAGACGCTCTTTAAGCTCGACACCCATCTGATGCCCGATACGATGAACATCAGCCAGGAGTCCGATACGACAAGTTTGATTCTGGATGCTTTACGGAACATTGACGAAAAGCAGAACCAAAAGAAATAAAACAACAAAAGGAAAAACGTATGAATTATGCAGACGCAGGTGTTTCCCTTTCTCGCGCGGACCAGGCGATGGTCGGTGTGAAAAAGTCCGTTCGTTCCACGTTCAACCAGGGCGTCCTGGGGGATGTCGGAAACTTTGGCGGGCTTTTCACCCTGAATCACCTCGGCCTCAAGGACCCTGTATTGGTGAGCTCCGTTGATGGCGTCGGTACAAAGCTCAAGGTCGATATTGAAATGGGAACGCATACGCTTCCGGGTCAGGATATTGTGAACCACTGCTGCAACGATATTCTGGTGCAGGGTGCGCGTCCGCTGTTT
The DNA here is from genome assembly GCA_963597395.1 of Eggerthellaceae bacterium. Taxonomy (GTDB): domain Bacteria; phylum Fibrobacterota; class Fibrobacteria; order Fibrobacterales; family Fibrobacteraceae; genus Hallerella. The sequence goes on along the minus strand of CAVBPX010000057.1, from coordinate 12,189 downwards.
TTCCTCGACTATGTGGCGATGGGAAGTCTCGAACCGGCTGTGATGGACAGTATCGTCGTCGGAATGGCGAAGGCCTGCCGCGAAAACGATATGGTTCTTATCGGCGGCGAGACGGCCGAGATGCCGGGCTTTTATGCGAAGGGCGATTACGACATTTCGGGAACGATTGTCGGCGTCGTGGAACGCGAGAACATTATCGACGGTTCGCACATCCATCCGGGGACGAAGATTCTCGGACTTCCTTCGACAGGCCTTCACACAAACGGCTATTCCCTTGCGCGCAAGGCCCTGTTTGACGTCGCCGGCTACACGGTGAAGAGCAGGGTGGAAGGTCTCGACAAGACGATTGGCGAAGCTTTGACGGTTCCGCACCGCAGCTACTACAAGAGCCTTATCGACCTGACGAACGCGAAGAAGATCGACGGCCTCGTTCACATTACGGGTTCGGGATTCCAGGGGAACATTCCCCGCATCCTTCCGGCGGACGTGGACGTTGTTATCGATCGTTCCGCGTGGCAGGTTCCCGCCATCTTCAAGCTTATCCAGCAGGCGGGTACCGTGGAAAAGGACGAGATGTATTCCACGTTCAATATGGGACTTGGAATGCTTCTCTTTGTGGATGACTCGAACCTCGCCGAAGTGGAGGCTCACCTCAAGGCGAAGAACGAACCGTTCTACGCCGTGGGCGAAGTCGTCAAGGGTTCAAGGAAGGTTCTCTTCCGCGACTAGGAATTTCTTGCGGACGGCGGGTCGCTTCCGTTGGGGGCGCCTTTCGGTCCGCGGGAGATTTGTCATTTTGCATTTATCGGGTTTGTAATGAACCCGGGAGTTTTTGTTTTTTTAGGAGTTTGAATGGCTATTCAGAATTCGAAGCGTGGCATTTTGATCAGTATGACGCCCTATGAAAAGAGAATTGCCGTAATGGAAGGCGGAGAGCTCGCGGAACTCGTTGTGGAGAGCGCAGAGTCGAACCGTGTCCTCGGCAATATCTACAAGGGTGTCGTGCAAAAGGTGCTCCCTGCGCTGAAAGCCGCGTTTATTGACATCGGGCTTGAAAAGGCCGGATTCCTTCACCAGGAAGATGCCATAGACCGGAACATCCTCCTTTCTCGCGAATACGGCGAGGGGGACGATGAAAATGCAGTCGGGGAAGAACTTTCCATCGATCAGATTTTGCATGAGGGACAGGAAATCATGGTGCAGGTGGTCAAGGAGCCTATCAGCACCAAGGGCGCCCGTTTGACGATGCACCTGAGCTTTGCCGGGCGCTTTCTCGTCTGCATGCCCAAGACGAACTTTGTCGGAGTTTCCAAGCGCGAACGCGATCCGAAGAAACGCCGCGAGTTCAAGAAGGTCGTCCGTCGGTTGAAAGGCGCGGATGTGGGCTACATCGTCCGCACGAACGGTCTTTCCGAAAGTGAACTTGAAATTTCGAAACAGATGCGCGAGCTGGAATCCAAGTGGGAAGCGACTAAGTACAACTTTGAGCATCAGCCCGCGGAAACCTGCATCTACAAGGAATCGGATTCGGTCGGCCAGACGATTCGCGAATATTTTAGCGACAATACGGATTACGTCTATGTGGATGACCGGGACGAGTATTTTGCCATTCGCGAAGAACTGCAAAAACTCTCTTCCGACAAGATCAACAAGGTGAAGCTCTGGAGCTCCAAGGAAAGCCTCTTCGAATACTTTAAAATCGAAGACGACTATGCTCGTTCCCTGCAGCGTTCCGTCCCGCTTCCCCACGGCGGAAACCTGGTGATTGACCAGACCGAGGCCCTTGTCGCGATTGACGTCAACACGGGTCCGAAGGTGCACGGAAAGGATCAGGAAAAGATCATTTTCGAAACGAACATCGACGCCTGCCACGAAATCGCAAAGCAGCTGCGTTTGCGGGATATCGGCGGACTTGTCGTCATCGACTTCATCGATATGGAGCTTCAGGAAAACCGCGACGCGATTTACCAGGAGTTCCGGAAGGCGATTCGAAAGGACAAGGCTCCGATTACGCCGTCGCCGTTAAGCCAGTTCGGGCTGATGGAAGTGACGCGCAAGCGCGTGCGCACAAACCTGATGACGGAAAAAACGGAAATCTGCCCGATATGCCGCGGCACGGGACACGTCTTCCGTCTGGAAACGACCCTTTCGGCGATTGACCGTTGGCTTTCGCGAGCCCGCACAAAGGGCCGCCTCAAAAAGGTCAAGCTGGTGGTAAGTTCGCAAATGGTCGATCTTTTGTGCAAGGACATGGCGCGGATGTTCCATTACCTTGAATACAAGCACGAGATGAAGCTCGAACTTGTGGAAGACGACAAGATGTTCCCGAGCCAGTTCTATATGTTTAACGACAAGGACGAGGACATTACGGAACAGTACAACTTCGCCTGATTGAATTTGTACGTAAAAAACGCCCGAAGAAATTCGGGCGTTTTTTTTGAAGGTTAAAAGTCCCCTCTAAAAGATTTTTTTGACGAAAGGAATTTGCCGGATGCAGAGGACGATGGCCGTCGAAAGTGCAAAGAAGAGGACGGCGGCGAGCGGTGCCGAGAGAAGCGGATTCCAGGCGACGAGCGAAAAGTCGAGCCGGTAGAAGGCGCGGATGAAAATCGGATGGATGAGATAGACGCCGAGCATTGCCTGGGAAAGCCTTAAGAAATGCGGATTCGAAGTGGAGCGGTCCCTGAACTTTTCACGGGCAAAGCAGAAGACGCTCGCGGAGATGAGAAATGTTGTCGGGCGGAAGTTGCCGAAGAAATACTCGTTCGGAGCGTCCTGCAAATTGCTGACGTAGGTCGATGCGAAAAATGTCGCGGCCCAGAAAATGATTGCGGCGGCATAGAGAATTTTCCTTCCGACTTTTGGAAGTCCGTATTGCGACAGGTAAAATCCGGCGAGATAATATCCGACAAAGCTCGAAAGCCCGTGGATGGTGAGGTTCTTGTAGAGCGGAAAGTGAAGGCAGACGGTGAGTAGGTGGTTGAGCGTCGGAAGAAACAGCCCGAACGCGACAAAAAGCGCAATTGCGTAGAGGAGCATTTTTTGGCTCGCATGTTGCGTAAAAATTCGGAGCGGCGGCGTCAAAACGTATAGGCCGGCGATGACATACAAAAACCAGAGATGCGTATGCGGCCTTGTAAAAATCAGAAGCGGCGTTGATAAAAGTTCGGACAGGGAAATTCCATTGTCGGATGCGTCGATAATTCCGTAGAAAATGACCCAGAAAACGGTCAGCAAAAAAATTTTGGGCAGGTTGTGTCGAAAGATTTTTTGCGGCGGATGCGGATATTTGGGCGAGAGCATAAAGGCTCCGCTGATCATGACAAAAACGCCCACCCCGAAGCGCGAAAGGCTGTTCAGAAAATTGAGAAAGAAAAAGTTTTCGGAATCCACGGGAACGCCATACCAGGCCGATGTGACCGTGTGCTGGAAAACGACCGAAAAGGCTGCAAAAATGCGAAGCCATTCCGCATAGATTTCTTTTGGGCGAATCATTTGCACAATTTAAAAACTCCGCAGCGGTTGCCGCGGAGCTTTTGTGTGTGGAGTAGCAGGATTGGATTTTTATTTTGCAAGACGAAGAGCGTTCGTTTTGCCGTTTGACTTGTTGCGGATAAAGTAGGTGCCGCTTGTTTTCAGGACGCTTCCGGATTTTACGAGGGAAAGGGCTTCCTTTGTGCTGTAGGCGCTGATGCGTCCGACAAAAACACCTTGCATGTCGAAGACGTCGTAATCTTCAAGAATTTGAACATTCATGTGCAAAGCGTCCGTGATGGCCGTGGTCTCGGCCTTTTGGATGGGACTTGAATCTTCCGCGTTTTCGCCCGCTTCGAAATTGATGTAGTCGATGTCGAACCAGGCTCCGGTTACGGTGAGTCGCAAAACGTGGGTGCCCTGGGCGAGGTTGACTTTTGCCTGGACCTTGTTGAAGTCGTCGTAGTTTTCTTCGCCGGAAGAGGCTTTTGGGACGGAGATGCTCTCGGTGATGTCTTCGCCGTCCATGGAAAGTTTAAAGCTCGACGTGGAACCGGCGGCGGCGACTGCGGCAAACATCGTATAGGTTCCCGTTTCCGCGACGTTCACGGTGTATTCGTACCAGTTTCCTTCGTCGTTGTAGCCGATTGCGTAGCCGGTCGCCTTTTTGTAGATGTTGACTTTTTCGTCGGTTCGGTAGTCGGCGTCTCCCTTTCCGGTGTTTTTTACGTTGTAGGAATCGTTGTCCGTTCCGACGCCCGGAATGTCGAAGTTTTCGGCCTCGATTTTTCCGGGAATGGCGTAGGGGGTTCCTTCGTACGGTTGCTGTGGAACCGGCTCAACCGTTTCTCCGAATACGACCGTATTTTTTCCCTTGGAAAGGTTGGTTTTGAAGTATTCCTTGAGCCATGTCATGGCGGCGCGATCCTGTCCGTTTTTGATGATGCCCGTATTGCTCGCCCATGTTGAGCCGTCGATGTAGCCCCAGATGGTGATGCCCGCTATCCATTCCGTTTCCCACATGAAGGGAATCTGGTTTGCGTAATCCGTTTTTTGTTTTTCGTCGTCGGCTTCTCCGATGTCGTATTCCGAAATGAGGAGCGGAAGACCCGTTTCCTGGTGAATCTTGGTGAGTCTGCTTTCAAAATCGGACTTGCTCATGCCTTTGCAGTCGTGAGCCTGTTGGCCATAGGCATCGACGGGCGCACCGTTTTTTAAAATTGTCTGGACCAGTTCAATGCCTTCGGTCATCTGCCAGGAGAGCGTGTTGTAGTCGTTGTAGATGAGAACGGCTTTGGGCCAGCGTTCCCGGGCCATCTTGAAGGCGTTGGTGATAAAGTTGTATTGATGTTTTCCGTTGACGATGCTGTCTCCGCCAAGAGCTTCGATGATGTAGGAGCCGCCGCATTCCGTATCGTCGGTGCTGATGCCTTCGGCGCCTGTGGCGGGCTTTCCGTAGCCGGAGTGATAATTGTCTCCGGACCAGATGGCTTCGTTTACGACGTCAATGTATTCGAGATCCGGGAATTTGGCTGCTACGGCGTCAAACCATTCCACGAGATATTTTTTGGTGAGCTCCACGGTAATTCCCGGGTTTTTCTTTTTGCAGAGAAAGTTCGGGTATTGGGATCCCCAGACCAGGGCGTGAAACTTGAAGTGGCGTTCGCCGGGCTTTTCCTTTGCCCAGTTGTAGGCGCTTTCGCATTTGTCGTAATTGTCCCATGTGAACTGGCTCGTTCCGCTGTTTCCGCCCGAAAGCGAATGGATGGACCCCCATTTACAGCCGTTTTCGGGAGTAATCTGGTTCCAGTAGGTTCCCATGTCGCTTCGGATTTGACCGCTTGTGGTGATGTTTCCCAAATATTTTGCACCCCCGTCCGCAAGTGCGGCAAATAGGGGGTTTGCGCTCAGGATGCCAATGATGATGCTAGGGATCAGTTTTTTCATAGGGCTAATCTATTTCCTTGGCCAATTTATTTTTCTTTTTGAAATTTCTTTTTGTGGACAAATTATCAACGGATGAGTTTTAAAAACTCCGCGACGATTGCCGCGGAGCTTTTGTGTGGTGGGTGTGTGATTATTTGAAAAAGCGAACCTGGTAGCGGTTTTTGGCGGAAGTTTGCCGTCCGCGCACGTCAAAGCTCTTTTGTGCGGCGCGAACGTTTAGGTTTGAAGCGTCCCGTGTTCCGCGGCGGAAAATTTTTGTGGTTTCGGACTCGGAGGCTTTTTCGGCAAAGCGGATCCAGTCGAGGTTCGCATAGGAGCCCGTGACGAGGAGCTTCAGAACATGCTCGCCCGCGGGGAGGGAAACTTTTCCGGCGGCGAGTTCCGCGTATTCGCTCCAGGCGTCTTCTTTTGTCTGCGGGAGGGAAACGGTATCGGTGAGAGGTTCCCCGTCGAGGAAAACCCTAATACTCGAGCCGTTTCCGCCCGCCGCGTAACGCACGCTCAGCGCGTGTTCGGCGGCTTCCCGGACGTTTACCGTGTACTCGGTCCATTCCCCCGCGACGGTGTAGGCGAGCGCGTATTCCGAAGTCGCAATTTCCGAAATGTCGACGGATTCGCCCGGGCGGATATCAGCGCCTCCCTTGTTTTCGGAATCGCTGTCGTAATAGGCGTTTCCTGCGCCGCCTTCGTCAAAGTTTTCGGCCTCGATTTTTCCGGGAATTTGGGCCGCGGTTCCGCCGAAAGGCGTTTGCGGAACGGTATCCTTGGAAACGGTCCCGACGAGGGTCGTAATGGATTCCTTGTCGAGCGTGACGGAGAACTTGCCGTTTTGCGCGGTGACCGAGGCTTCTTTTTGCAGGTTCTTGGTTTCGGAGGTGACGTATTTTTCAAACGAGGAAATTCCGTTTGCGCTTGCGAAGGAAATGTCGATATTTTTCGTTGCACCGTAATCGCGGTTGATGAGGACGATGACGACGCTGTCCTGCTTTTTGTAGGCGGAGACGAAAACGTTTGCTTCCGGATTTGCCGTGGCGCCGATACGGACCGCTCCCGGACGGACGAACCTTGAGAAGTTGGACAAAACGTAGCCGCGTTTGGAAGGCTTGCCAATTTCCGAATCCGGGATGGAAAGCTTTCCGCCAAAGTCCTTTTCCATAATGAGGCCGTAGCAGCGTCGGATGTACCACCATGTGTATAGGCTAAAGTTTCCGATGACAAGCCCGCGGTGAATTTCGTAGCCGACATCCAGGGCGCGAACCGTATCCAGTTTTGCCGTCTGATCCTGGTCCCCTGTCGAGATGAATCCGCGCCACATGTTGCCGCTTCCCTGGCTTTCGGTGTAGTGTTCCGTCATCCAGCGTTCTTGCACCGTCGCTTTTTGGTCTGCGAGCGCGTATTCAAAATAGCTGTTGGCCGTAGATGCGGTGCTCCCGTAAAAATGCGCCCCGATGATGTCGATGTTTTTTAGCGCATCCGCATCGTTCAGAATTTGATCGTAGAGCGATTTGCTGTAGGCGAAGGATTCTGCCGAGATGACTTTTGTACCGTTCTTTCGGAGTTCTCCCGCATAGTTTTTGGTGAATTTGTACAGATTGTCGGCGGTCCAGCACGTCCACGAATCGCACCAGTCGGGTTCGTTTTGAATGGAAATGGCGTAGAGCGGAACTCCCTGATTTTTCATGTATGCGGCAAAATCGTTCAGATGGTCGGCGTAGGCCTGCCAGTTGCTTTCGATGACTTGCGTCGAGGTGTAGGAGGTTCCCCAGCGCGTAAACGTGTAGGCGGTTTGAAGGCTTGCGGGAGGCTTCCACGGCGTTGCATAGACGATTGCCCCGTAGGACTTGGCGAGCTTTGCCGCGGCGAGGTCGCTGTTCCAGTTGGAAGAATTTTCGTTGACGGGAATCCGGAGCACGGTAAGGCCCAGTTCCCCGTCGCCCGTGCCGAAGGCGAGTTTTGCGTCGGCTTCGGAGAGGCCCTTTCCTCCCTGCCAAAGATTGTGAACCATTCCGCCGAATCCGCGGATTGTCTGATGGGTTTCTTCCGGGTTGATTGTGACGCTCGAGGCGAAGGCCGAAACGGCCCATGCTCCGAAAACGACCGGTAAAATCTTTAACATTTTCATTTTTCCTCCGAATTTAACGCTCTACGTAAACTTGGACGGTCTTTTTGCTTTGACGGTTCCGAAGAATGCTTACGCCAAAACGGTTTTCGCTTTTGGCGAGAGATTTCCATGTGTTGACGGCGTCCCGTGCATTTGAACGGAACGTGGAAATTTTCTTTCCGTTCAGGTCAAAGACGTCAAAGGTTTCGGCGGAGTTTCCGACAAGCAGAAGGGCGCTTTGAATGGCCGTTGTGCTGCCCGGAACTTCAAAGCGGATCCAGTCGATGTTCGCATAGGAGCCCGTGACGAGAAGTTTCAGAACATGTTCGCCCGCGGGGAGGGAAACTTTTCCGGCGGCGAGTTCCGCGTATTCGCTCCAGGCGTCTTCTTTTGTCTGCGGGAGGGAAACGGTATCGGTGAGAGGTTCCCCGTCGAGGAAAACCCTAATACTCGAGCCGTTTCCGCCCGCCGCGTAACGCACGCTCAGCGCGTGTTCGGCGGCTTCCCGGACGTTTACCGTGTACTCGGTCCATTCCCCCGCGACGGTGTAGGCGAGCGCGTATTCCGAAGTCGCAATTTCCGAAATGTCGACGGATTCGCCCGGGCGGATATCAGCGCCTCCCTTGTTTTCGGAATCGCTGTCGTAATAGGCGTTTCCTGCGCCGCCTTCGTCAAAGTTTTCGGCCTCGATTTTCCCGGGAATTTGGGTCGCGGTTCCGCCGAAAGGCGTTTGCGGCGTTGAAGGCTTTTTTGAAAACGCCCATTCGAGAATGCCCATCGTGGAGTCGGCCGAGCCTTTGAACACGAGGTAAAGAGCTTCCACGACTCCGGAAAGGCCCGAGACTTCGCACCGGGCCGTTTCGTAGGACGACCAGCTGCCCGTTTGCGGAATGTCGCACGTCCCGGCGAGCGTTCCCGAGGAACTTCCCGTCCGCACCTCGACCTTTCCGCCCGAAGCGACGCTCGCCGCCTTGACGGAAAATTCCGAGGCTCCGGTCTCAAAATCCACGCCCGAAACGCGGATCCAGGAATCCTTGCTCGAATAGGGCGTCAAAACGTGCGAAACGGGTTTTCCCTTTGTCCAGTCCGTGCGGCTGCGGATGTTTCGCTGGAGGGAACTCGTCAGGGCGGGATAGGTTCTGTAAGGGTCAAAATTTGCGATTTGCGCCGGACCTTCGTTTGTGAACGTGAGCTTGTTCATCGCGCTTCCGTTATACGTAAATTCGTCAATGCTCACGCTGCGGTGGTAGCCGGGCTCGGGGTCCGCGACACCGAGGGACGCCGGATGCTCGCTTGCCTGTACAAGTCTGCGGTCGTGATAGACCACATACCATTTTCCCTTGAAAAATGCGATGCCGTGGTGATTGTTGTTGTAGGCGTTGATGTTTTTCCCGTCAATGTTCGGGTTGTCCATAAAGATGCCCTGGTAGGTGTAGGGCCCGGTTACGCTCGATGCCGTTGCATAGGCGATTTGCAGGCTCGACGTGCTGTAGGTCAAGTAATAGGTGTTGTTGTATTTGTGGATGTAGGAAGCTTCCATCGCTTTCGGACCCGCCAGTTTAAGTTGCGTTTTGGAATTCAAGTCAAAGCCCGTCAGGTCGCTGTTGAATTTGTAGAGGTCGAAAATGTTGTTGTCTCCGTCCGCGGCGGGCCTTGAAGTGGAGTTTCCTCCGCCGAACGTAAAGTAGGCGCTCCCGTCATCGTCGAAGAAAATGGCCGGGTCGAAGCACCAGGCGACACCGTCGCAATCGGCAAGTCCTCCGCCCCAGTTGTTGATGAGCTTTTTGTTTCCGGGAATCGGGTTTTCGTAGGGGCCAGCGATATCGTTTGACTTGACAAGTCCGATGCCGCCCCCGCCGCCGTCCGGGTAAACGATGTAGAAGATTCCGTTGTGAAGCGCAATGCCGGAGGCCCAGATGTCGCTTATGTTGTCGTATTCCCGCTTGGCTTCCAGAACGATTCCGTGATCGGTCCAGTTTTTCATGTCGCGGCTGCTAAAGGCGTAAAGCGATTTGATGGTGTAGCCGTCCGCTCCGGCGGGGTCGTCGGAATCGGTGATAATGTAAAAGACGGAATCCGAGGCGGTTGCCGCCGGATCCGCCAAATAATGATAGTTTGAAATGGGATTGTCGGCGAGGACGCTTGCGGCAAAAAGTCCGCAAACAAGAAAGGTTCTCCGAAAATTCAAAACGGGCATGGTTTCTCCTTTGAAGGGAAAACTACCCTCTCGCCGAGTTAAAGTTTTGCGCTCAAAAAAAATGCCGTGGATATTTTGTCCACGGCATTGTCAAAGGTTCAAAATTCGACGCCGTAGAAGGTGATGTCGTCAACCCAAAGTTCCCCGCCGCGTCCGCCGAAAATCGAAATGTTCGTGATGTGGTCCCGGACGTTTTCCCAGCCGACGTTTCCGCCGATGCTGTCCGCTTCGAGGAGCGTTTCGGGGGTAATCACGTAGCGCGTCCAGGCGGAATCGATTGAAAAGTGCATCCAGGCCTTGCCGCTTTCGTAGGCGTCCGTGCTGTCGGCGATGACGTCAAAGGCAAAGGAAATTTCCCCGTTGATGTTTCCCCTGATAAGTAGCGCAACGGAATCCAGTTCGCTCATATCGACGGCGCGATCAAAGCTTCGGCCGAGAAGCGCCCAGTTTGCGGCAGAATCGTTTTCGCACGTAAAGTGCGCCGAGTAGCCGCGGTCACTTTCGGAACTGTCGAGCGAAATCGCGGCGCTTGCGTATTCGGATGTGGATTGATACCAGTTCGAAAGTCCGGCCTCGAAATCTTCCCACAAAAAAGCCCGGGTCGCCGTATCCACAAAGGAAACTTCCTCCGTGTCCGACGAAATTTCGACCGTCCCCGCGGCGAGTTCCACAAGTTCCGTGTCCGCCGCGTAAATGGCCGTCCATTCCAGAACGCCCCGCGGAACGGAAATGAATACGAACCTTCCCGCGGAATCGACTTCGGCCGAGTAATCCGTGCCCGGAATGAGAATTTTGACGGGGGACTTTTCCGTCTCGAAGGTTCCTGCGAAAGATGCCGGGGCGTTCGTTGTGACGGAAACTCTCGTCGGGGAACTTGGAATGCTTGCCTGGACGCTGAATTTTTGGAAGCCCTTTTCGTCCGCCGCGGAGTCTCTCGCTTCGACCGCATAATCACCGGGCAAAAGGCTTTCCGTCCTGAAAACGCCGAGCGAATCCGTTTCGAACACTTCGCCGGAATCCGCGCTTGAAAGGTTCAGGAACTTTTGCTCCCGAATGCGCAAAAGGCTTTTGGCCGCGGGGGTCCCGTCAAGGTGCACCACCGAAATGGCGACGGTATTTTCGGTCTCGAACGTCGAACCGGCCGTTTGTTCGGAACAGGCGTTCAAAAGAGCGCCGACCGAAGCGCAGACGATTGCAAATAAACGTTTCATCTCTTTCGCGCCACCGGGTAAAATGCGAGGGAAAGCTGCATCACGCGATCCGGGCTTTCGACGGAATCGACCCGCTTCTGGACTAGTCTTCGAAATTCCTTCAGCATGTTCCCGAGATCTTCAAAGCCCTTTTGATCGACCGAAACGGTGAGCGTCGAAACGTTCCGCTCCTCGGCCGGGACGTTTTCGAGGGAATCGCTTGCAAGCTGCAACACCTGCTTTTGAAAGTTTCGGACGGCCTTCGCCTTTTCCGGTCCGCTTGCCGTCAGGTGCGCATCGGAAAGTTCGAGTTTTCCCGATGCCCGCTTTTGGACGAGGTTTGCCGCTTTTAGAACCTCGAGGGCCTCCTTCACCTGGGATTCTTCGACTTCGGGGCAAAGGGATTTGGCGATTTTTTGGGTGTGGACCGCGCCGCCGTAAAGTTCGATGCACGCGCGGACGGCGGGAATCCTCCAGTTCTCAAGAACCTTCAACTCGGCGGACTGCAAGGCTCTGCGTCGGACATCGCGGAGCGCGAGGGCGCGCCGCATCAGGCTTTCCTTTTGGGCGGGGTCCTTTGAAATGTTTGACGAGTAGAGAAGCCCGAAAAACTCCGCGTCCCGTCCCGAAAGTTCGAGCAGCGCCTTGACCGCTTCGAGAGCGTGCGACGGCAAATGCTGCTTTTTTCCGAGAATGCGGCAGAGGTAGCTGGAATCGAGCCCGAGTTTGTCTCCCATCAGCCGATAGGAATAAAACGGCGACTCGCTCTTTTTCCGTTCGTAAAAGGCCTTGAGGATGTCGCGGTAGTCCATCGTTTGGGAATACAGGTTCATTCCCCTAAAATATATTCCTAAACGGAAAAGCGAAAGTCCTCGAAAAATTTCCCGTTGATTTTTTGTCCATGGTCGCGGTGAAGCTTGTTGACGCCCGGTATGAGTTTGTTTTGATTATCTGTATGCATTTGGACGAGGATTTATTGGATTTTTGAAATCTTTGAACAAGGATTTGGATGGTGTGCTTCATCTGGAGGCGGAGAATGGCGATTGACAGAACCGCCTTTTCGACCCGAAAGTTTTAACACTTCGACATTCCGGGAACCGGACTTTTTGGATCCTACCTGCCTGCCCGCAGCAGGCGGGCCTGTCGGCAGACAGATCGCTACGCGGTGCTCCGCTCCAGGATGACGATTGAACAAAAAAAGCCCGGGCGTTTAGGCCCGAGCCTTACAAAACGAATTATTACCTCAGCACTCCACTCTCAACTCTCCACACTCCACACTC
>CAVBPX010000056.1:0-15690 GCA_963597395.1 Eggerthellaceae bacterium | reverse complement strand
CCTGGAGCGAAGTTCAGAACTTAGAACTGAGAGCTTAGATTTGAGTTTTGCGAACATCTAGGATCCAACGAATCGCGGCCCGGTATGATTTCTAAGTTCCAAGTTCTCACAACTAAGCTCTGAACTGCGGGCAGGCAGGTAGGATCCATAAAGTTCGCTTCGCAAAAAAGTTTTGGGAAATCCTGTCAAAGAGAAAATTCTATCTTTCTTTTTATGAAGAAGTTTGCAGGATTCCTTTTTGTCTTTTTTGTCGCTTTCGCTTTTGCGGCCGACGCCCGCTTTGAACAGGCGGATCGGTTTGTTGCCGCGGGCAAATACAAGGAGGCTCTCGCGGAGTATCGTGCGATTCTCGCGTCCGAGCCTCATAACGCAAAGGCTTTTTACGCCGCGGGTTCGGTTCGGTTCAAAATGAAGGACTACAAGGGCGCGCTGGCCAATTATCAGCTGGCCTACAAGTATGACGCGTCGATGAAGGACGCCTACGAGGGCGCGGCCAGGTCCTTTGAAAAGCTCGGCGACGCAAAACAGGCTGCCGCGGAGCGTCAAAAGATCGGCGGCAAAAAGGAAGCTCCCGCCGCCGAAAAGAAAAATGCGCCATCCGCCCAGACGATGTCAAAAGATTCAAAGTCCAGGTTCTCCTACACGTCCGAGGCCTTCCTTCGGGCCAAAAAGGCCTTTGAAGCGAAGGACTTCAAAACGGCCTGTTCCGCTGCCCGCGAAGTGCTTTCGAAGGAACCGGGGAATCCTGGCGCCTACTACTATGCCGGAGCGGGCCGCTATGAACTCGGCGAAATGGACAAGGCGGAATATAACCTCAAGCGGTCCTTCGACTACCCGGAACTCGGTTTCAATGCGCACTACTATCTTTCCCTCATCTACAAAAAGAGCGGAAAGGCGTCGGAAGAAAAGAAGGAACTGGAGGAATACGTCAGGCTTTCAAAGAACGCTTCCGCCGTCGAAAGCGCGAGGGCCCGCATCGCGGAACTTTCCGGCAAAACGGAAACGTCCGAACCTCCTCTCGCGGAAGCCCCGGAAGCGACCAAGGCGGAGCCTCTTCCTGAGGCAAAGCCCGAACCGTCCGCGGAAACGGCTCCCGTCGCAGTGGAACCGAAGCCCGAGCCTCCCCAAAAGAAAGCGGCCAAACCCGGCGAAGCGACCATCGAACTTGCGAACGAGGCCTTTTTGCAGGGCGACTACGCGGGCGCGCTTGCCCAGTTTCAGGAACTTCAAAAGCGTCTTCGCGACGAAAACTCGCGCGCCTACCTTCTTTTCCAAATAGGGAACATTTATCGCGTCAGGCGGGATTTCCGCTCGGCCGTTGCCAAATACCGCGAATCGGTGGAGCTTTATCCGAATTCCGAGTGGGCCCGCGAAGCGGAACGCGCCTGGGAAGACGCCGTCTGGCAGGAGCGGAATGTGGACAAATTGCCGCGCCGTTAATTTTTCCTTGGCGAAATCCCTTCCTGTTTTCTTATATTTATCTCGCAAATTTTAACGAGGTCTTTTCGCAATGAAATATCTTCTTTCGGGTTTCCTCTGTGCTTCGGCGCTTGTGCTCTCCGGCTGTTTTGCCGCTCCGGGGATGGTTTTGAACGAGTCCGCCGACGTGGAAGGCGCGGTCGATACGCTGGCCGATTTCCAGGGCGCCAAGGTTCATCTGCAAAGCATCAATTCGAAGACGCTCGCATCGATGACGTCCGGCGTTTCCGCCATTACGGCCGAACTTCCGGAAGAACTGCTCTCCTTTAAGCCCGAATCCTACAGGCTCGGACCTTTTGACATTGTCCAGGTCGTCATTTGGGAACATCCCGAACTCACAAGCCCGCTCGGCTCTTACCGGAGCGACAACGCGACGGGTCAGCTCGTCGGGGAATCGGGCATTATGTTCTACCCCTATGTCGGAGAAATCAACGTCAACGGAAAGACCATTGCGGAGCTGCGCACGGAAATTTTCCAGAGCCTTTCGAAGGTTCTGAACAATCCGCAAATCGACGTCCGTCTGCTCGAAAGCCAGCGGCACAAGGTTTATGTTCAAGGGTCCGTCGCAAAGCCCGGCGTGGTCTCTTTGAGCGACGTCCCGGTGACGCTCCTCGAAGCGATTAACGACTGCGGCGGCGCAAATGCGCAGGCGAACATCTCCCGCGTGGAACTGGTGCGCGACGGAAAGAGCTACACGATAAATCTCCTCGCCGCCTACGCCGCGGGAAAGGGGCCGGGCGACATCCTTCTCAAGGACGGCGACGCGATTCGCGTGCCGGCCGCTTCGGAATCCAAGGTCTATCTGCTGGGCGAGGTTCGGAACCAACAGGCCCTCGAATTCAAGAACGGAAAGCTTTCGCTCTCCGAGGTTCTCGCCGAGGGCGGTGGACTTCTTTCGGAATCCGCCAAGGCCGAAAACATCTACGTCATCCGGGCGGAATCCGCCGATGCCATCGACATTTTCCATCTGAACGCCCGAAGCCCGCTTGCGCTCGTCTTCGGCGACAAATTCTCGCTTCTTCCGGGCGATATCGTCTATGTGGATGCGACGGGTCTTGCCCGCTGGAACCGCGTCGCCAAAATGCTCCTCCCCACGGCGCAGCTGATTTACTACGGCACGCAGGCCGTCCACACGACGCACACGGCAAAGGAAGACATTACAAATTGGTAGCGTAAAAAACGGGCGTTGAAAAAATTTTTTTCAACTGCTTGTTTTTTTCGTCTTGATGTGTATATTTTCGCTTATGAGTGCAAAAAACGCAAATCGTTCCGATAGACCCTTCTGGAGTCGCAAAAACCAGAAGGCCTACCGCGTAAACCGCATCCTTATTTATGCGACGATGTTCCTCTCGCTTCTTGCGGCCGGAATCATTTGGTTTGGCGTGAACAGCGCTCTGGGTAAATAAAAGCGAGGTATCATTATGAACAAGAAGCTGAATTTCGACATGGACGCTTCCGAAACGCTTTATTGCGGACGCCGTCCGAAGAACGAGGGCATCGAGCCTTCCGTCCCGCTTTCGACCGAGGAAGAGGAAGAGGAAGCCGAAGAGGAAGAAGAGGAAAACCTCGACGACGAGGTGAACTTCGACAAGCCGACCTTCAACGGCCACCAGAACCAGATCTGGAACGATTACGCGGAAGACCTGGACTACGATTCGTGAGGCCTTCCCTGAAAAGGGGCGTCTCGTTTTTGGTCGTCTGGGCGACTGTGTTTTTCCTTGTCGCCTGTGCCGGAACGGGTGACGTCTATACTCCCGAAGCCGAGGAATCCTTTGTTTCGCGGGCGATGAGCGACTGGGTTTCGCCGGATGCCGAAATGAGGGAATCCTGGCAGCAGTATCAGTTCGCGCTGCAGGCGATGGAAGAGGAGGACTGGCTCGTTGCGCGGCACCATTTGGACCTTTCCCTAAAAAAGCTGGTCGAGGAAAACGACGATTCCGTCTATTCCGCGTTTGCGCGGCCTGGTGATTCGCTTTACCGCCGCGACATGCCCAAAAGAATTATTGCGGCTCTCGACGAGGTTTCGCCGGGAATTCTCGCCATGGGGAAGGACGCTTCGGCGTATGTCCGCTACGAGTTCGAGGAAGCGGGTCTCGACAATCTGGACGAGCCTCCGCTCGACAGTGCGGAACGCGTCGAAATCGAGAGCTTTCTCGATACGCTCAACCGGGCCGAGTTTACGCTGCCCGTCGTGTTTAACGACCGCGTGATGCAGGAAATCGTCTATATGACGACTCGGGCGCGGGACTTTACGGAGGCCTCCCTTTCGCGGAAGACGGCCTTTGACGAAATGATTTATGCGAAGATCGATTCGATGGGGATGCCGCGCGACCTGATTTATCTTGCGCTTGTGGAATCGGGCTACAAAATCAAGGCCTACAGCCGTGCGAAGGCCGCGGGCCTTTGGCAGTTTATTCCGTCAACGGGAAAGCGTTACGGCCTCTACCAGGACTTTTGGATGGACACGCGGCGGAACCCGGAACTTTCGACGACGGCGGCCCTCCGTTATTTGCAAAGACTCAAGGACGAATTCGGCGATTGGCTGATGGCGATGGCCGCCTACAACTGCGGCGAAGGCTGTGTGCGGCGCCGCATCCGCGACGTAAAGGCGGATACGCTCTGGGATTCGACCAAAACGGTCACCTACTGGGATTTGGAACTTCCCAAGGAGACGATGCACTATGTGCCGCGGATTCTCGCCGCGATGACGATCGGGCATTATCCCGAGCATTACGGCATGACGGTGGAAAAGCGCGAACGCATGCCGTTCGATACCGTTTCCGTCGTGGAATTTATGCCGCTTGACGATGTGGCGAAGGCGGCGGGCGTCGATACACGGACCATTCAGGAGCTGAACCTGGAGCTTTCGCGCTGGTGCACGCCGCCCAAGGAGAGCGGCTACGTTCTCCGCATTCCGGAAGGTTCGCGCGATTCCTTCCTTGTCGCTTACGAAAAAATGGACAAGCGTTCCTTTTCGAGATGGCAATATCACAAGGTGCGGAGCGGGGAAAACCTCGGACGAATTTCGCGGATGTACGGCGTCTCGGTGAAGGACATCCAGTCGGCGAACCATCTGAAAAGTTCCCGCATACGGCAAGGGCAGACGCTTTTGATTCCTCTTCCGGCCGGCGCCTCCTCCAAGGGAAAGTCCGGAAACGAAAAGTCCGCGCAGAAGGGAAAGGTTTCGAAAGGTTCCGCGCGAACGTATAAGGTTCGCTCCGGGGACAATCTGAGTTCCATCGGCCGCAAGTTCGGCGTCTCGGTTTCGAACCTCAAAAAGTGGAACGGCATTGACGATGCGGCAAAAATTCAGGTGGGCGAGAGCCTTTACGTTTCGGATCCCGGCACAAAAAACGTTCCGGAGCCCGCTTCCGCGAAAGAAAATAAAACGTCTCCGGCCCAAAAGGAATCTTTGAAGCCCGCGGAAAAGGCCGAAAAGTCCGCGTCGGACGGCTTCATTTCGCACAAGGTCGCCTCTGGCGAGTCGCTTTGGGACATCTCGCGGGAATACGGCGTTACCATCGAGGAAATCGTCGAATGGAACAACCGCAAATCGACAAAGGTCAAGGCGGGTGAAGTCCTGCGGATAAAGCCCGCCCGCTAAACGATTTTTTTATTTTTCCACTATGAAAAAAGCGATTCGCATCATCGGAATCTGTATTTTGGTTCTGGCGGTTCTCGTCGGGATTTTGAGCCTTGTGGGGCCCCGGGTGGCCAAAAGCTACATCGAGGAACATTCGACGGAACTGGTCGGGCGTCGCATCCGGATTGAGAGCATCTCGTTTAACCCGTTCCGCTTTTCCGTTTCCGTCAAGGGCTTTGCGCTCTACGAAAAGGATGCCGCGACGAAGTTCGTCGCCTTCCGCGAATTTTACGTGAACGCGGATCCGCTCCGGCTTCTTACCGGGAATATTTGTCTTTCGGAAGTGCGGCTGGATTCTCCCTATGCGCGGGTCGTTAACGACGGCAAGGAATTCAACTTTTCGGATATTCTCGCCCGCTTTGCACCGGGCGATTCGCTCGGGGATTCTTCGCGGTCCGCTTCGCCGGATACCGTTCTTTCCGGAAAGGATTCGCTTGAGTCCGCGCTTCCGTTCGGCATTTCCGTCAAGCGGATTGCGGTTCTTTCGGGCGACGTCATCTATGACGACATCGACGTGAATTCCCACATCCGCATCCAGGACTTTTCATTGCGGATTCCGGAAGTTTATTTTTCAAACCGGAAGACGGCCCTCGGCGTGAACCTCGAATTTGCGGACGGCGGCTCTCTTGGCGTGCAGAGCCATTTCGCGATGCAGAACGGGGAATTTTCGCTCGCCGTCAAGCTCTCGGATTTTTCGCTTTCGGCCGTAAAGCCCTATCTCGAGTCGGCGCTGAACTTCAAGGACCTTTCGGGAAAACTCGGCGTGGATATTTCGGTCGCGGGAAACATCAACGACATTTTCGCTTCGCGCGCGAGCGGAACCGTTTCGCTCGACAGCGTCGTTCTTACCGAGAATTCGGACAAGACGATGGGAGTCTCCCGCGTGGGCGTGGGCATTGCGGAGGCGAACCTCGCCGAAAACCGTTTTGTGATTGATTCCGTCGCGGTGCACGGGGCGTTTGCCCATTTTGACCTGCAAAAAAATACGAACAACATCGAAGCGCTTCTCGCAAACAAAAAGAATCCCGCTTCGAAAGAACTGTCGGACTCGGCTGCGGCAAAGAATTCGGTGACGGAAACAAAACCGCTCGATTTTCTGCTTCGGAACTTTTCGGTGACGGATACGCGCTTTGCGCTTGCGGACTACACGGTTCCCAAGGGTTTCAGCTACAATGTTTCGGGCATTTCGGTGAGCGCTTCGAACGTGGCGATGAACCGGGAAGCGGACGTGAACGTCCGGGCGACGCTTCCGCACGGAGGCTCGGTAAGGCTCTCCGGAAAATTTGTCCCGTCCAACTTGAATTCCGTTACGGCAAACGTCTCGGTCAAGAACGTTGCTGTCAAGGACTTTTCGGTCTATTCCGAACATTATACGGGCTATCCCATCACGGCGGGAGCCTTCGGGTTTGCCTCCGACAATACGCTCAAAGACGGCGAAATTGACAGCCGGAACACCATCGACATCTACAACCTTTCCGTGGGCGACAAGCCTTCGAGCGCAAAGCCCGAATATACCGTTCCGATGAAGATTGCACTCTATATTCTGAAGGACAAGGACGGAAAAATTGCGTTTGACGTCCCTGTCAAGGGAAACATCAACGATCCGCAGTTCTCCTACGGAAAAATCATTTGGCAGACGGTGATGAACCTGATGGTGAAGGTCGCGCTTTCGCCAGCCAAGTTCCTCTTCGGCTCTTCGACGCCCTCGGAATTCGAGTTTGACGTGGCTGCGGACGACTTTACGAGCGAGGAATACAGCCTTGCCGCGGAATGGGCGAAGGTCTTAACGGAAAAGCCCGGGTCGCGCCTTGCCATTCTCGAAGCGTATCGCCCAGCCGATGAACTTGGAAATTTTGCGAAGAGCCTCGAAAAGCTTGAATTCTACAAGGCTTCGACGGGTCGCGCGGAACTTTCTCCGGTTGATAGGAAAGCCGCGCTCGAAACGGACGAGTCGAACGAGGCGTTCAAGGCTTTTGATTCGACGTGGACGGCTCTCGCAAACGAAACGGTTCTCGCCGAGATGGAAGCGCTTTCGACACTTCGCCGTGAAAAGCTCGTGAAGGTTTTGACGGCGGAGCCCGGCGTGACGGCAAAAAATCTGACCGTGCGGAAGGCGAACGCTTCGGAACTGAAAGCCTCGGGTAAAAAGGCGGCTTACCGCATGATGGTCGAGTTCCCGTGAGAACGTTTTCGCTTTTTCTTCTTTTGGCGTCGTTCGCCGTTGCCGGGACTCCCGTTTTTGAGCGTTCCCTGATGCTTCCGTCCGCGGATTCGCTCGAATATTTTCGGGTCGATACGATTGCGGTCGATAACGGCGACGCGTTTGACGATTCCAAGGCCTATACGTGGGCGGACAGTCTTGTGTATGCGGTGGGGAACGTCGTCCACCTCGAAACGCGAAAATCCGTGGTCGAAAAACTCGCCCTTTTTGACGTCGGCGATTCGGTGAATTTGTACGAACTGATTGCGAGCGAAAAGAACCTGCGGAGCCAGGCCTACATTGCCGATGCGCACATTACGCGCGAAGTGCTTCCCGACGGACGAAACCTTGTGCGCATCAAGACGAGCGATACCTGGACGCTCACCATTCCGCTTTCGTTTGAACGTCCGAGCGACGGTCCGCTTTACTACGGCATCGGCATCTGGGAAAACAACTTTCTCGGTTTCGGGCAGACGATAGGAATTTACTACTCCCATGACGAGTTCCGGGACAAGCTTATGGGACTTTACAACAACAGCAATTTCCTCTTTCGGCACAATTCCTTCGAGGCGTCCATTTCGCGGAATACCGACGGATATTCGCACTATGCGACCATGTATAAGCCCTATCTTTCGCGGAGCAAAAACGAGTGGGCCTATACCGCGGCGGCATTCCTCGGAAAGTCGGATGCGAAATATTACTGGACGGGTGACCTCCCGACAAAAAAATCCGAAGTCTCCGTTTCCGACAGCGTCCGGGAAACGCTTTCCGAATACAACCGCGAACACGGGAACAAAATTATCCGGGTAAAGCGCATCGAGGAGGACTCAGCGAGCTTTCGCATCGGGCATTCCTTCGGCGGCGAGGAGTTCAAAATTTACCTGGGCCTAAGCTACGATTACCACAGGCTCGGACGTTCCTACTCCTCCGTTTCCCGATACCTTTTTGTCGAAGACGGCAAGGCTTATGCCGTGGATTCCGCTTCGGTAAAGGACTGGATTCCTCAAATGCTCGATTCCCGTTTTGGCGCAAGCATTACGCTCTCGAGGCTCCGCTACGACCGGCTCGTAAACTTTCGGCATGCGAAGTGGACGGAGGACGTCGATAAGGGCTATTCCATCAAGGTGGGCTTTTCAAAGAACTGGAAGGACCTCGGCGCTTTGGATGACGATGCGCGGCTCGACTATTCGGTCTATCTTTCGCTCGGGTCGAGAATGCATCATCTGATATTGAACGCCAAGTCGCACTTTTACTTTGACGAGGATTCCCGGCGGGACATTTACGAATACGCTTCGGCGGAATACATTTGGCGTTCGAACGAATGGTTCTCGACGCAGGTTTCGGGCTACATGGATACGTACAAGCGTTCGGCCTACGGAAAACAGCTTTCGCTCGGCGGCCTCCAGAACCAGGAGTTTTACGGGTTTCCGACATATCTTTACACGGGACAGGCCCGGTTTTACGGGCAAATCGAGGAACGCTTCTTTCCGCATTTTGAAATCGGGACGGTGGCGCCCGTGTTTGCCGTTTTTTGCAAGGCGGGCGAGACCGCGTCCGAGGTGCACCTTTTCGAGCCTTCCGACCTCACTTATGTCGCGGGCTTCGGACTTCGTTTTGCGATGACCAAGTCCGTTTCGGGACTAGTGAACCATTTGGACTTTAGTTGGCCGCTCAACGGGCCGCTAGTTTCCGCTTTCCCGCGAATTGCCCTGATAGGGCTCTTTTCCCTTTAGTTTTTTGAGGTTTTCATGCACCGCAAGCGTTACCTGGTAGAAGTCGGAGTCGGAATCGTCGCGATGATTCTCGGAATTTGGATAAGCCTTCTGGTGATTGAGGACGGCTACTTTGCGGGAGCCCTGATGCTCGTGGTGACGGGCGCCTTGAGCGTCCTTCTGGGCGTCAAGGAATACAGGGGCGTCAGCGGTTCCGGCCTTCAGGAATCCTTTTTAAGGATAGTGCGCCGGACGATGCTCTTTTTGAACCTGATGCTTTCCCTCGTCGTTTTGGGAACGCTCATCTCGATGCTCGGGGCGTAATTATTCGACGGTCACGGGCGTGAGCTTGTTAAAAAGCTCGTCGTAGGTCGCCTTGTCGATTCGGTCGTATTTGGAGAGGATGGTCCCGAACTCGTAGAAGGCGGAATCCTTTACGACGCGCATTTCAAAAGGCATGTCGAGGGAATTTTTGCCGGTGAGGAGCGTGTCGCCTTCGATGTGGGCGAACAGGTCGCCGTTGACGTTGCGAATCGTGTAATTGTTTTCGCCCGGAGTCGTCTGGAAGACTTCGAACACCATGCCGTCCTCGCCGCGCCAGTATCCCGTAAAGACGGGCTTTTCCTTGGGAGTGCAGGAAACGAGCAAGAGAAGGGCCAAAAGGGAAATTGCAAGCGGGAACTTTTTCATAATTTTCTCCGGTCTTCCGTTAAAATACAAAATTCGGCGCGGAACCTGGACGCATTTCGGTTAAAGGTCGCCTCTAAAAATTCAGGTTATTTTTGCCCTCGCTTGTTCTCGTTCAAATTTTCCTATCCAAAGCAATTTTTAGAGGTGCCCTAAAATTTATCTTTGGGGCGTATGAAGGCTTTTTTCCCTTGGATTCTTGTGCTTTGCGCTTTTGCCTGTGCGGAATGGACCGCAAGGGACGTGCATGAGCTTTTTTTGAAGCGCACCGACCGGAAGGCGGGGGTTCACACGGGAAAGCTTGAAGGCGCTCTGGATTCCGCGGGCCTTGTCGCGGTTTATGAATTTCACCGCGTGATGGGGGACTCCTACCGTCCGACGGTGACAAGCGCGAACGATTCCCCGGAGCATGCCCGGTTCTCAAAACATTACGAGAACAAGGCTCTGGACTTTCGGCTGTTTGACGTTCCGCGGAAAAAGCGGGAAGGCCTTGTCCGCGCCATCGAAAAACAGCTCGGGCCGCGTTTTCGCGTGCTGTGGGAAAACGTCGGAAAGTCCGGCGAACATTTGCACATCGAACTGAAGGACTGAATCTTTAGCAGGGCTTTTCGGGCTTCGGTTCGGCAATGGGAGCGACCGTGGCGTTTACCGATTCAATCAGGGCCTTGGGAGCGATTTTCAGCTGAAGGCCGCGCTGGCCCGCACTGACATAGACCGTTTCGAAGTTCGTCACGGAACTGTCGATAAAGATGGGGTAGGGCTTTTTGAGTCCGACGGGAGAGCATCCGCCGCGGATGTAGCCGGTGAGCGGCGTGAGCTCCTTGAGCGGAACCGTGTCGATGCGCTTGTTCTTCGAAACTTTTGCAAGTTCCTTGAGCGACACTTCCAGATGGCCCGGTACGACGCCGACGAGCGGCCCTGTTTTGTCGCCGCGGACGAGAATCGTCTTGAAGACGCGTTCTATCGGTTCCTTTAACGTCTCCGCGATGTGTTCCGCGCCGAGTTCCGTTTCCGTGACGGGGTAGGGGATAAGGTCGTAGGTGACGTGGAGCCTGTCGAGAATGCGACAGGCGTTTGTCTTTTTGATTTTTTCCGTCATTTGCGGAGATCCTTCAAAAAATTTTCGCACCATTCGGGGACGGTCTTTGTCGCGAGGCCCGCGATACTTGTGTCCGTATTCGGGTCGCTCGGGTCTATCTCGAGGTTGAGGCACGTGACGTGCGCGCCGAAGCGCTTTGCGAACTGCTTGAAGCCCGCCGCCGGATAGACGACGCTGCTCGTTCCGATATAGACGAATTCGGCCGTATCGCGGAGCGCCTGTTCGATTTTGTCCATGTAGAGCGGCACTTCGCCGAACCAGACGATGTGCGGACGGCTCGGGCTTCCGCACACCGGGCATTTTGTTTCGAGCGTTTCTTCCCCGTCAAAAGGGAAAACGTGTTTTTCGTTTGCTTCGCACCGGAGCTTTTTCAGTTCGCCGTGCATGTGGAGAACCCGCTTCGAACCGGCCCGCTCGTGCAGGTCATCGACGTTTTGCGTGATGAGCAGAAATTCGTCGCCGAGTTCCGCTTCGATTTTTGCAAGGGCCTTGTGGGCCGCGTTCGGAAGATACGTCGGAAGCGAGGTCCTGAGCGAGTTGTAGAACTTTTTGACGCGCATTTTGTCGCGGCGGTAACCCTCGGGCGTTGCGACGTCCTCGATAGGCTCGTCGTTCCAAAGTCCGCCGTTTCCGCGGAACGTGCTGAGTCCGGATTCCGCGCTGATTCCCGCTCCCGTCAAAACAACCAGTTTCATTTGCACAGTCCTTCAAGGAACAGGGCCTCGGCGAGAATGCCGTGTTCAAAGTCCAATAGCCCGAGGCTCTCGTTTTCACCGTGGGCGTTGCACTCCGGGTCTTCGAGGCCCGTCATCAGAATGGGAATGTCGCCGAGCGTATTGCGGAAAAGCTGTGCGCCCGGAATGGAGGCTCCGCATCCGATGAACTTGGCCTCGGTCCCATAGGCTTCGGTCATCGACTTCTTCATTTGTGTGTAATAAGGATGCGAAACGTCCGTCGTAAACGGGTTTGCGCCGTCTTCCGCGAGAATTTCCATCGAAAGTCCGTCGGGAAGATTTTTTTCGAGATGTTCCTTTAAAAGTTTTGTGGAACGTTCCGTATCCATGCCCGGTGCAAGTCGAATTCCGATGCGCGCGTAGGCGGAGTCCTGGAGGACGTTTCCGGCCTGCGTCCGGGAGCCCGCTTCAAACGCCGTGACGACAAGGGAAGGCTTTCGCCAGAGCGTTTCCAGAATGGAATTTTTGTCGCCGTAGATGCGCGTATTCGGAAGAAGTCCCGCTTCCTTGCGGAACGTTTCTTCCGTGTAGTGCAAGGCTTCGTAGCTTTGACGCTCTTCTGCGGAAGGTTCCGTGATGCCATCGTTAAAGCGCTCGACAAGAATGTTTCCGTCCTTGTCCGTGAGGCTCGCGATGAGCTTGCACAGCGCCTGCACCGGGTCGGGGATAGGTCCCGACCAGGATCCCGAATGCAGCGGGCTCTTAATGGACCTGACCGTGACGGAAAGTGCGGACATGCCGCGGAGCGAGGTTGTAAGGGAAGGAACGCCCGCTGCAAAGTTCGAAAGGTCCGCGATGATGACCGCGTCCGCTTTCAAAAGTTCCTTGTTTTTCACGAGCAGCTTTCCGAATCCCGAGCTTCCGCATTCCTCTTCGCCTTCAAAGAGAAACTTGATGTTCGGCATTTTGTTTCCGTAAAGCATAAAGGCTTCGGAGACGGCCGCTATGTGCAGAACGATTCCCGACTTGTCGTCGGCGGCTCCGCGTCCGTAAAGGCGCCCGTTTCGAATTTCGGGTTCAAATGGAGCGCTTTTCCAGAGGGACTTTCGCATGGTCGGCTGCACATCGTGGTGTGCGTAGAGCAGAACGGTCGGATTTTCCGGGCGGGTCTTCAGTTCGGCAAAGACGGAAGGACGACCGCTTTCCGGAACAAGAAATTGCGAGTTGACAAATCCGCGGGCGCCCAAAATCATTTTGACGTGTTCGGCGGAACGGACGACTTCATTTTGGTCAAAGTTGTCAAAGCTGATGGACGGAATGCGGATGAGGTCCTTGAGCATTTCGACGTAGTGCGGAAACTTTTTGTGGACTTGCGCCGATAGGGTTTCGTTCATGGTGGAATTCTCTTTTTGTAGAATGTTTTTTGTTAATTTAATCAAATATGGAAGGCTTTGATAAAAACTACGAATATACTTTGGACTTTGGCGATAAAATGCTCGCCGTCATTCGGAGCGTCTTTCGAAATTCCCCGGAATTTCGCCACGATTCGCTGAAACACGTCGCCCGCGTTGCACCGTACGTTCCCTTGCTCGGCGGAAAACCGGACCTTTCGCCGGAACTCAAAACGGTCATCCGTTTTCGGGACGGGAGCGTTCCGATTGCACTTTCAAGTCCCATTATTCTTGCCGCGGGAGCGAATAAGACCGCCTATCGGATAGCGGATTATGCGAACCTCGGATTTGGCGGCATTTCGGTCGGAACCGTCACGCGGAACTTTCGCGAAGGAAACACGCACCGTCCGCGCATCGGATTTCTCGAACACGACCGAGCCATTTACAACAGCATGGGGCTCAACAACGACGGCGTCGAAGCGGTTTCGAAGCGGGTCCGCGAACAAATCGACAGTGCGCACGAAAAGGGGCTTTCCGTCGGAATCTCGGTGGCGGAAACCCCGGGCCTCTCTTCGGAAACGGAAAAGCTTGCGGATGTTCTCGAATGTTTTGCCCGGGCCTATGATTGTGCGGACTACATCGAGGTAAACGTCAGCTGCCCGAATACGGGCGAAAATCGGTTGGATACGGATACGCATTTTGTGGAAGCCCTCTTTTCCGAGCTGATGAGCTTTCGAAAGGACAAGCCGAAGAAGGCCGTTTATGCAAAGCTCAGCCCGGACCTTTCGGAAAACGCTCTTTCGAAAACGCTGGAAGTTCTCGCTAGGCTGGGAGTCCCGGGCGTCGTTCTCGGAAACACCTATCCGACGAAAAAGAGCGCTTCGCTTTCGATGAAGGCCAGCTATGAAGACCTGAAAACGCTTCGGGACGACGGCGACAAGGGCGGCCTTTCGGGACGCCCGCTTTATCCGAATACGCTTGCGCTTACGTCCTTTGTAAAATCCGAATTTCCGGATTTGAGCGTGATAGCGTGCGGCGGAATCGACCACGGGAAAAAAATTTTTGACTTGATGAGTCTTGGCGCGGATGCCGTGGAATGTTACAGCGTGTGCGCCTTCCGCTGGATGCCCGCCCATGCGATGCGGCGCGAGCTTTTGAAGTCCCTTTCGGAAGCGAACCTGAAAGATATTTCCGGATTGCATACAAAGTAATTTATGCGTCGGGTTTTTGCTCTTCTTTTCGTCGGAATCCTGTGCGCGCCTGCGTGTGCGGGGTTTTTTCTCGACCGGGATGCCGCGGAGGAAGAGGCGAAAACGCTTGGCGCAAACTATGGATTTTACGGCGGCGGGGGAGTTTCTTTTTCCTATTATCTGAGCGATTTCGACTTCGCGTTCGAATGCCTTTCCGCGTATCGGTTTAAAAGCGACTTTGGAATTTCCGCAAACGTCTCGGTGGGAGTTTCCGAACCGGTTCACGAGATTGGGCTTGAACTTGACCGTTACATCGGCGAGGACGATTACGTGGGGCTTGGGGCCTCCGGCGTTCTTTTTCGGCGTGACGGCGAATACCGAATCGCTCCGCGGGTTTTTATCGATTATGCGCGGAATATGAAACCCTGGCCGCGGGCGCGCTTTGCGTTGCAGGCAAAAATTCGTATTTCATACCTGATAGGCGAGACGCTCGGACGCCGCGAGCTTTACGAAACAAAAGAGGCCTACACGGTGTTTTCCGGGTCGCTCGCCCTGCTTTTCTTTTAGAGGTCAAGATGTTTTTACCTTGCAAACGAATTCTTCTTTTTTTGCTCGCGTGTTCCGCGTTTTCCTTCGGGGCCGCGTGGCTCGGGATTTCCTTCAAGTCCGAGCCGTATCAAAAACAGGTCGCTCTAAAAATTTTGGGAATTCACCCGTCCTCGGGAGCCGTCGGCAAGGGCGTTTCGCCCGGCGATAAAATTATTGGCGTCAACGGAAAGAAGATTACCGATATGGGGGTCGTCAAGTCGGAACTTTCGAACCTTCCGGTCGGAAAAACCGTGACGCTTGAACTTGTACGCAACGGAAAGACTTTTTCGGTAAAAGTCGCGATGACGGAACGCCCCGACGATATTTCGAGCCTGACGGGTTCTTCGATTGGGAACAAGGCCGTCGCCTTTGAAAAGAACTTTTACAAAAACGGCGAAAAAAGAAAAAAGAAGCCCAAGGTGACGTTGCTTGATTTTTGGGCCACCTGGTGCGGGCCTTGCCGGATGACGCTTCCGATTCTTGGACGGCTTTACGAAAAGCTCGAAGGCCGCGGACTGGAAGTGATTGGCGTTTCGAGCGAGGCGGAGAGCGTTCTCGAAAAATTTTACGGAGAGCATCCGTCCCCGTATCCGCTTTACCGCGACGCGACGCAGGAAATGTGGCGTCGCTATGGAATTTCCGCCGTCCCGACCCTCATGCTTTTGGACGAGAACGGCTACATTCAAAAGGTGTGGCCCGGCGCTCCGAACGAACGCGCCCTCGAAAAGGCGGTTCTCGAGGCGATGAAGTAGGCGCTTTCGGGCGCCAGCTTGGCCGGGGCAGGGGAGGCTGAAATTTGGCATTCACCTGCATCCTTAAAGGCCGAAGGCCGATAGAACCAGGACACGCCCGTCATTCTGGAGGGTTCGAAGAACCCGACCCGCCTACAGCGTGCAGGTAGAATCCATCCCGTAGTTCAGAACTTAGTTGAGATATCTTAGAATTTAGATTCGCGAAGCGATCTGTATTCCAACACTCCACACTCCACTCTCCACACTCCACTCTCCACACTCCACTCTCCACACTC
>CAVBPX010000055.1:0-15745 GCA_963597395.1 Eggerthellaceae bacterium | reverse complement strand
CGAGCATTTCAACCGCGCAGGAAGTTCCGTTTTCACCGGCAGCGCCCGCTTTGCCGTCTTCACCCTTCGCGCCTTTGGCGCCTGTTTTTCCGTTCAGGACAACGCCAACCGAATCTTCGCCGCATACGATTTTGTAGCCCGAACTGTCTTTGAGGGCTTCCACGGTGCAGGATGCCCCGTCTTTTCCGTCCGAGGCCTTTTCCGAGAGCGGCGTCCAGCCCGAATCCGCGCAAATGTATGCCGCATTTTCGTCCGACGCGAACATCATCTTGCCAACGGAAGCGGAGTCGCAATCGTCGAAGTCGGCCGCGGACTTCGCAATTTCCACGCCGGAATTTTCTTCCGTTGTCTGGTAAACCTTGGTCACGTCGTCGCCGCACGCCGAAAGGGCGAGCATGCCGCCGAGAACGGTGCCAGCAAAGGCAAAGGATTTGAGGGTAGTTTTCATCAAAATCTCCGAATGTTTGAGTTTCTGACAATGTAAGAAAAAAAACAGCTTTATCAAGCGTTTTGGAGAATTTGCGAGGATTTCCTTGCCGTTCGACGGAGTCAGAGCTTAGTTTAGAGAGCTTAGCACTTAGAGTCGCCGAGAAGTCCGCAGATCCAAGTTCTCAGCTCGAAGTTCTGATAAAACGTCATTCTGGAGGCTAGAAAGAGCCGACCTGCCTGCTGCGGGCAGGTAGAATCCATCCCGCAGTTCAGAACTTAGTTGAGAGAACATGGAACTTAGATTCGCGAAGCGATCTGTATCCCAACCCTCCACTCTCCACCCTCCACTCTCACCTAAGTTCCAAGCTCTAAGCTCTGAACATCCCTCCAGGAAGACTAAAAACGATGAATTTATCCGCAAACGATGTGGCGGTCTATCCACGGGAAGAGATTGTCCCGCGATTCGATTTCCGAAAGGAGCGCCTCATCGACAAATTCCCCGGCAAACATCGAGGCGAGCTTCATAAAGTCCCGTTCGTGTTCCGCAAGGCGGCGGCGCGCATAATCCTCGGCGGAATGGTTGTGAATCATAAAGGCCCAGTCCGAAGACTGGAATAGCGAAAGTTCGCGCACCATCTGGCGCAAAACGCGTTTTTGAAAATCCGAGGGACGGGCTTCGGCGCGGCATTTTTTGAACACGCCGAACATCCGGAAAAACTTCGGGTAGGCAAATTCGACTTCCGAATTGACCCAGACCGAGGCAAAGCCGTTTTCGCCCCACGACGAAAACACGGGCCGGTGCGCGAACATGTCTGCGGGGTCGGCGGTCATTCTATCGACGGAGGCAAGTTCTACGGCGGACGACGAAGCGGCCCGCTCAAAAACGGACTCGATAAATTGCGGGCCTTCAAACCACCAGTGTCCAAAAAGTTCCGCATCATACGGGCACAGAATGCACGGGCGGCCGGACTCCATTTGCGGAGCGAGTTCCCGTGCGGTCCGTTCGCGGTTTTCGACAAAGAGCCTTGCATGTTCGCGGGCGAGGTTCATCGCCTGCCACGGACGGTAAACGGCCTTCTGTTCGCCGCCGGTAATGCGGTAATACTTAAATCCCGTGTCTATCGGGTTGCCGTTCGAAAAGAAATACTCTCCGAGATAGGCGCGGTCGAGCTTCTGCGAAATGTCGCGGTAAAACTCCCGATAGTCCGGATGCCCCGGGTAGCCGCGTTCACGGCTCCACACCTCGACGGAACTCGTCTGTTCGCGTCCGAGCGCCAAAAGCCCTGCCGGAGTTTTGACCGGCGAAAAGACGCCATAACGCGGAGCGGGACTTGCAAGCAATATCCCGTGCGTTTCCATAAAGAAGTATTCTAGGCCCTCTTCCGCAAGGAGGCCGTCGAGACCGTCAAAGTAGCCGCATTCCGGAAGCCAGACGCCCTTCACGTCCCTGCCAAAGGCCTCGCGAAAGGCCCTTTTTGTAAGGCGGAGCTGCAAGCGGACCGCTTCGGGTTCGGACTGGTAGGCGGGCAAAAACGGATGAGTCCCGACGCACGTAAGGAGCGAAAGCTTTCCGCGGCGTTCCAACGAAGAAAATGCCGAAAGGGTATCGCGGTGGAGCCTGTTTTCCCAAAGGTCCGAAAGCTCCATAACCCGAGCCGCGTAGAACTTTGCCACTGGAAGCCGCTCCGGATCGTCCACGAGGCGTTTCAGCTCCTTGGACGCGAGCTGTCCCAGCATTTGCAGGTGCCGCGAATACTTTTCGCAGAGGCTTTCGTCGCCAAGCATCGCAAGGAGCGTCGGCGAAACGCTCAGGTTGAGAACGCCCGGCACGCCTTTTTCCGCAAGCCGGGAAAGCGCCTGCACAAGCGGCAAATACGTTTCGGTCAGGGCTTCAAAAAACCAGTTTTCTTCAAAGTAGCGGTCGTAACGCGGATTTCGCACAAACGGCAAATGCGCGTGCAGCAGCAGGTAAAGCTGTCCATTGCATTTTTTGTCCATGCGAAGGCTCCAGAACTATTCCGTGCGCTTGACCACGACCGGGACGATTGTCGTCGGAAAATCGCCGTCCTTGTCCGTTGCGAAAACGGGAATAATTTGTGTGGAATCAGGGAGGTCCTGTTCAAAGGAGAACGTGCCGTCCGGATTGAGCGGGAACGGTTCGCCGCGCACCTGGAGATGGGCGTCGGGCCGCGTTCCGCCGTAAACGATGAGGCGTGTCTTGACCCACAGGAAAAAGTCCTTTCCGTAGCTGACGGAATCGGGCGAAGAGGCTTCCGAAAGAAGCGATCCGCTCGAAAGGGATGCCGCGCTCGAAAGGGAGCCCGAGAAGAAGGATTCCGAGGAACTCGCAAGACGTTCGAGCCACCTTGCGACCGACTGGCTCGAAAGTCCGGAGCTTCCAAAGCCGCCTAGTCCCGCTCCGCCAAGCGAAGCCTTGAAAAAGGCGCTGTCGGTTTTTAAATCCGAACGCTTGACGCTCTCGTAGTTAAAGACCTGCATGGCGGGAGCCTCGACGAGAGGCTCGAACTTTCCATCGGGCGTCTTCGTTCCGAGCGTCGCTTCGACCGAGACGGTTTCACGATTTTGCACATACCAGCTTTTGGCATCCGCCGGAACTTCAATATCGCGGAACTTGCGTTTCTTGTTTTTGCGGACGGTCAAGTCCGAAGATACGTCATACAGGCGAAGCACTAAGGACTTTTTACCGGCCAGCGCATTTTCGAGGCGTTCCGACTTGACGTCCCAGAATGCGTGGAGAAAGTTCGGGTCGCGCTGCATCAAGACCAGATATTCCGGGTTGAAGTCAATCGTTTCCGTGGTTTCCGAACGGGGAGCCTCTTTTTTCGGCGCGGGCTTTTTTGTACGCGGAGCGGCCTTTTCCTTTGTCGCGGGCTTTTCCTTTTCGACGACCGGAGCCTTTTCCGCTACTGGCGTTTTCTTTGCCGTCTTTACGGTCTTCGGCTCCGCCTTCGCAACTTCCGCCTTTTTGGAGACTTCGCGCTTTTCCGCAACCGACCGCACCACGGACTTTTTGATTTCGGCAACTTTGGACTTGACCTTGGCCTTTGCCTTGCCGGACGCCTTTTTCAGTTCTGCGACCGTGGATTCCGCCTTCTGCGAAATGACCTTCAGCTCTTCGACTTTCGCCTTTTCCTTTTTCAGAACATCCTTGACCGCATTCTTTACCGAAGAAACGACCTTGTTCTTCTTTGCAGGAACTTTTGTCTTTGTGCTCATGTCATTATCCTTTGGTGCCTAGTGCACCGTTTTCGGCCTGTTGCCCCAGTTGCCCACACCCGTAAGCCCGACCGAAACTCCGAAGAACGTTTCGTCCCAGATGGTTCCGTCGTCCGACTTGCGCATGCCGCCCTGGATGGCAACATCCACTTTCGTGTTCCGCCGCCCGAGCGGGAATCCGGCGCCGATGGAGGCTCCGTATTCCTTGACGTCTGCAATGTAATAATTTCTAAACCAGGCTCCCGCGCGGAAGTCCATTCGCTGGACATATTTTTTGAAATAGTCCGTGGAACCGCTGCGTTCGTAGCCCAATGCCGCGAGGAATTCCGTCTGCGTGTCCGTCGAATCCTTGAGGTTCCAGGCTCCGGCTATGTTCGCAATGTCCGCGTCCCATCCGCGGAGCATAAAGTCGAGCATAAAATGATGACGCTTTTTGTAGCGGAAGGCGAATCCCGTCGCATATGTCGGCGGCACATCTATTTCGCGGACAACCTTCGAGGGGACGAGCGTATCGGTTTGGCTAAAAGTCAGATTGTATTCGAGCTTGTTTCTGAGCGTATAGGCCGTCGTGTAGGAGAAGTAGTAGGACGCCTTGAGGCCCTTGTAGAAGACCGCGCCCGTGTAATAGGCGGGATGATTCTTGATTTCGAACCTTCCCTCCGCGGACTCCGTGACTTCCGCACTGTTCGTCGCCCAGGAATCCGCTTCGGAAACCTGCGAATTATCCGCGCCGAGAGAAAGTTCACGGGATGCGGAACCCATCAGAAAATGCGCCGAAAATCCGAGGGAAAGCCGGCGGAAGAACGGCAGCCGAATGGCGTAGGCCGGCGTGATTTCGTAGATGTTTCCCTGATACTTGATGTTTGCGAGGCTCGTCTTGAGCGAATCGTCAACGGATTCGTCGAGGTTCGACGTGTACTTTTGCGAAAGCGCAAGCGAGAGCGTCCCGAAGCGGTTCATCGCAAACGCAAACGAGAGCGACGGTATTTCGAGAGCGGACGAGGCGTAGGACTTTCCGTCGTTTTTCGCAACGTTCTCTTCAAAGAGGAGGGTCGCGTTGAAGGAGGTGTTCCGCTCAAAGGCGAGAGATGCGGGGTTCCATTCGACGTAGCCGCTTTCCGCCTTCGCTCCGCCCGAGTATCCACGTCCGCGGGTGATGGCCGTTGCCGCTTCCGTCGGAGTTCCAAGAGCTTCGAGCCCCATCATGGAAGAGGCGTTTACAAGGCTTGCAAGGGCGAACGAAAGAACGAAAATTTTCCGGATCATTATTCATCCCCCCGTTTTGTGGCAAGCCAAAGCTTGAGAGTGAGCGGGCCCTCGATGTAGTCCGTAAAGTCGTAGCGGGAATACGTGTTGTATTCCATAAAGATCCGGACGGAATCCCCGTCGTCGTTCACATGGTCGTAATAAAGGGTGTCAAACGGTTCGAGCATCGAATATCCCATCCGCAGCACGACCTGCATTTTGGAGCCCTTGCCCGCGCGGTTCACAAAGGAGCGCATCCCGTTCGTGAGCTGCAGCCCGAGCGTGTCGCCGTCGAGGAAAACGAGGTTCGGGTGACCGT
This sequence comes from Eggerthellaceae bacterium, assembly GCA_963597395.1. Taxonomy (GTDB): domain Bacteria; phylum Fibrobacterota; class Fibrobacteria; order Fibrobacterales; family Fibrobacteraceae; genus Hallerella. The sequence goes on along the minus strand of CAVBPX010000055.1, from coordinate 10,515 downwards.
ACTTTTTGATGTAGGCCTTGTTCAGCTTGTAAACCTCGGACGACTGCTTGTCGTGCCCGCTCGAATCCACAAAGGTCGATGCGACGACCTGCACCGGAAATCCCAGTTCGGAACCTTCCATCGAAGAACTCCGCGGCATCGTAAGCTGCGCAAGGACCACGGCCTGCCGAACGTCCATGCTGTCGCCTTCCGTATAAGGGAACTCGTCGCCGTAAAACTCCTCGAGCGCGGCAAGAATCTTTTCGGAAGGAAGTTCCACCAAAAGCGATTCCAGAACGCCGCCGTGCAAAACGTAGCAGTCCGTGCACGATTCCGTCGAAGAACTTATAATGGCGGACCGGAACGCCCAAATGTTCTTATAGACGTCCTTTTTGGAACTTCCCGTCGAATCGAGACTTTGGGAATACGCCTTGATGCGCAAAAAGGGAACGACATCCGAACTCGGACCCGAAAAGCGGTAAACGCGCTTTGCATCCGGCGCGGAAATCCGGAGCTGCAGGCGGGCCGCGTCCCGAACTTCCGTCATCGCATCGTAAAACGCCCGGGGCAAATCCAGCCGGAGCGCCGAGTCGAGGTTCGAAATCTTGAGGTTGAACGTCGTATCCGCGGAGTCGGCGGAGAGGAAGGCCTCGCGAAGTCCATGTGTCCAGACCGAATCCTTTGTGTTGCCAATGCTGTCGATAAAGTCCGAGCCGCTTCCCGTTTCGAGAATCCACGAAAGCCTGATTTTGAGGTCTTCAGAAATGGGCAGGGAATCCTTCAAACCGGAACTTCTGTAAAAGCCCGAATCCGGATAGAGGGCGAGGAAGGCCGCCCGAAACTCCTTGGCGCTGTCCGCGCGGAACTTTTCAAAGAAACTCTTGTCGCGAAACCCGAAGTCGAGGACCAGGTCGTGCGTATAGCCGTTCACGGCGCCAAACGTTCCCTGGTAATATTGGAGGCGCGGGGTGCTGTCAAACCCGAAGCTCACGGAAGCGGGCGAAATATCGTCGATTTCGAGCGTCTGGACCAGATAGTTTGACGGAAATCCCTGGCTGTCGAGCCAGGAGACCAGGGAATCGCCGTTCGAATCGAAAATGCACGACGCCAAAAAGAGCATCGGAAAAAGGGCGACAAAAAAAGCGGTCTTGAATTTCTTCACGGAAACTCCGAAAAAAGGAAACACAATCCAAATATACAAAGTCTTTTTTTGCAAGATTTCTAAATTTCCCGCATTAAAACTTTTAAGGCTATCTTTCGAGGCACGTATGAAACCTTTCCACGCTTATTTCCAGAACATCAACGGAAACGACACCTACCCGCTTACCGAGGTCATTTACCGCAGCAAGGTCGATGGCAGTCTGCTCGAAGTGCACCACGACCGCGAAGCGCTCGCCGAACGCTCCCCGGAAGAATGGAAAAGGCTCTTTGCCGAACGTCGCATGAGCTTTAGGCCCGCGGACATGAGCGGCGTCTGGAGCAAGCGCGAAATGGTACTTCCCGAAATTCCCGAAGAGGACATCGTCACGCTCCGCGAAGGGTTCAGCCCCCTCTTTGACGCAAGCGCCCTCGCCAAGGAACTGGGACTTAAAAAGCTTTGGGTCAAGCTTTGCGGAAACTCCCACACGGGAAGCTTCAAGGACCTCGGAATGACCGTTCTCGTAAGCCAGGTCAACTCGATGATTAAACACGGCAAGGCGATTGACGCCGTCGCATGCGCAAGCACGGGCGACACGTCCGCGGCCCTTTCTGCATTCACGGCCAAGGCCGGCATCCCGAGCATCGTATTTCTCCCCCGCGGAAAGACGAGCGTCGCCCAGCTCATCCAGCCCATTTCGAACGGAAGCATCGTACTTGCGCTCGACACGGACTTTGACGGCTGCATGAAAATTGTCCAGGAAGTCACCGCCGACAACCGGATTTACCTCGCAAACTCGATGAACAGCCTCCGCGTCGAAGGTCAAAAGACCATCAGCCCGGAAATTTGCCAGGAGCTTGGATGGAGAGTCCCCGACACGGTCATCATCCCCGGCGGAAACCTCGGAAACGTGAGCGCTCTCGCCAAGGGCTTTGACGACTGCCTCGCCATGGGACTCATCGACAAAAAGCCTCGCATCGTCGTCGCACAGGCCGCAAACGCGAACCCGTTTTACCAGGCCTACACGCGCGGGTTCGACAGGCTCATTCCGGTTCACGCCAAAAAGACGCTCGCAAGCGCCATCCAGATAGGAAACCCGGTCAGCTACCCCAAGGCGGAACGCGCCATCAAAAACTACAACGGCATCGTCGTCGAAGTCTCCGAGGAGGAACTCGCAAACGCCGCCGAACGCGGAGACCGCATCGGACTTTACACCTGCCCGCACACGGGAGTCGCTCTCGGCGCACTTGAAAAGCTTCGCGCCGCGGGTACAATCGACAAGGACGAGGAAGTCGTCGTCATCAGCACGGCCCACGGATTGAAGTTCACCGAGTTCAAGGTCGCCTACCACAAAAAGGAGCTTGAAGGCATCGTTTCCCGCTATGCGAACCCGATCTTCGAGGCTCCGGCGGAAATCGGCCCCGTGATGGACATTCTGAAAAAAGAAATGGCCGCCCGGAGACGCTAAATGGTCCTGAACGTCATTTGGCTTTTCTTCTTTTTCGGAGCGTTTCTCGCATGCGCCGTCAAATGCTTCGCCTTTGGAGAAACGGGAATTTTCAACACGACGATTCTCGCCGCTTTCGACATGTCGAAGACCGCGTTCGAAATTGCTCTCGGTCTCACAGGCATTCTGAGCCTCTGGCTCGGCATTCTGAAAATAGGCGAAAAGTCGGGCGCCGTACAAATTCTTGCCAAAATCGTTCAGCCGCTTTTTTCAAGGCTCTTCCCCGAAATTCCCAAAGGACATCCCGTCGTCGGAACCATGCTCATGAATGTCAGCGCGAACATGCTCGGTCTCGACAATGCGGCGACGCCGATGGGACTTCAGGCGATGAAGCAGCTCCAGGAACTGAACCCGAACGAAGACAAGTCCGTTGCGAGCAACTCGCAAATTCTCTTTCTCGTCCTCAACGCGAGCGGTCTCACGCTCATCCCGGTGAGCATCATGACCTACCGCGCCCAGATGGGAGCCGCCAATCCGAGCGACGTCTTTTTGCCGATTCTTCTTGCAACGTTTTTCAGCACCATCGCGGGCATTATCGCCGTGAGCTTTTTCCAAAAAATCAAGTTGAAAGATCCGGTGACGCTTCTTTGGCTCGGAGGACTTTCCGCGGCCGTCATTGCGGTTCTCGCCTACTTTAGCCGTCTCACCGCGGACGCCCTCGGAACAACCAGCCTCTTTGTGAGCGGACTTGCCCTCTTCGGGGTTATCATCCTCTTTCTCGGACTCGCCGTCTATAAAAAGGTTCGCGCCTACGAAGCCTTTGTCGAAGGCGCCAAGGAAGGCTTTCACACCGCGGTGATGGTCATCCCCTACCTCGTCGCGATTCTTGTGGGCGTCGCCGTATTCCGCGCAAGCGGCGCCATGGACCTTCTCCTCGGCGGCGTCTCGAGCGTTCTCGCCTTTCTCGGCATCGGAAGCGACGTCGTACCGGCCCTTCCCACCGCCATGATGAAGCCTCTCAGCGGAAGCGGCGCCCGCGGCATGATGATCGAAGCGATGAAAACCTATGGGCCCGACAGTTTCGCGGGCCGCCTGAGCTGCATGTTCCAGGGAGCAACCGACACCACGTTCTACGTCATCGCGGTCTATTTCGGTTCCGTCGGGGTTCGCAAAACGCGTCACACGGTCACCTGCTGCCTCATCGCGGACGCAATTGGCGTCATCGCGGCCATTGCAATCGCCTACATTTTCTTCCCGCCCGCCTAAAAAGCGGAAACATTCTACGCCCCGAATAAAGCATTCCTGACGCAGGACAACGAAATGAAGACGATCGAGGAACTTTTTTTCGTCCACATCCCCCGTCGCTAAAGAGCTGCAAGCGATTTCAGGTCTCTTTTTGACACTTGAGCCCACTTAAGCCGAGGTTCTCCATAAAAATTCAATGCATACAAAAAGAGGCCCGCATTTGCGGGTCTCTTTTTTGAATTTCTTCAGGCGAAGAATTAGGCCTTCGGCTGTTCTTCCGAGGAGGATTCCTCTTCGAGCGGAATCTTCTTCATCACGTTGCGACGGCCATAGCGGACCTTCGACGGTTCGAATTCGGGAGCGGGGCTTTCCGTTTCCGGAGCCTTTTCCTGCACCGGGGAAACCGGAGCCGGAGCTTCGGGAAGGGAGGCGGCAGCGCGCGGAGGCAGCGGACGGCGACCTTCGGTCCGCGGCATTTCCGGAGCGGATTCCTGGATGGCCGGAGCGGAAACCGGAGCCTGCGGAGCGGGAGCGCTTTCCACCGGAGCGGCGGACTGGGCAGGAACTTCCGCGCCAAAGTCGCGACGGCGGTCGTTTCGACGGTCATTGCGGCGATCATTGCGATCGTTACGGCCGTTGTTGCGGTCGCGGTTGAATCCGCGATCCTGACGTCCGGCATTGCTTGCCGAGTTGCCGCGTTCGCGACGATCGTTGCCACGGCCGCCTTCATGGCGGTCATTGTTGCGGGCGGACATGTCCTGGGCGCTGACCGGATGACGGTTCGGCTTCAGGTTCGTGTCCGAGACACGCTTGACAATCGGAGTACGGAGCATCGTGATGAGCTTGTTCACCTTGGACAAAACAACAATGCCAAGGACGACCGCAATAGCGGAGAGTACGAGAGTGATGTATTCCATTTAAGGTACCTCAATCAAAGGGTGACACGAAAACAGGCTGGAAGGACCGTTTTTCGCGGAAGCCGGGAAATAGGGGGCTATTTGCTAACGCTCTAGGAAAGAGCTCGACAGCCATGAGAAAGGCCCGAAAAGACGGGCAGAATCGCCAACCGGCGAAGAAGAATCGACTTCGGAGCCTAATTTAGTTAAAATATTCCAAACCGTATCAAAAAATTCCACATTCTTGTGCTTTTTGCGCACCTGTGCCCTTTTAACGGGAAAAATCCGTCCCCGAAAAGAGGAATTTTTGTAAAAAAGAAAAAATGTGCACTATCCATATTGACAATTAAACAAATGTGCACTATTTTTAAACCAAAACGAACGAGGTCACTATGGATACATCCCCGAAGCCGCTCACCGACCGGCAAAAAGAGGTTTACGACTACATCCGCGCCTGCACCGAAAAAGAAAAGATGCCGCCGACCGTCCGTGAAATCGGCGACCGGTTTCACATTGCGTCCACCAACGGCGTCCGTTCCATCTTGGCGGCGCTCATCAAGAAAGGCTATATCCGGCGCGCTCCGCGCCTGAGCCGCGGCATCGAGGTTCTCAACGAAACAAAGCGTTCTTCGGGAAAATCCACAAGCCCTGAAAATTCCGTGGAAGTTCCCATCATCGGGCGAGTGGCCGCAGGGACACCGATCCTCGCCGTCCAAAACATCGAAGGAACCGTCACCGTTGACAGGGACTTTCTCGCAAGCCAGCCGAACGTCTTCGCGCTTCATGTCAAAGGCGATTCCATGATCAATGCGGGAATCTTTGACGGCGACCTGGTTTTCGCCCGCTCCCAGACCGTCGCCGAACGCGGGGAAATCATCATTGCGCAGGTCGATGACGAAGCGACCGTCAAGTATTACCAGCCCGAACCGGACCACATCGAACTCCGACCGGCCAATCCGAAATACCAGCCGATCATCGTCAATCCCGACCGGAAGTTTTCCATCGCCGGGCGCGTCATCGGCGTTCTCCGCAAGATCAACTAGATCCAACAGAAAAGTCCCGAACCTGAAGTTCGGGACTTTTCTGAATTTCTTTCAAATCGAATTTAAGTCGCCAAGAAAGATAAAGCGTCAGAAAAGATACTTTTTCACAATCAGTGCTTATTCTTTAACAAAAAGAACTTTACGCATCACCAAATCATTTCTATTTTCTCACTCTATGAGAAAAGAAATATTCATTTTTAGCGCATTCGTATTGTTTTCAGCTGTTTTTGCAGAAGAGGATTACGATAAAGCGGTTTCTAAATACAAAGACACTCCGGCAAGCATAGACGAGGAAACACACTGGGCAGAACCTTACGACAAGACCTACCTACCGTACAATAGGTGCAGAAACGTGCAGAATTTTGAAATCGTCCGGGTTGACGAGAGGGCGGACTATTACTGGGACGGAAAGGACGGTTTCTTTGATCCTTACCATTATTACTGTCTGGTCAGCATTGTCCGGATAACGTACCGCGTTACCTGCCTGAACAAGCTACAGTATGACGGCTATTCTTATTTTTTCAGCGATCCGCACAAATTAAACGAATTCTACAACCCGAGCGACGAGAAAATCGAAGAGTTCATGTCGCATGCGCACGCATGGACGGAAAAGCCGCTTCGTTGTATTAAAGATAATGGTCGGTTTGATGAATCGTGTTCGGAATTTAGCGGGTATGACGGTGCTTTCGACCAGGAAGCCTTAATCAAATCGTGGGAAAAGCAAAGGGTCGCATTCCCGGAATGGACCTACCAGGGCGAACCTGGCAAAAAATTACCTCGCCCCGTCATCTTTGTCCACGGCCTGAACAGCAGCTACGATGTCTGGGGCGTCATCCCAAAAACGGAAGTTTCGGGCGACAAAAAGAAGGCGGAAGAATCCTTTCAAAAGGGACTTGTAAAAAAATACGAAAACGGGTCGGCGCCGGACATTATCGCCAGGATGCAGAATCTCGACAATTCCGAAGCCCATATAAACAGTAATGGAATCTATTTTTTCCAGGCTCCCGGCAAGATGGATGGCGACGAATGGCAGGAAGCGGGACTGGAGTGGGACGGGAAAAACGTGTCAAATTCCCAATCAAGAAAGCTGTACCAACAATTAATCGACGTCCTGGATGATTTTTACGGATCGGACGACGCGCTCGGATGGAGAAATCGTCCGGAACTGGTTGTGGACATCGTAGCCCATAGCCAAGGAGGACTTGTCGTCAAGGAAATGCTTCGCGGGCTTTTGTCTGACGGTGAAAATCCGGATGGCCCTCAAAACGCGGCAAACCATATCGGGAAAGTCATCACGGTCGACACCCCCCATTTCGGTTCGGAACTGGCAGTGAAAGACACGGGCACTCTAGAGGAAGAATTTTCGGGGTTAAAGCCGATTATCGACGACCTGGACGCACAGGAAAACGGAGCGCCCCAAATACACGACTTGATTACCGCCAAGCTGGACCTGCACTGGTACAACTACGCCTACGAAACGGCCGGTGCATTTACCGATGGTTTTGGAAAAATCGGCTTGGACAACCCACTGGGAATCCTCCAAGTCTTTACGCCTGTAGCGAGCGTCTTGGGCTGGATATACGGAGCGACAACGGACTGGGCGACGGACGTGTATCTAACCGTAAAGGGACCATATGTAGGAGAATATGTTCCCGAAGTGTATATTGACGGGGTTGGACCCGGACCGTTCAACGTGACAAAAACGCTCGACACCATCAAGACCATGGCTTCCGTTTCACAGGAAGCTCGTAAAATCAGAAAGGCAGGCGCTCACTTGGATGCAAACGGCACATTCATGCAGGACCTAGGGAACGCTTATCCCAGACGACCGGACGGAACCAACGTGACCCTGCGCCCCCTGTACTCCCCGTCAACGAAGAGGTTCCTCGCCGATCTTCTTTATTCCCTGGGTGAAGAAGCGAGCGAAATCTGCGCGAAAAACGACGAGAGCCGAGAATGTTTTGCAGCAGGGGACTATTTTAAAACGTATGCGATGGAAATGGCGAAAAAACAGGGCGTTGCCAAAATAAGCGACGTGGAGTTCAATGACACCCTATGGAACGCCCTAGTTAATGTCCAAGATAGCTGGTTTGCCCAAAGCGATATCGCTGTAACAGAATACAGCCAAAAATTTATAGATAAAAAATTCAATCTTATGTCAGAAAGTATGCCTGAAGGTATAGCAGAATTTAAAGATCCTCGCCCATATTTGTTCCACGAAGCACTGGCTCCATGGGAAGACGTCCTGCACATGCCCGTGAAAGGCAAGAACGACGGATCGACAAAACAGGGACTGGACATATCATGCGCACTCGATTTCTACTGCGACCGGACTTTACAGAAACATGGCGCAAGACTGGTTTACCTGGAACAAGGAAGCGTGAATTTGACCGGGGATTTCGACATAGCCCCGATGTTCACGGAAAGCGGAGTGCAGGAAGTAACCGTATCCGACGGGACACACTTTTTGAAGGCTACTTACAGGCCGAATACCGGTTCCTTCGTTACCTATACCGATGGGAACGGAAACGCCGTCTTGGACACCATTATCGGTGCATCGATTTCAACAACGCCTTCGGTCTCCCGCAAGGGGCAAAACATCTCCGTCTCGTTCAACAACTATTCGGGAAAAATGTATGCGAAGACCTACCCGATGCCGAAGTTGGCGGAAAAAGTCACCTATTCAATCAGGAATGGAAATGACGACATCCTGCCGCGAGTGGTCGCCGGCGTAGCAAACGCGACAGACCCATCTACACAAACGCCTCCGAGTACGCCTAAGGACAAGTTCTTTGCAAAATCCTCGATATTCGCCCTGCATCGCGAAGCGAGAGACGAACAAGAAAGCAATACTTCCCGTCCGAGAATCCTTGTGGCGAATTCGTCGGATAACGATATTGGAGGATTCAAGGTCGCATATTACTTCACAGCCGATCCGGCGCGAAATCCTGTCGTGGAAATTGACTATCCGAAAATCCCGGTAACGCTTGAAAACCTAGGGGGTGACCAGTGGCGTTTCGTCCTAGACGCCTCGGATTCCGTCTTGAAAGCCCGTTCCGTATTTCCGGGAATGGACGGCTGGCAGATCCGAATCCATTACGGCGACTGGTCCGATTACAGGCATTTAAATGACTGGTCGGCGGATTACAATGTCGGATTGCCGAAAATAGACCGAAAGATTGTCGTATATGGCAAGGGCGGCGAAATCCTCTGGGGAGCGGAGCCCAAAATGTTCAAGAGCGTAGATGACGGCATTGTAGCCTCGCCCAAAGGAACGGTTTCCTGGAAAGATGCCGCCCCATGGGAAAAGAATATGTTCAAACCGCAGGTGACGGTTTCCAACACAGGTAGTGTAAATCTTCGGAATTACCACGCTAAAATGTGGTTTAGAGTCCCTGCAGGGAAAATTTTGCAGCCGCCTCCCGAAGACTGGTACACTCCGGAATCCAAGCCTTCTTTGACTAATGTTGGCAGAAACGTTTGGGAACTCGACATGTTTTTCGACAGGCATATTCTTTATTCCAAAGAATCGGTAACGGAAGGGAATGTCGGTCTTCGCTTGACCGACTGGAGCGAATTTGACAAGCTTGTCTGCGGAATCGCCCTGGTCGATTCCGACGGGAACGCGATATACGGACAAATCCCTTCTATTGAAGCTTGCGAGGCGTATGACGGTCCAAATTTACTCGCTCCGCAATATGCCCGGAGGGACATTAGATGAAGAAAGGACTGTTTCTGCTTTTTACGATCTTCGCCCTCCTTGCCTGCACCGATGATTCTGGCGTGAATCCGAAGCACGAAAGCGAACCCGTCACGGTAGGTTGGCGAAGCGCGGGTTTTACTCCCGTGATTTCTACCCAACGGGGCGGCGGCCTCCAGAAAGTGACGCATTCCGGCAACTGGCTGGTCCTGATGGATGCGTGGACAAGTCCAGTAGAGAACCAATCCGATACATGGACGACTTTGACTTATACCCCGAGGCTTTTTATTTCTAAAATCGGCTCAGGCATCTGGGACACCCTTGTACCGCCGACATCGGCCTATGTCAAGCGACTGTATGCGGACTCTGTCGGAATCTATGTGGGAACATACGCTTCTGAAGTTTTTAAATACAATCCCGATACAAAAAAATGGAAAGACTTGAACGTAAAACGACCTGACGATACTTTATGGTACCATATTTATGGAATACAAAAATTCAAAGGCAGGCTAATTGTCAGCATGGCAGGTTTTGCAGACTCCTTGGGTTATCACGCCAAAATTCTTTTGCAAAACGATACAGGCTGGCAAGAGTTACCCGTCCCTCGTATTCGAGCGGAAAGATTTAAAGAACATGTAGTATATGATGAGAGTAAAATGTCCCCTCTTTATTTTATAGAAACTACCGAACTGAGCGGAAATCTGTACGTAGGGACTGCGGACGGCGTCTGGAAACTGGACGGAACATCCCTTTCCTGGACCGAACTTCCCAAATTTCCTAAAATGAAGTGGAATTCCAATTATCACGACGTCTATGAAGTTGAGGATCTTGTTGTTTACAAGGGTTCGCTAGTTGCGGTTGATGGAACGAATGACCGGATCTATCAATGGGATGGCGCAAATAATTGGCTTGCTCTTGACAGCATGATCCTTCCGCCCTATGTCACGGCATATGGGGATACATCCTACAGCATATACAGAAGCTCCTTGTTCCGCATCATGGACGTGGCCACCGACGGGAAGCACCTCTTTATTTCGGGCAAGGACCATTGCCCCAAGGTATATATG
>CAVBPX010000054.1:0-15853 GCA_963597395.1 Eggerthellaceae bacterium | reverse complement strand
ATACCGGGCCGCGATTCGTTGGATCCTAGACGTTCGCAAAACTCAAATCTAAGCACTCTGTTCTAAGTTCTGAACTTCGCTCCAGGATGACTCTCAACCATCAACCCTTCACACTCAACCCTTCACACTCCACTCTTCACACTCCACTCTCAACACTCCACACTCCACTCTCCACTCTCCACTCTCCACACTCCACTCTTCACCCTTCACACTCCACTCTCACCGAAGTTCTATTTACGGGTTTGAATCTTCTTTTTTCAGAGAGAGCAGCCTGTTGTAGGCGTAGGACGGGTCGATGGAATGTTCCGTCAGCTTTTGCATGATGGACTTGATTTCCTTGACTTCGACGGAGTCGGCCCAGGTTCTGTGCAAGACGCGCATCGCCTTGGGGTAGAGGCTTCCGAGAAGGCCCTTGTTGCTCGGGTTAAGCGCGTCGTTTACAAGAAGTTCCACCGCCATTTCGGTTTGCATCGAGTTCAGCTCGAAGTTCCGGTAGATGGTCTTGATGTGTGCGGGAATGGTCGTGTCGGGGTTTGTGGAAAAGGGCCGCATGACTTCAGCCGCTTCCGCGTAGTTGTGCGTCGGCCCGTTGGCGAGCCTTAGCGCCAGGTAAATGGCGAATTTCCAGTTTTCGGGATAGACGCGAATGGCCCGCCGCATGACGGCAAAATCGGTTGTATCCTTTTCGTCGGTGTTGGTGACGCTCCCGACCACGGCGTAGGGGGTTTTAAAAAGCGAGTCAAGTTCCGTGGAAAGGTTCCCGACGTGGGAAAGCCACGCATAGGATTGTCCCGAAATGTAGCTGTCCCCGAGGTCGATGAGTCCGTTAATCCAGAAAAGCCCCGCCGCGGTCACGTTATGTCCGACGGCAATCGCTTTCGCGTAGTTCGCCTTCGGCAAAAATTCCTCCTTTTGAGGCAGGTTCTCGAGAGGCTTTGCAAAGTGGAACGCAAAGGCGATGACCGCTACCGAAAGGATGATGCAAATAACGTGGCGCATGGGAGTAATCTAATTAAAAATCAGCGGAGCGAATCGGCGAGGGATTCGAGGGCATCGACACAGGCCGAGGCGTAATCCGCTTCGTTTCCAGTGCGCTGCCAGGCAAAGTTCAGGCCGCTCGAACTGTTGAGAACGTGGAACCTGCGCTTTCCGCCGCCGTTTGCGATGGCCGCGAGAACCGTTTTGGCGTCGCCGCCCTGCCCGCCCGGGACTCCCGGAATCGAAACGCCCGGGATGAGGAACGGAATCTCGTGACCCGCTTCGGCAAAGAAGGCCGTAATCCTTTCGAGTTCCTCGGGATGGGTCGCTCCGACGACCGCGCCCGTGTTCCCGTTGTCCCAGTCCAAAAGTTTTTGGGCCACATGGAAAAAGGCCGGCTTGCCTTCGACAGTCATGTCCTGAAAATCGGCGGCGCCCTTGTTGCTTGTGCGGAGAAGCACATAGACTCCGCGGTCCTCTGACGCATTCAGAAAAGGTTCGACGGAATCCTTTCCCATCCATGGGCTCACCGTGACGGCATCCGCTCCGTAGATTTTGAAGGCCGCTTCCGCATAGGCCGCACTGGACTTTCCGATGTCGCCGCGCTTGGCGTCGAGAATTGCCGGGACGCCCGCTTCGCGGTAGTCGAGAATCAGGTCGTGCAGCACCTTCATGCATTCAATGCTTACGCATTCGTAGTAGGCGCTGTTCGGCTTGACGACAGCCGGGAAAACATTCCGTTTGGCGCATTCCGAAAGGATGTCCTCGTAGAAGAAACGGATTTTGTCTTCCGCGGTTTTGACGGTCGGATGTTTGCGCTCCACGGGCATCAGCGAAAGCTTGGGATCCATGCCGAGGCAAACGGGATTTCCGCATGCTTCGATGCGGCTTTCAAGGCGTTCCGGAAACTTCATCAGTCAAGGTCCTTCTGGATTTTGGCCATTTCGTAGGAGAGGATTCCGTGCGCAACGGCGACGTTCAGCGATTCGAGATCGCTCGACATCGGAATCTTGACCGTTTCGTCAGAGATTTCGATGAGGTGCTGATCCGTGCCCGCGCCTTCGTTTCCGACAAGGAATGCGACCTTCCGCAGTTTGCGAGGTTCTATTTCCGAAAGGCTCTGTTTGCCGTGGAGGTCCGTGGCGATAATCGTGTAGCCTTCGCGGTGAAGCTCGTTGATGACTTCGATTAAGTCGCGGTCCTTTTCAAACGGGACGCGCAGGAACGTGCCCGAGGATCCGCGGACGACTTTCGGGTTGAACGGGTTCACGGAACCCTTGCCGATGACAACTCCCGACGAATTGAATCCGAGGCTCGTGCGGAAAATCGCTCCGAGGTTTCCCGGATCCTGGACGGCATCGACGAGCGTGAGAATGCTGCGGCTCTTTTCGTAGTTCGGCTTGGTGCTTGCCATGCGGCAGACCGCGACGATTCCTTGCGGTGTCACTGTCGAGGAAAGGCGCTGCACCTGTTCCTCGGAAATGATTCTTACGCTTGCGCCCGCCTTGCGGGCCGTGTCAATCAGCTCCTGGAGCGTCGGGAGCGGTTCGTAGATTTCTTCGCCGTCTTCGCTCAAAACGGGAGCGCCCGTCTCGTCGAGCTTTTTTTTGCCCGCCGCATAGATGCCGAGAATAATGTCCTGATGGTTCGCAACGACTTCTTCGACGACGCGGACGCCTTCGGCGATAAACTGTCCTTCGCGGGTGCGGCCCTTTTCGGTCGTGAGAGCGAGCAGTCGGCGGAACCAGGGAGGATTCGCCCCCGCCTTTTCGGGGAGAATTTCGGGAGTGTCCGCAAAGTCGAGCAGCGCCTCTTCGTCGCGGACCGCTTCGTCGTCCTCGATAAAGGTCTTTTCGGGCTTCTGACGGAAAATGGGACGGTCGAACGAACGGCGGTCATCGCGGTCTTGGAATCCGCGGCGCTCGTCGCGGTTTCTGAACGGACGGTCGTTGCGGTCGCGGTTAAACGGTCTTCCGCCGTCGCGGTCAAAGGATCTTCTTTCGCCGTAGGGCCTTCTGCCGTCGCGGTCGCGACCGAACGGACGGTCTCCGCGGAAGCTTCTGCGGTCACGGTCAAACGGGCGGTCATTTCTTTCGCGGTTAAACGGTCTGTCTCCGCGGTCAAAGGATTTCCGGTCTCCGTAGGGCCTTCTGTCGCGGTCGAAGGAGCTTCTTTCGCCATAGGGGCGTCTGTCGTCGCGATCGCGGTTAAAGGGCTTGCGTTCGCCGTCGCGGAAAGCCTTGCGCTCCTGTTCGCGTTCGGCTTCGCGCCGTTCGCTGCGCGTTTCCTGCGCATCGGGGTCCGGAACCTCCGGGCGTCTTCCGAAGCCGTGGTCCGCGGGATTGTCGCTGACGCCGAATTTTCCCTGGAAGGTTTGACGGACGACGCGTTTGGGATTGTTGTTGTTTTCTTCTGTCATGGCTATTTCAGCTCTTTCAATAGTTTGTTTGCAATGGACGTGCCGTCAATGCCGAGCATCCGATACAGGTCCTGAATTTTCCCGTGTTCGACAAACGCATCCGGCAGGCCAAATCGATACAGCCTGTGCCCTTCGAGATCCAGGTCGGCGAGAAGCTCGGAAATTTCCGAACCGTATCCGCCGACGACGGTGTTGTCTTCGAGGGTGACGATTGTCCTGTGCGTACTGAACAGGGTGCGGTAGTCTTCCTTGTCGAGCGGTTTCACGAATCTGGCGTCCACCAGGGTCGGGTCGAAACCGTTTTCGGCAAGAATCTTCGCCGTCTTTTCGAGTTCGTGCAGCATGAATCCCACTCCGAGGAGCAGAATGTCCTTGCCTTTTCTCTTGATTTGGAATTTTCCGTATTCGACTTTCGTCTTTTCGCGGAGAGTTTCCGAAAGCGCGTTTCCGCGCGGAAAGCGGATGGCTACGGGGCCTTTCATGTCGATGGCCGCAGTCACCATGTCGCGGAGTTCGCTTTCGTCCGACGGGGCCATGATGGTCATGCCCGGAATCGAACGCAAATAGGTGAGGTCGAGCGCTCCGTGGTGCGTCGGACCGTCCGCTCCCACAAGCCCCGCCCGGTCGAGGACAAAGACGACGTGCAGATTTTGGAGGGCGACGTCGTGCACAATCTGGTCGTAGGCGCGCTGCAAAAAGGAAGAATAGATGGCGACGACGGGAACAAGTCCGCCGCATGCAAGGCCCGCGGCAAACGTCACCGCGTGTTCCTCGGCGATTCCGACGTCAATGACCCGGTCCGGAATTTCCTTCGCCATAATGTCGAGACCGCATCCCGAAGGCATGGCGCCCGTGATGCCCACAATCTTTTCGTTCTGTTTGGCGAGTTCGAGAATCGTGTTACCGAAGACGCTCGTGAGGGACGGAAGCGTGTTCTTGGGCGCGAGCGGCATTCCGCTCTTTGGGTCGAAAGGCACCGACGCGTGCCATTTGCTCGGGTTCGTTTCCGCGAACTTCATTCCGTGGCCCTTTTCCGTCATCACCTGGATAAGGCACGGTCCCGGAATCATTTTGACGCGTTCGAGCGTGGTGATGAGTTCCGTCAGATCGTGACCGTCGATGGGGCCGAAGTAGCGGATGCCCAGGTCTTCGAAGAACTGTCCCGGGCGGATGGCGTTCTTGACCGCCTTCTCGACACTTTGGATGAGTGTCCGGAAATGCCTTCCGATGATGCCCGGAATTTTTTGCATCACGCGGTCGATGTCCGAGCGGAGCTTGTTGTACTTCGGGTCGGAAATGAGCCTGTTGAGATATTTCGGAAAGCCTCCGACGTTCGGGGCGATGCTCATCTTGTTGTCGTTCAGGATGATGGTCATGTTCTGCTGGGAGAGGCCCGCATTGTTCAAGGCTTCGAAGGCCATGCCTCCCGTCATGGAACCGTCCCCGATGATGGCGACGACGCTGTTGTGCTTGTGCAGCTTGTCACGCGCCACGGCAAATCCGAGGGCCGCGGAGATGGACGTCGAAGCGTGTCCGACGCCGAATGCGTCATAGGGGCTTTCGGAACGTTTGGGAAAACCGGAAAGACCGCACTGCTGCCGGAGCGTTTCGAAACGGTCGTAGCGTCCCGTGAGAAGCTTGTGCACGTAGGCCTGATGCCCGACGTCCCAAACGAGAATGTCTTCGGGAGCGTCAAACACGTAATGCAGCGCGAGCGTGAGCTCGACCACTCCGAGGCTCGACGCGAGATGCCCGCCGTGCGAGGCGACCTGCGCAATGATCTTTTCGCGGATTTGGCCGGCGAGGTCCGTCAGGTCGTTTACGGAGCATCCCTTGATGTCCTGTGGAGATTTGATATCCTTGAGGAGCATTTACTTGACTCGGGTAATGATGAACGCGGCGATGGCCCTGAGAACTTCGGTATTGCCGCTTAAGCCTTCGAGTTCCTTGATGGATTCCTCGTAGAGTTCGAGGGCCTTTTTGCGGGAGGCTTCCAGGCCCACGAGGGCGGGGTAGGTCGCCTTTCCGCTCGCAATGTCGGAACCCGCGTCCTTTCCGAGTTCCTCGGTCGTCGAAACGATGTCGAGAATGTCATCGACAATCTGGAAGGCAAGCCCGATGGCGCGCCCGTAGGCTTCGATTTTTTTGATGTCGGAATCGCTCGCGTTCGCGAGCTGGGCGCCGATGACGAGGGACGCTTCGATGAGAGCCGCCGTCTTGTGATAGTGGATGTAATCGACGGTTTCGAGCGAGACCTTTTTGCCTTCGCAGTCGATGTCCGTCATTTCGCCGCCGATCATCCCGTAGGTTCCGAGCTTGTGGGCAAGGCATTCCATCGCCTTCGGATTTCCCGTCTTGGCAATCAGTTCAAACGCGAGAACGCACAGGGCATCGCCGCTCATGACCGCTGTCGCTTCGCCAAATTGCTTGTGCGCCGTGGGCTTTCCGCGGCGAAAATCGTCGTTGTCGATGCAGGGAAGATCGTCGTGGATAAGCGAGAACGTGTGCAAAAATTCGAGGGCGCTCGTCGCATACCAGATGCTTTCGCCCTTTCCGCCAAAGAGTTCGAATGCCGCATGGGCGAGCCCCGGACGGAGCCTTTTTCCGCCGGCAAAGACGGAGTAGCGCATGGCCTTGTGCAAATTTTTGGGCACGTCGGTTTCGGGTGGCAAATGCGCGTCAAATTTCCGTTCGGCAATGCTTGCAACCTTGGATAGATACTCGCGGGCGATATCCGCTTCTTTTTGAAGATTCTGCATATATCCAAAGATATTTAATTATCGGGCATCGCAACAGGGTGCTTTTAGAAGGAAACCCCGTAAAAGGCGACGTCGTCGAACGAAAGTTCTGTTCCGCCGACCCCGAAGAAGTGAAACCGCGTAACGGTCTTCTGCACGCTCTCCCAGCCGGTCGAAAGGGAGTCCGTATCCGGCGAAAGAAAATCGGCGGGCGTCACCGTGTAATGTTTCCAGTCGTCCGAAAGGCTCAGGTCGTTTGTCCAGGCCTTGAGATTGTCGCTTGCGGAAACTTCCCAGCGTTCGAGCGAAACGCGGATGGAGCCGTTTCCCCGTGCGTAGAACGTAATGGAATCGAGGGCGCTCATATCGATGCCGTCCTTGGAAACGGACGTTCCGAAGATGACGTAGCTTCCCGTGACCGTCGAGTAGGTTCCGCGGAAAACGTTTCCCCGGGCCGTATCCGCGACGAGGCCGTTGTGGGCGTAGTCCGTCGGAGAAAGAATCTTCGACAGCGTATCGGCCGAAAAATACCAGCCCTTTTCGTCGAACGAGGCCGAATCCTCGAAGTTCTCGAAAAGCACCCAGAGCGCGGTGTCCGTCCTTGCCGTATCGGTTTCGACCGTATCCGCTTTAACCGTATCCCGGGCCGCGTTTTTGGACGCAAAGCGGTGCGACCAGAGGCTCTTTCCGGACGGGATGAGCGAAAGGCTCGTGTCGGCGAGAACCGAGTCCCGTGCACCGGAGAGGATAAAGACCCGAAGGTCTCCCGAGGGAATTCCGCGGAGGCTGAAATTCCCGGCCGTATCCGTCTTCGTCAAAATGTCGAGCCCGTAGATACCCACCCAGGAGGCGCTTTTTTCGTCCTGTAAAACGGTTCCCGAAATTTCGCCCGGTGCTTCCAAATTAATTTGTTCCAAATCAAGGGCGCCGCTTGGTACGTTCAGCTCCTTGGAATAGATGTTCTCGCCGAGAGAAACCGTCAGCCGGTAATCCCCGGAATCGACCGTCGGAAGTTCGATTTTCCCGAGGCTGTCCGCATACAGGTCGGGCGTAAAGAGCACTCCGGAGGTATCGTTCGAAATAAAATCCTTTTTGCGGAGAGCGACCTTTGCAAAGGCGGCGGGGGAGCCGTCCGAAAGGACTGCCAGCGCATAAATTCCGTTGGTCGTTTCGCTGCCCGGGCCGCCCGCAACGCCGGAATCCTCGGAACATCCGGCAAGAACGGTGAGAAAAAGGGCAAGGGCAATCCGTAAAAAGCGTTTCATTCTTTTTTCCCCCGGTTTAAAATCGCAATGGGAAAGAGCTGGACGTTCAGCTGGTAAACCGCATTGTCGCCGTCTCCCTCCGCGGAAAGGCGTAAAATCTCCTGCCGAAAGGCGCGGATGCGTTCGCGGACAAGGTCCAGATTGTTTCGGTTGAACGTAATCGTCGCCGTGCTGATGTCCCGCAAAAAGGGCTTGTGCCTCGAAAGGGACTGTCCCGCAAGCGAAATGGTGTCTTCCTGAAACCGTCGGACGGCTTCGGAACGCCAGTTCCCTCCGGTGCTTACAAAGGTCTCGGTGACGGTCCAAAAGCCTTCGGGCCCGAGCTTTACCATGTGCAGCTCTTCGAGGAGACGGACGGCCTCCCGGGCCTCCTTCGGGGAAATTTCCGGGGTGCAGGAACCGGCGAGCTTCCGGTAGCTTTCGTCGTCGTCCCCAAAGCTTCCGATTCCGAGCATGGAGCGGATGGCATTCGAATACCAGTGCCTGTAAAACTCCAGTTCCTTGGCGTCGAGCCGTTTGATTTCGACGCCCTTGACGGAGAGCATTTTTTCGTAGTGGTCAAGCGCTTCCTTGTCGCTCTTTGCACGGCCAAAAAGGACGAGCTCCGTCCAGTAGGCGGATTCCTTTTCGGAAAGTCCAAAGAACTTGGCGCACGGACCGACGTACTTTACCGCCAAATGGATTTTCCCTTGGGCGACGCGGAGCAGGTTTCCCG
Organism: Eggerthellaceae bacterium; assembly: GCA_963597395.1. GTDB lineage: Bacteria > Fibrobacterota > Fibrobacteria > Fibrobacterales > Fibrobacteraceae > Hallerella. Next base: position 7,738 of record CAVBPX010000054.1, on the reverse strand, counting down.
GGTCGCATCCGATGCGAGAGGCCATAAAACGCCATGAAACAGCGCACCGTTCCTTCTTGTAGTTGTCGAAGGCGTCGCGCAAAAAGGCCCGGTAATCCGTGTAGTCGAATATGGAGTTCATGTTTAAAAAATAGAAGCGCGACGCCGGATTTTTCCGTGTCCGCGGCACGTTCCGTTGTAAACGTTTACAACGAACCTTCTAGAAAACGCGCAGGTCCCGGACTTTTCCCTCGGCGTCGCACCGGGCCGTAAAATTGCAGTTCTTTACGGCCGAGGCTTCGAGCGGCACTCGTTCGAGGTCGGTCACGTCCGACGGATCCTTGCATTTTCCGCGGAATTCGGCGAGGCTTTCGCCGGCCTTTTTCGTGCCGAAGTACTGGACGTCGTATTCGCCGACGGTCTTTGCGTTTTCGCGGACCGTTTCGTTTTCCATCAGCGCGCGGGTCATCGAAACAAGGCACTTTTCCTCAAGTTTTTCGTCGAGCGCATCCGCGGCTTCGGCGTTTTCGATTGCCTGGAATTCAAACCAGTTGAGGGAAATGGGCACAAATTCCGGAGCCTTTTTGGCACAGCCGAAAAGGAGCGTCAACAGAAAGAGGACGAGATACTTTTTCATAGGCCTTGGGTCTTTTTGATGGCCGCGGTCACGCTGTTGCGCCCGCCGCGCTTCGAACTGTAGAGCGCCTTGTCGAGCCTGTCGAAAACGCTCTTCGGGTCTTCGTGCGGCATCATCTCGGCAACGCCGAACGAGCATGTGATTTGCTGCTGGGAGATAAGCTGGGTATTTTCGACGTTCGTGCGGAGCTTTTCGGCGAGGAACTGCGCATTCTGGAGGGGCGTGTCGCCGCACAAAATGACGAACTCTTCGCCGCCCCAGCGCACCAGGGCGTCCGTCGTGCGGATGCGGCTGCGGATGAGCTTCGAGAGGTTCACCAGAACCTCGTCGCCCACGCTGTGGCCCCAGGTGTCGTTGACCTTCTTGAAAAAGTCGATATCGAGCATAATAAAGGAAAGCGAACCACCGCCGTTGTTCAGGCGTTCCTGCTCCTGGGTGAGGACGCTCGTAAAGCCTGCGCGGTTGAGGCATCCCGTGAGGGCGTCCTCCTTGCTCGCCTTTTCGTAGTCGGACTTTTCGACTTCGAGAACGACCAGGTTGTGTTCGAGTTCCATGCGGCGCTTGCGTTCCACGTTGCGCTGGATGCTGTAGTCGCGAAGCCGGAGGGCGAGGTAGAAGAGGAACGTAAAGAACCAAAGCCCGATGATTCCGAGCATCAATTTTTCGGCGGAGACGATTTTTCCCTTGAAGGTAAGGCCCATGAGTTCGAGCGTTCCGTAACCGAGAGGCGCGTTTGTTCCCGTCTGGATTTCGATAAGGGGGACGTTCGAAAGATCGACGCGGGCCCTGTGGGCATTGACGTTGTTTTGCGAAACCCACCATCCCGCCACCCGGAATTCCTGCGGGACGAAGACCGCCGGATACGTTTCGTCGAGCGGGTAAAATTCGAGTTCGTTGAACTTGAGGGTCGTCTGGTCGCCGGGCTTGGAAATGAGGTCGTCAAAGCCGCGCAAATAGAGGCGGACGGAGCCTTCGCCGCGCGGCTTTATCCAAATGTAGATGCTGTCGTAGTTCGAAAGATCGCGTCCGCGGGTCTTTCCGTCGCCAAGGTAAATTTGGATGCCCGCATAGGGGTAGGGGTAGCCTTCCCGAAGTTCGTAGTCCATAATAATGGAGGAATCCGTCCGCGTCATTTCCAAAACGGAAGTTCCGCCATCGACGGAGTCGGTCTGGGCGATAATGTAGGGGTAGGTCGCCGGCGTAATCGTGTAGATTTCGTCCATGCCGTAGCGATACCACAAAAGAACGATCACTGTCACGGAAAGCAGAAACGTGATGATTACGTTCAAGCGGAATACGGACATCAATTTTTGCCAGAGAAACTTCATCCTATTCTAGAAAATACATTAAATTTCGAGTGAAATGTTTAAAAATTTTTGATAAAGGGCGTCCGACATCCTTTTGTGGCGGTCGAGGTTCGGGTGGAAGTCGAGTCCCGCATTGTGCGGCGTTTCGAGGTGCACGTGAAAAACGTCCCGGTTTCCGCGCGAAAGTTCCCTGGAAAAGACGCTTTCGATGCGCTCCGGGAGCAGGTTTACGGGAAAAATGTCGGTGGAAATCAAAACGAACCGGGCGCCCGGGTAATGTCCGCGGAGGTTTTCGAGAAACTCGGCGTAGGCGGTGTCGAACGCTTGCGCTTGCGGGTGCGGGCCTTCGCCCTGAAAATCGTTGATGCCGATAAAAAGGCATACCGTCTTCGGCAAAAAGCTCGAAAAGTTCCACAGCGGGGAAGTTCCGAGCGGAGCCTCCCCGCCGAGCGTATATTTATAAAGGTTCGGAATCGTCCACCGCGGAGCGATTCCCATATAATTTTGGACGACGCCGCGTCCGCTGTAGGCGTTGACGGCAAACGTCGCCCCGAGCCTTTGGGAGAGCAGCGCCCCGAAGCTTTTGGACGCATCGGTCGTGGCGAATGCGTTCCCGGTGATGGGGTCCCTTGCCGCGTTTCCGTAGCCGACCGTGTAGGAGTCCCCGATGAATTCGAGGCTCGGACGTTTTGAAAAAAGGTTTTCCGGAAGCGGGACGAGGTTTGCCCGGGCGCCGTAAAGCGAAATGCTCCCGAGCTCGGTCTCGGTCTTTTTTCGGAGCGTAAGGCGGTGAACCCCGTCCGCGGCGTTCAAAACGACCGGGTAGAGGTTCCGACGTCCGGTGAGAAGCTCGCCGGTTTCCTTTCCGTCGAGTTCGACTTTCCAGCGGGCATCGCCTTCGAGTTCAAGGCTTGTACGGGTCCCCTCAAAGGCGAACGAAACGCTTGCGGCGGGGGCGGAAACCCTTGCGCGGTCTCGCTCGATGCACCATCGGCCTTCAAACAGAAAATCTTCGAACATACGCAAATCCCTGTGCAATATAAAAACCTATTTTGGGGGCATGGTCTGTCGGTTTTTCAAAAAGTTCGCGAAGGCGTTCCCCGTCCTCGGAGCGTTTCTCGTTTTTGCCGACCTCGGATTTTCCGATGCGGAACTTCCCGAGCCGGGATCCCCCGGCGACACGCTTTCGAGGGAAGACCGCCGGATGGCCTATCTCGTCTATAATCTGCTCGATTCGAACGGGCATCTGTCCCATACGGATACGGTGCGGGGCGAAAGGCTCTTTTTGCGGAACTGCGGACCGTGCCACGGGGACGACGGCCGACGGATGAACCTCTCGCACGACATGTGGCATCCCCGCTACATCGGGACGACCGCCTACGGCGAACTTCCGACGTTCTGGTTTATGATGAATTTTGGCGACGAGGAAAGGGGAATGCTCTCCTACTACGACGAAATTCCGCTGGACGAGATGATTGACATTGCGGGTTTTGCCCAGACGCTTCCGCAAAAGCCCTGGTCGCACGAAGAAGCCGTCGAAGCTTCCCGCGAGGATTCCATCCTTGCCGAAAGACGAAAAAAGGCGAACCGGCAAGAGTAGTCCGCTTTCAAAGGTTCAGTGGAAAACTTTAGAGCGCCCTTTAGTTGGGCATCATGTCGGAAAAGTCGTGCTTCTTGGGAGAGGCCTTGACCGCTTCCTTGGCGAGCTTCCGGTTGGTGACCGAGCCGACGGTGTAGTAGCGGCCGTCCTTGTAGATGATAGCCGTGTAGATGTTGAGCGTCTTGTGGCCCGTCCATTGCATATAGAGGTTGTGGACGCCCGGCTTAATGTCCGCTTCCTTCAGCTCCGTCTTGCGGACCTTTTTCCCGTAGCGGGCGGTGAACTTTTCGGACATGTATTCCAGCGCCTCGAAGACTTTGGAAAGGCGCTCCGCCTCCATGCGTCCCGTGCGAACCTCGAACGCGTAGAAGTGGTCGTTCTTGTTGAAAAGAAAATCGACCTGCACGGGAAGTTCGTCCATCATATAGACCGGGACGACAATGCGGTCCGCTCCGTCGGAAGAGCCGAGCGGGTCGTACCCCAGCTTCATGATTTCCTCGATGACGCCTTCCCTGTCAAGTCCAAAGCCGATGCCCGCAAAACCGGTAACGGTCTGGGCTCCGCAAAATGGGACCGCTAGCAAGGCGCATACAATGAGAATGATTTTTTTCATCGTGTCTCTTGTGTAATCAAACTGCAACAAACATAGCAAAGAAATGCTTTCAAAAAGAAGCCTTCGGGCGAAAAAGCGGATAAAAGGCGTGTAAAAAGGAGAGAAATTTTGCAATTGCTATATTTTTTTCATCTATGTCCAGTATTTACGGAAAATTGTTCACGGTCTCGACATGGGGCGAATCCCACGGACCGGCCGTCGGTGCGGTTGTCGATGGATGCCCTGCCGGACTTCCTCTCGAAGAATCGGATATTCAGAAGGCGATGGACCGTCGCCGTCCGGGCCAAAACTCTCTGGTGACGCCACGGAAGGAATCCGATACGGTACACATTTTGTCCGGAGTCTTTGAAGGCAAGACGACCGGGACGCCCATTTCCCTTGTGGTGCAAAACGAAAACCAGCGGTCGGGCGACTATTCGGAAATGCAGAACCTGTATCGTCCGGGGCACGCCGACCTGACGTACGACTTAAAGTACGGTTTTCGGGATTACCGCGGAGGCGGCCGCGCCTCGGCCCGCGAGACGCTTGCCCGCGTGGCGGCCGGAGCCATTGCTGCAAAAATTCTCGAACGCGCCTGCGGCACGGAAATTCTCAGTTGGGTGGAAAGCGTCGGAGACGTCGGCTCGAACATCGATCCGAAAAGCGTCACCCGCGAAAATATCGAAGCCTCTCCCGTAAGATGCCCGGATGCGTTTGCAAGTTCGAAAATGGAAGAGGCCGTCCGGAGTGCGATGGCCGCGAAGGATTCCGTGGGGGCGGTTCTCGCGCTCGACATCCGGAAGCCTCCGGCGGCTCTCGGCGAGCCTGTCTTTGACAAGCTGCAGGCGGCTCTCGGAGCGGCCCTTTTGAGCATTCCGGCGGTAAAGGGCTTTGAAATCGGCGAAGGCTTTGCCGCATCCCGGATGCGAGGCTCGGAACACAACGACGTAATAGGCGTGAAGGACGGAAAGTTCTTTACGGAGACGAACCATGCGGGCGGAACGCTCGGCGGAATTTCGAACGGCGAAACCATTCACTGCCGACTGGCGTTTAAACCGACTGCGACAATTGCGCAGGAACAGCGGACGGCGGGCCGCGACAGGGAAACCGGAACGCTTGCCGCAAGAGGCCGCCACGATCCGTGCGTCGCGCTGCGCGCTCCCGTCATCGTGGAAAGCATGGCGGCCATCGCCCTGGTGAACCTCTTTTTGGAACAGCGTGCGCGGGAGCGGCTCTTTTAAAAGGTTCCGAAAAGATTCAAAACGCAAATGTGAAAATCGCCGGCGAAGCCGGCGATTTTGCTGTTTAATCTGTACGAAATCAGTGATGCCCGAACCGGCGGGTTTTGCGGAACGGTCTGTCGCCGCGCTTCTGGAAGTTCCGGTCGCCAAAGGAGTGCCTTTTGCTTCGCCTGTCCGAGTAGCGGTCGTCGCGGTCGCGGCGCCTTTCGCCAAAGGATTCGCGCTCTTTCGGGAAAGGCTTGTCGTCCGTCATCAGACGGAAGCGGGAAGGATTTCCGCGGATGGTCATCTCTTCGAGAATCAGCTTGATTTCGGCCGGGATGCCTTCCGGGAGTTCCACGGTGCTGAAGCGGTCAAAAAGCTTGATGCGTCCGATGTCCGCGGAAGAAATTCCGGATTCACCGGCTATGGCCCCGACGATGTCCCGCGGAGAAACCCTGTCCCTGCGTCCGACGCCGAGATAGTAACGCTCAAAGCCTTCCTCGACGCCGTTGTCCTTTTCCATGCGCGGTCCGCGTTCCCTTTCTTCGCGCGGTCCGTTGCCGAACTTGTCTTCGCGGGCCTTTTTGCGCTCTTCGCGGAGCGGAACCGTTTTGATGTCGGGCATGTCCGTCGGGAAAAGCGGCTGACCGGCCTGGGCGAGCTTTGTGACGGCGGCCGCGATGTCGAGCGGGGAAATTCCCTTTTCGTCTTCGAGGCTCTCGATGAGGTTTCTAAAGTCTTCGAGTCCGCCCGCTTCGATTGTTTCAAGAATCTTCTTTTTGAATGCGTTCACGCGATGTTCGCTAATCTGCTCGCCCGTGGGAATTTCCATCGGCTCGATAGGTTTGCGGGTTGCGCGCTCGATCATCTTGAGCATGCGGCGTTCGCGCGGCGTAATAAAGAGAATGGCGTTTCCTTCGCGGCCCGCGCGGGCGGTGCGTCCGATGCGGTGAACGTAGGATTCCGTGTCGTAGGGAACGTCGTAGTTGATGACGTGCGAAATGCGGCTCACGTCGAGTCCGCGGGCGGCGACGTCCGTGGCGACGACAATGTCAATCTTTCCGTCCTTGAGGCGGTTCACCGTGCGTTCGCGAAGCCCTTGGGCAAGGTCTCCGCTGAGCGGCGCCGCATTGAATCCGCGGGCCTCGAGCCTTTCGGAAACTTCGGCGGTCGTCTGCTTGGTGCGCACAAAAATGATGACGCCGTCATAGTTTTCGCCTTCGAGGACGCGGACAAGAGCCTCCATCTTTTGCTCGGCGCGAACCGTCAAATACCGCTGACGGACCTTATCGACCGTCGCCGTTTTGGCTTCGATGCATGCCTCGGAATAGTTTCCTAGGTAGCGGTCGATGATCTTTTTTACGCTCGCGGGCATGGTTGCGCTAAAAAGACCGCGCTGGGCGCTTTCGGGAATTTTGGAAAGGATCGATTCGACGTCCTCCATAAATCCCATGTCGAGCATCTCGTCCGCTTCGTCGAGGACCACCGCCTGGATTTTGGAAAGGTCAATCGTTTCGCGCTCGAGATGGTCGATGAGACGCCCCGGCGTCGCAACGATGATTTGCGGCGTGCGCTTGAGGGCCCGGAACTGGACCGAAATATCCTGGCCGCCATAGACGGGGACCACCCGGACGTTCGGCATGGCAACGGCAAAATGCTGAATGGCTTCGGCGACCTGCACCGCCAGTTCGCGGGTGGGCGAAAGCACGAGCATGGATGTTTCGCCCTTTTGAAATTGGATACGCGAAAGAAGAGGCAGCGTAAACGCGGCCGTTTTGCCTGTGCCCGTCTGGGCCGTTCCGAGGAGGTTTTCGCCGCGCAAAAAGATGGGGATTGCCTTGGCCTGGATGGGGGAGGGAGTCTCGTAGCCCGCATGTTGGACGCCTTCGAGAACCTCGGGAGAAAGTCCCAGGTCGCTGAACTTGAGCGTACTTTCCGCGCTTTCGGCAGATTTCGCAATTTCGTTTTCTTCCGGTGCCAAATTTTCGTCCGGAAGTTCTGCTTCTTGATTTTCGTTGGTTATCATGGGGCGAGAATATAGAAATCCGGCGCTCTTTTTGAAAGCCCTAGGATTTTTTGAAATTTTTACTATATTTGCGCCTACCGACGGAGAGGTGTCGGAGTGGTCGATCGAGACGGTCTCGAAAACCGTAGACTCCTCACGGGGTCCGAGGGTTCGAATCCCTCCCTCTCCTTAGAAAGAAGAGCGTGCTTCACGTTCTTCTTTCTTTTTTTATGCATCGGGGATTTTGTGGACGATTATCGGTATGTCGTCATCCTGGAGCGAAGTTCAGAACTTAGAGCGGAGAACTTAGTTCAGAGTGGAGGGTGGAGTGTTGAGGGTGGAGTGTGGAGGGTGGAGTGTGAAGAGTGGAGTGTGAAGAGTGGAGTGTGAAGAGT
>CAVBPX010000053.1:0-16473 GCA_963597395.1 Eggerthellaceae bacterium | reverse complement strand
GCAACTCTAAGCTCTAAGTTCTCTCGACCAAGCTCTGAACTACGGGATGGATTCTGCCTGCCCGCAGCAGGCGGGCCTGTCGGCAGACTGGTCGGCTCTTTCGAGCCTCCAGAATGACATGGGCCCAAATCGTCAAAAAATAAACTGATACGATTGATACGGTTTTATATATTTGCAGAAAATCGGGCGGGACGCCTTTGGATGCGGAACCTATTTTACAAAAGACCCCAACCGAGGATATTTCTATGAAACTCACAAAGGTTCTTATGTTTACAGCAGGCATTCTTTCCGCTTCCGCCCTGGCCCAAAGCAAGGACTACTCGGGCGCCGAGCTTTACACCCGCGACACCCAGATGTATGGCAAGTACGAGGCCCGAATGTATATGGCGGCAGGTTCGGGCATTGTGAGTTCCATGTTCCTCTACCACAACGATTCCTACCTGGGCGGTAGCGAGCCGTGGGTCGAAGTCGATATCGAAATTCTCGGCAAGGCTCCGACGAGTTTCCAGTCCAACATCATCACCGGCACGGCCGACAGCAAAAAAACGAGCGAAAAGCATCACGCTCTTTCGCCCGCGGCAAACGAAGGCTACCACACCTACGGCATGGAATGGACGCCGACCTATGTTTCGTGGATTATCGACGGGGTGACGGTTCGAAAGACGATGACCGATTCGAACGATACCAAGGGACAGGTGGCGGCCCTCATCCGCGAACAGGGACTGCGTTTTAACCTCTGGTCTTCCGAAAGCGAAGGCTGGGTGGGAGCCTTTGACGAATCCATTCTGCCCGTTCACCAATACATTGACTGGGTGAAGGTTTACAGCTACACGCCGGGCGCGGGCGAAAACGGTTCGGACTTTACGCTCGCCTGGACGGACGACTTTAACGAATTTGACGATTCTCGTTGGGCAACGGGCGACTGGACGTTTGACGGAAACCGCGTCACGATGAGTCCCGACAACGTGAGCATTGCGGACGGGCATCTGGTTTTGAGCCTCACCAAGGCCGGGAGCGAAGGGTTCCAGGGGACGGTTCCGACAGACGCCATCCGAAAAAATAACGGCGGCATCCGCGCGGGCGTTTCCCGTCCGGAATACCTGAGCACCTTTGACCTGATGGGCCGCTACAAGGGTCTCGCGAAAAAATGAAAAGGCAAATCGTCAGGGCGCTCCTTTCGGAAAGTCACGCGGACGGCGAAAAGCTGCCTTCCGTTCGGGCCCTGATGAAAGCCTTTGGCGCGGCATCGGCGACCGTCCAGGGCGCCCTGAAGGAACTTTCAAAGAAAAGCCTCATCTATACCGTCCCGGGAAAGGGCTGCTTTTGGGGGAGCGCTCCCGCGCAAAAAGCCTTGCCGCAAGGCTCGCCAAAAGATTCCCTCGCGGAAAAATTTCTTTCCGACATCCGCTCCGGGTATTTTTCGTTTGAGGAACCGCTCCCGTCCCAAAAGGAACTCGCGGCCCGCTACCGCGTATCGAGCTTTTACATACGACGGTTTCTGCAAGAAAAACTTGACGAAGGACTTTTGACGCGAAAGGGCAAGGGACGCTTCTTTTTTCCGGAAGAAAGACTTCCCGAGGCGGAATTCGAAGTTTTGCTTGTGACGCGGGCGTCGCCCTGGGGCGAATTTTCACCGGCGAGCGAACGGGAAATGGACTTTATCCGATTCGTCTATCGGACAAGCGCCAAGAAACGGCTCAAGATGCGGCTTTTGGGCTTTGACGTGCGCGGCGAAAAATTTGTCGATCGAAACGGCAACCGGAAGAAACTTTCCGACTATCCGCGAGCCATCGGAATTCTCCTTTCGACGCTCTTGATGGAAATCCCGGTCCGCGTACTTTCCCGTTTCAAGGATTCCAAAATTCCCGTTTCCGTTTGGTGGGAGCATCCCAAGGAGGCTCTTCCCGGAGCGTTTCTCCGAAAGCGGGGCTGGGCCTTTTTCAATTCCACGTTCGGAAAAAATCCGGGGCTTTCGCTCGGAAACTTTTTGAAGGAAAAGGGATTTGACAGGGCCGCCTACATTTCGCCGTATCACGCAAGTTCCTGGTCAAGAGACCGTCTTTCGGGCATTGAGGAAAGCGGCATCCGCGTAAACGCCCGGACCGATTCCAAGTTTGCAAGTCCCTGGGATTTTCGTTGCCTTGCCATGCGGAACGGTCCCAAATACAGCATCGATTTGCGGGCCAAAACGTTCGAAAAGCGGATTTTGAAAAAGCTCGTCAAAGGCATCGGAAGCGAGGACGTGTGGATTCCCGCGAACGACGAAATTGCGGGCCTTTTGCGCGAACTCGAGGAAGAAAACGCCATTGGGAAAATTCCCTACATGGTGACGTTCGACAATACAAGCGAAAGCTATCTGCTGCGACTGGATTCCTTTGATTTCAACACGGAAATTCTCGTTACCCAAATGTTTCGCCATGTGATTTTTGGTGCGGACGATCCTTTGCAAAACGGGCATTTTCGGGAAATTTCGGGGAAGGTCATCGAAAAATAGGCAAAAAATCGACCGTCGGATTTCGATTTTAAGATATATTTAGACCGTGAAAAGAAAAATTCTGAGCCTGGTTTGCCTTTGCGCCGGACTTGCGTTTGCGCATCCGCACGTTTTTATCGATGCGACCATCAACCTGGTTTTTGACGAAAAAAGCTTTGTCGGCGTTCAAAACAAGTGGACATTTGACCTTATCTACAGCCAGGCGATGATAGCCGCGGGCGACAAGAACGGGAACGGCACCTTTGAGCCCGATGAACTCGGGCTTTACAAGGAGCAGATTGTCGAAGCCGCCACGGAATACAGCCGTTATAACTATGTCGGGGACGGTGAGCGTTTTTACCCGCCGCGCGAGGCGAAGAACCTGAAAGTTTCGGCAAATAAAGAAGGAAGGCTCGTCGTCGAATTTTTGAACACGTTCCATGTTCCGGCGACTTCGGACGACTACACGATGATCGTCGTTGCCGTGACCGACCCGACAAACTACATCCAGATTACGACCGACATGGAAAAGAGCGAAGTCAAGGCTCCGGACTCAATTGACGTTGAATATTTTGTGGATTCGCTAAACGACCTGACCCAATTCAGAAACTTTTCAAGTTCGGTAAAGGGGCTCTATGTTCGATTTAAAACAGCCGAGTAAATTTCTGCCGATTTTTATCGCGTGTCTTTTGTGCACGGCGAGCCTTGCGTTTTCGGACGTGAGCCAAAAGCGCTTTGATTTTAAAAAGACGTCCGTTCCCAAAACGGAACAGGTCGCGCCCGATTCCATCACATCCGAGGTCAAGGTTTCGCAGGACGCCGCGAGCGTCAAAACATCCTCGAGCTATTTCTTTATCGGGTCCGATGCGCTGTGGAACTGGCTCATTTCCTCGCAAAAGTCGCTCCGCGAAAAAATTTCCACGCAGACGATGAGACTAAGGAACGGCGAAACGAAGAGCCTCGGCATTTTTCTTCTGGTGTGCTTTATTTACGGACTTGTGCACGCCATCGGACCTGGCCACGGAAAAACGATTGTCGCGAGCTATTTTTTGGCGCGGCGCGGAAGCTTTTTGCAGGGCGTAGGGCTCGGATCGTCCATTACAATAATCCATACCCTTTCCGCGGTCATTTTGCTTTTTGCCCTCTACGGCATTGCCAAGGCGACGCTCTTTCCCATTTTCGAGATGAGCCGCATCCACATTGAAACGGCGAGTTACGCGCTGATTGTTTTGACTGGCGTTCTTTTGATTGCGATTTCCATCCGCGAGGCGACCGGCAAAAAGCGGGACGCGTTCGAAAGTGCGGAAAACGCCAACTGGAAGGAGCTTCTGTGGCTCGCCTTTATTACGGGAATTGTCCCCTGCCCCGCCGTCGCACTGGTCGTTTTCTTTTGCCTTTTGAACGAGCTTCCGGGAATAGCCCTGTGCGGGGCTTTTGCCATTGGACTCGGCATGGCCGTCACCAATACCAGCTTCGGTTTCGGAGCGATTCTTGTACGCCGCGGAATCGATACGGGCATTCACCGCGTGGGAAAACTCAAGCGGTATGCGGTTTGCATCAACGCGGGCATTTCGATGCTGTGCGGACTGTGCATTCTTTTGCTCGGCGTTTTCCTTTTGATGAACGTGCGGTAACATGGAACTTCTTCTCGCCGGACTGCTTATTCCGTTTGGCGGAACGGCTCTCGGAGCGGCCCTCGTATTCTTTTTGCGCGAAAGGCTCAAACGCCCGGTCGAAAGGATGCTTACAGGCTTTGCGGGTGGCGTCATGGTCGCGGCTTCCATCTGGAGCCTCCTTTTGCCCGCTATCGGGCAGTCCCGTGCAATGGGACGTTTAGCCTTTGTCCCCGCGGTCCTCGGATTTTGGGCGGGGATTCTCTTTTTGCTTTTGCTCGACCATGTGATTCCGCATTTGCACCGCCACGCGAAAAAGCCGGAAGGTCCCAAATCCGATTTAAAGCGCACAACGATGCTCCTTCTCGCCGTCACGCTCCACAATATTCCCGAAGGCATGGCCGTCGGAGCGGTCCTCGGGGGCGTTCTCGGCGGAAACGTTTCCATTACGTTTGCCGGGGCGCTTGCGCTCTCCATCGGGATAGCCATCCAGAACATTCCCGAAGGAGCCATCATCTCGATGCCGCTCAAGGCCGCCGGTTTCCCTTCACGCAAGGCGTTCCTTTACGGCATTCTTTCGGGCGTCGTGGAACCCGTGGGCGGGACGCTTACCGTCGTCGCCTCAACCCTCATTTTTCCGGCGATGCCCTATCTTTTGAGCTTTGCGGCGGGCGCCATGATTTACGTCGTCGTCGAGGAGCTTATTCCGGAAACCGCCGAAGGGCCCCACTCGAACATCGGCACGGTCTTTTTTGCCGTCGGATTCAGCCTGATGATGACGCTCGACATTGCGCTCGGATAATTTTTCGCCCCAAAATTTTTTAAATTTTAGTCTTGACTAACAAAAAGTTTTGTTGTATATTATACGCGAAATTTAGTTTCAGCTAACAAAGGATTATCCGATGAAAGTAGCCGTTATCTATTGGAGCGGTACAGGAAATACCGAAACGATGGCCCGAAGCGTTCTCGAAGGCGCCCAAAGCGCCGGTGCGGATGCCGAACTTTTTAACTGCGGCGACTTCAAGGCCGAAAGCGCGGACACCTTTGACGCGTTTGCGCTCGGATGCCCGGCGATGGGTTCCGAAGAACTCGAGGATTCCGAATTCGCCCCTTTCTACAACGGAGTCAAGGCAAAACTTTCCGGTAAAAAAGTCGTCCTTTTCGGTTCTTACGGCTGGGGAGGCGGCGAATGGATGCGGGTTTGGGAAGAGGACTGTTTTAACGGCGGACCCGTCAAGGCCGCAGAGAGCGTCATTTCCGAAGAGGCCCCGGGCGACGAAGTTCTCGAAAAGTGCAAGGCCCTCGGCGAAGCTCTCGCAAGGTAAATGCAAACGGTTTGTCTCCTGGAAGGCCGGCCGGAAAGCCATTTCCGCCGGTCTTCTTTTTGTTTTTAAAAAGCCTTGGCTAACTCCACGCCACTCCCCCGTAAAATTTATAGTTTTATCGGGATTTCCAAACCTGGAAACCTTTTTCAAAACGAGGTCATTATGAACAGCAAAGTAAAAGTTTTCTTTCTCGGTGCCGCCGCGGGAATTGCCGCGCTCAAGGTTCTCAAGACGAGCTGCTTCCGCAAAAGCTGCGCACGCGTGATGAGCGCGGGCATTCGCCTGAAGAGTGACGCGACGCAATTCGTCGAAGAGGTCAAGGAAGACGCCGAAGACCTGACCGCCGAAGCGGATCAGAAGAAAAAGGCCGCGAAGAAGTAGGCCTTTTAAAAGCGTTTCCAACATCGGGGAAGTTCATGCAATTTTATGTTAGACATTCTTTGCCCGGACGCATCCGGGTTGGATACGACAAAACAGAAATCGCGCCGCGCCAAGCGGCGCTTGTTCAAAAGTTGCTGTCCGCATTGGATGGCGTTTTGAAAGTTTCCGTAAACCCGGTGACCGCCCGGTTTTTGGTCCTTTATGACGCCGGGAAAATTTCGGAAAAGTCCGTCCTTGATTTTTTAAAAAGGCTCTCGTCCAAATATCTTGACGATGAAGAACTTCTCAAGTCTGTCGAAGAGCCGAAAAGTCATCCGAGCCTTGTCGCAACGCTCGCCCAGATGACCGCGCTTCACTATGTTAAAAAGTTTTTGCCGCCGCAAGTACGGCTCGCGCTACGGGTCATCGATTTGGCTCCGCGCATTTGGAAGGGCTTTAAGACGCTCGCTTCGGGGGAGCCGTTCCGGGCCGAGGTCTTGGATGCGACAGCCATCACGATGTCCGTTGTGACGGGAGACATTTCGACCGCGGCAAACATCAACTTTATGCTTTCCGTCGGCGAGACCATCGAGGACTTTACCAAAAAGGAATCCTACCGCAATCTGGCGAATACGATTCTTTCCGAAAACGACAAGGTGCAGCTTGTGGTCGGCAAATCCGAAAAGACTGTTCATTTGTACGAAATCAAGCCCGGCGATACGATTGCCGTCCGCACCGGCGGAATGATTCCGGCCGACGGAGAGGTGCTGCGCGGAGAGGCGCTTGTGAACCAGGCGACGATTACGGGCGAGCCTCTGCCCGTCGAAAAGCAAGTCTCGGCAACGGTCTTTGCGGGGACTGTCGTCACCGAAGGGGAACTTTTTGTAAAGGTTCGCGTCATCGGCAGCCAAACAAAAGTCCAGAACATTCTTTCGATGATCGATTCCTCGCAGCAATACAAGGTTTCTTCGCAAATTCGCTCCGAGAAGCTCGCGGACCAGCTCGTCAAATACAACTTTTTGCTCGCGCTCGGAACATTCCTTGTGACGCGAAATATTTCCAAGACGCTCGCGACGCTGATGGTCGATTATTCCTGTGCGATGAAGCTCGCTGCGCCGATTGCGATTCTCAGCGCGATGCGCGAAGCGGCCCAAAGCGGCATTCTGGTAAAAGGCGGAAAGTTTTTCGAAGATGCCGCGAACGCGGATACGGTTGTTTTTGACAAAACGGGAACGCTGACCGCTGCGACGCCCAGTCTTTCGCGCATTATTCCATTTCAGGGCCTTTCGGAAAACGACGTCCTACGCATGGCCGCATGCCTCGAAGAGCATTTTGCGCACCCCGTCGCCAAGGCGATTGTCCAGGCCTCCAACAAAAAGAAGCTCCGCCACCCCGAGGACCATGCGAAAGTCGAATACGTGATTGCGCACGGCATTGCGACGACGCTTAACGGAAAAAAGCTCCTTATCGGAAGCAAGCACTTTATTTTTGAAGACGAAAAGGTCAAGCCCCCAAAAGGAATCGAGAAGCTCCAGCAAGAGGCCATCGATCGCGGCGAATCGCTGCTGTATTTGGCCGAAAAGGGAAAGCTTTTGGGCATTCTCGCGGTAACGGATCCGGTCCGCGAAAACGCAAAGGAAATTATCGAGACGCTGCACCGGAGCGGCATCCAAAACTGCACCATGATTACGGGCGACGACGAAGGCGCTGCGCGGACGGCGGCAAGGCTCACCGGCATCGACCACTACATTTCACGGGCGCTCCCCGAAGACAAGGTAGCCTACATCACCGCACAAAAGTATCTGGGACACAAGGTGATTATGATTGGCGACGGCATTAACGACGCACCGGCCCTTGTGAACGCGGACGCGGGCATTGCCATGGGCGACAGCGCAGCGATTACCGGGGAAACCGCGGACATTGTCCTTTCTTCCGCGGACGGTCTCGAAGGCCTTGTGAAAGTCCGCACGATGGGCTCGCGCCTGATGCAAAAAATTGACGACAACAATCTGAAAATCGTTGTGGTGAACACGGCGCTGATGTTCAGCGGCCTCTTCGGCTTTTTACCGCCCGCCACCGCCGCGCTTCTTCACAACCTCTCCACGATCCTCTTTAGCGCAAAGGCGGCCGAGCCGCTGATGAAGAGGTAGGGGGGGGACACATATTGCCAACTGTTGCTTGCGCAGAACATTTGCGAATTGTTGCATTTTTAGAGGCGACCTTTTAGATAAACTTCCATCGCATTGGCTGAGCATTCCCCCTCATAACACCCAAAATGAACAAATACAATTGCATTTCCATTTGTTTCGCAAGAATCGTCATGACAGGAAAAATGAGCCGAAGCATTTTTATTACTTAAAGGAACGACATAAAGGCATTCTTGTTCCGCAAAAAACATCACTCCATCGGGAACATTCTCACCGTCATTCCACCAGATTACTTCAGTTCCATCAAATCCGCCATTACGACACATACCCTTAACACCTAACTTTTTTTCAATTTCGTCAGCAGAGGGTTGCATCATTTGCCTTTCATCCTCACATGCATTCGGGAAGCAGGCGTTTTTTATTTCCGTTTGGAACTTTTTTAATTCCTTTAAGGAGACTGCTGCAGATTGCCCCATAAAAAGCATTAAAGCGCAGACGATTCCAGCCAATATTCTATTCATTTTTTACTCCTGTTCTTTATGCAACGAAGATACGCAAAACCAAAAGAAGAACTTTCTTCCTTCAACCCTAAATAGGGTCTTATTTCTATCGAAAACCTGTACCCTTCTATATCATAAATACATTGATGGCGACCATTTTCAAAGACATCATGACATTGAGAGACTTTAGCATCAGCAGTCCAATAAGACATCACATTTCCTTTTTTGCTATCGGAGGGCATCGCAAAACCATATGAATCCAGGCACAAATCTTCGCCGTTCTCGTCAAAGGGCCACGCCCCTTTTGCACAAAGATGATTGATTATTTCTTCCTCTATCCTTCTTCGCATTTCGTGTTTATCGTAACGACATTTTTTGCCATCACGACAAATGAACCTATCTTCCCGTCCCTTTCGCCACTTATTGTACGCAACATCCAACTCTTTTTCGATAGACTCTAATTTTTTTTGTGGCTTTCGTTTCTTTTCTACAGCTTTTTCGGAAAAATCATAAAGTACCTCATCTATAACATTTTTACAATCCTCTACAGCCTTTTCATAAGCATCAAACAATTCATACTTTGGGAACTTCACTTTGTCCTTGGCAACAAACGAGAACAGTTCTTTCCATTCCGCAAAGGTTGGGACATGAAACCCTGTTGGACATACTCCTTGATGGTTTTCCTTTATATCTGGTTTCTCAATAAAATCATAATTTTTTCCATTGGATCGCAAATGCAAATCCATGAATACGAACCAACCATTCCTTTCTCCACTTGGAAACGCACAAGAGTTATCCTCAACATCACTGATGTTAGACAAATCCTTATTGGCAACTATATCTACGCCATATTTCTCAGTTAGCCCTTCGCCATAAAGCAAATTATGGTCCATCCATTCCTGCTTTCCTATTTTTACGGTCTTTGTAGGAGTTGCCTCCATTTGCATTTTCTCCGCATTAAATATAATGGACAAGGCCAATCCATTTAAATAAGTTATGGTCATATCCATAGTTTCACCGTCGTCTAACGGAAGTCGATAGTTACAAGTCTCCTTAGGACCTCTGCCATTGCAAAAGCCCCTGCTACCCAACATATCCGACAACTGATCTGGAGTACAAGTTTGAACATGGCATCGAGTTGAATCATTACAAGCAAAATTCAATAGATCTATTTTATCCAACATAGAATTAGACTTTGATATTATAGATTCAACGTCCTTTCTTTTTTCAGGCCTATAATAGTTTTTGTTGTATTGGAATCGACCATTTACAAAACGATAAGCAAAGGAAGTTTCGCTTTCGCCGTAATATATACTACGCAGAATTAGAATTCTTTTTTCTTTATCTGTCCCGTAATTATACGCCACCTGGTCAAATTCCGCCAACACATAAATAGGGAGCGTTTCTGAACGAAATCTGCACACGCCTCGATATTCATTTTCTTGCCTAATTTGTTTTTCAAACGGGATTCCCGATTTCAGAAGAATACTTTCCAGCATTTCTAGTGTAATGGGATTATCTAATTCCGATTTCATCTGTTCCAAATCCTGTCTCGTAAGAGCGAAGGCAACAGAAAAAAAGAATAAACTTGCCCATAGGAATTTCGGGAATCCCATCTTTATCATCCTTTTCTATGATAATCAATCCTTATCATTTGTCTTGGGAACAATCAGCAATATTCTGTTTATGAAGGGCCATGTTTTCTTGTTCTTTATCGCTTCGAAGTAATCATCGTCTGTATAATGATAGAACGCCAAAAAAACGGGGGCAAACCAAGCAACACCCAACACCAACAAAATTACAATTCCAAGGGGGAAAAATAAAAATAGCATTCCAGCCAAAATCCATGTCAAAAAGAATTGTATTGCAAAGGGCACAACATCCTTAAGAGCCAGATGATGTAGTCCAAAAACGCCAAATGCACCTAGAACCATCAAGTAATACATCTTGAAACTGGGTTCAATTCCCACATAGCGAATGCTAGTGATTTCGTCTATTTTTTTCTGTTCCATTTTTAACTCCTTATTGAAGGTTTAATTTTTCGTTTCCACTAATTTTACCACGGTGTTCTTGCAGGTAGAAGACATTGGCAACTCATCCCATCTTTCTTGAAGTGACTTTTTTTTGCTTTTATATTCTACCTCTTCCTCTTCCTTTAACTTTTCGTCCATGGGAAGGCCGCGCAGGAGCTTTTTCTTTCTTTCCAAGCCCAATAATTCACTTTGAATGTGGCTAGCCTCGAAATAAAGATCATGACCACCACAATTCGAGCTAAGCGCCTCTTCACAAACCTCTCGGTTTTTATGTTCGCTGAGATCAATGTCACACGCATTCTCAACGAATTTATCCTCTTCCGACTTGCACCCAAAAAGAAGAGGCGCTGAAGCGAGAACCATCAGGACTAAAATTTTTGATTTCATTTTTTTACCACCATAAAGTTATTTGTCCTTTCCTAATTAAAAAGGAAAGTTCAAGGTTAAACAAGACGACCCATAAGTTTTCTCGTGAACCGCCCTGTAATAAAGTAAAAAAAAAAACAGATTGTCAATAGGTTTTAAAAATTTTCTGAAATTTCGGAAAAATGCAAAAAAAAGGACCTTCTCTTTTCGAGAAAGTCCCTTTCAAAATTTCCCCCGGAGCTTGCGCCCCGAGGGAATCGTCTATGGCAAATGGTGGCAGTGGCGACCGGAGCCCGCGCCGCATCCCGGGCATCCTACGCACATGGGTGTCCGCGTCTTGACCGCGTGCTTCGTCATTCTTGTCACATGGACGAGCGCGACAATTGTCCAAAGCGCGAGGATTGCAATTATCAGGATGTTGGCAAGCATCGGTCTTCCCTACTATTTCTTTTCGGCGATGGCATCGACGGAGCGGACCGTTCCAAACGTCTTGCCCTTATACGGATCCGGGCGGAAGAGCTGGAAGAGGAACGCGGCGAGGAATACGCATGCGAGTACCGTTCCGACGGTGAATCCGCCGCCTATGATGACGCTTCCAATCTGATAGACGATGAACGTGACAACCCAGGCCCAAACGTTCTGGAAGAGGATGGCAAACCAGAACCACTTGCGGTCATTGAGTTCACGGGCCATCGTCGCAATCGCGGCAAGGCACGGCGAATCGAGAAGGTTGAAGAGCAAAAAGCAGAACGCGGCGAGCGCTGTCGGGAACCAGGTTTTTACGGCGGAAACGACCTTGTTCGTCGCCTCTTCTTCTTCGAGCGCCGCATCCGCATCGTCGCCGTCCACACCGCCGAGGACGCCCATCGTCACGACGATGCCTTCCTTGGCCGAGAATCCGGAGAGAGCCGACGCGGCAGCCTGCCAGCCGCCCTGTTCGCCGCCAAATCCGAGCGGAATAAAGATGTAGCGGAGCTTGTCGCCGATGCGGGCGATGATCGAGTTCGCCTGGCTTTCGACAATTCCAAAGTGCAAGTCTTCGGAGTCGTGCTTGAGCGCGGTGAAGGATTCCTCTTCGGACGTTTCTTCGGCGGCTGCGACCGTTTCGGTTCCGAGGACCTGGATGCCGTCCACAACAAGGGCCGGGGCTTCTTCGACGGCGGCAGCAACTTCCTGTTCCGCTTCCGGAACCGGAGTTTCCCAACCGTAAGTGGAGATGAACCACATCACAAGGCATGCGAGGAAGAGAATCGTTCCGGCCTTAATCAAGAATCCCTTGGTGCGTTCCCAGGCATGCAACAGAACCGTCTTCGGCTGCGGAATGTGATATTGCGGAAGTTCCATCACGAACGGAGCGGCTTCACCGTGGAACGGCTTCGTCTTTTTGAGCATGATGGCGGCAATCAAAACGCTCGCAATGCCGATGAAATACATCGACGGGGCGACCCACGAACCGGAACCCATCTGCGCGGCAATTACGCCTCCCATGCAGGCGAGCACAGGGAGCTTTGCGCCGCAGGGGATCCACGTCGTCGTCATAATCGTCAGACGGCGGTCGTTATCGTTTTCAATCGTCTTCGAAGCCATGATGCCCGGAATTCCGCAGCCCGAGGAGACGAGCAGAGGAATGAAGCTCTTGCCCGAAAGTCCAAAGTGGCGGAAGATGCGGTCCATGACGAAGGCAATGCGAACCATGTAGCCGCAATCTTCAATCAGGGAGAGAAGAATAAAGAGGATGAACATTTGCGGGGTAAATCCGACGACAGCACCGATACCGCCGATGACACCGTTCACAAGCGCATCGGAAAGAATCTCGTTTGCACCGGCCTTTTCGAGAAGCCCGGAGACAAATGCCGTGAGGCCCGGAATGAAGATTCCGAAGTCGGACGGATCGGGTTCGCCCTTTTCGACAACGGCACGGGAGGCGGCAATGTTTTCCGCGTTGAATGCGACGGAATCGATTGTCGGCTCGGCGCCCTCCTCTTCCGCTTCGCGCTCGAACGTGATGAACGCCGGAGAAAGTTTCTCGTCCTTGTCGGAAAGAATCGCCTGGGCGCGGTCATATGTCATCTGAATCGCTTCGGGAGCTTCCGCTTCTTCGCCTTCGGCTTCCTGCGCCTTTTCGGGCAGAACGGAAAGTTCGGCGTCCGCGGCCACAAAGGCGTTTGCCGCATTGACAAGTGCGGAATCCGTCAGAGCGAACGTCTTTTCGCCGATGGTAATAGCGGAATCGCCCCTGAGAGCGGCTTCGCTAATCTGCTTTTCAACCGCATAGGTGTCAACGATTTTTTGCGCGGCCGCCCTGTAGGCGTCCCGCTTGTCGGCGGCAGCGGCAATCGCGCTTGCATCCTCGAACTCACCGGCCGCTTCCTCGTAGGAAGAAGTTCCAATTCCGAAGAGATGCCAGCCGTCTTCGCCCATCAACTGGTCGTTTGCCCAGTCCGTTCCCATCGAACCGACCGTCGAAACCGAGATGTAATAGACGAAGTACATCACAAGGAGAAAAATCGGAAGGCCGAGGATACGGTTCGTTACGACGCGGTCCACCTTGTCCGAGAACGTAAGCTTGCTCGGGGATTTTTTTAGGACTCCGTCCAGAACGTCCGCGATGTAGTTGTAACGCTCGTCGGTGATAATCGATTCGCTGTCGTTGTCGCGGGCCTTTTCAAGACCGGCAACGAGTTCCTCAATCTTAGCCTTGTCCGCATCCGAAAGGGAGAGGCGGTTATAGACGTTCTTGTCGCGCTCAATAAGCTTGATGTCGAACCAGCGGCGAAGTTTTGCATCGACGCTTTCCGGAAGAACCTTATCGACTTCGGCAATGACCGCTTCGACGTCATCGGCGAACCTTGCCGTCGCCTGTGTGGCGTTCGACTTCGAAATTTCGACGGCCTTCGCGGCCGCTTCGTGGATTCCCTTGCCGAAAAGAGCCTGTGTTTCGACGATTTCGACGCCGAGCTTTTCGGAAAGCTTCTTTACGTTGATGGTCGCGCCGGACTTTTTGAGCGCATCCATCATGTTGAGCGCAATCACCGTCGGCTTTCCAAGCTCGAGAAGCTGAGTCGTCAGGTAAAGGTTGCGTTCGATGTTCGTCGCATCGACAATGTCGAGAATCACGTTCGGGGCGGAACTCATCAGATAGTCGCGGCTAACGACCTCCTCCTGTGTATAGGGAGAAAGGGAGTAGATGCCCGGAAGGTCCGCGACAGTCACGTCCTTCGCCTTCTTTAAGCGTCCTTCCTTGCGTTCCACCGTCACGCCGGGCCAGTTTCCCACATACTGATTTGCGCCGGTCAGGGCGTTGAACATGGTGGTTTTTCCGCAGTTCGGATTTCCTGCGAGAGCAATAGTTGTTGCCATTTTCGGATCTCCTTAGGCCAGTTCCACGCGTTCCGCGTCGTCCTTGCGGACACTGAGTTCATATCCGCGGACCGTCACTTCAATAGGGTCGCCGAGCGGGGCCACTTTCCGCACATAGACTTCCGCGCCATGCGTAAGTCCCATGTCCATCAGACGGCGCTTCAGGGCGCCTTCTCCGTTCAGCCGGGAAACTTTGACGGTCTCGCCGACTTTTGCATCACGTAAAGTTTTCATTTCGTCTCCAAGGCATCCGCATTACACCATGATGCGGCTTGCCAGTTTGTGGTCGAGGGCGACACGGGACTCCTTCACCTTTACAATCACGTTTCCGCCGAGGCTCGCGACAACGGTCACCGGGGATCCGACGCTAAAGCCGAGTTCGTTCAAGTGCTGCTTGACGGCGGAATCGCCGCTCAGACGCTTAATCGTAAAGAGTTCTCCAATGGAGCAAAAAGTCAAAGGCATCGTATCGACCTCGCTTTGAAGTGTTAGAACGTAAATCCGACGGTGGCACCTGCACCGAAATACGCATCTTCCTCGTCGCCGGAGTAATCGTCGCCAATCGGGAGGCAAACGCGGACGTAGCCTTCGAGCGAAAGCTGTTCCATCGGGTTGATGTAAACGCGCGGTCCGACGAAGATGGTTTCGAGGCTCGCATCGGCATCGGTGGTCATCGTGTGATATTCGCCCTGGAGGCCAATCGCAAGCTGATCGTTGATGGCGAAGGACGGTTCCACGTAGAAGAACATGTATTCCGGAACTTCGAGAATGTATTCGGCATCATTGTCCTCATCCTCGTCGATAATCGAGTAGAATGCGGAAGCCTTGACGTTCACCTTGCCGAAGTTGAATTCCGGTTCCACGGCAAACGCATGGACCATCTTCGGTTCGTCTTCCGTCACAAGGTCGGAGCGGAGACCGTAGGCAACCTGGACATTCGCAAATTCGCCAAAGACGAGGGTTGCGGTCACACCGGCGCGAAGACGGTTGGCGTGTTCCTGCTGGTAGCTCTGGTAGTTTGCATACGGACGGATCGTGTGGCTTCCGAGAGTAATATCGTAGGCGGCGTGAACGTCATAGGACTTGCAAAGAGCCTCGCCATCGCTGTAGTAATCAACGCAATCGTCGTCGCCGCGGCCAAAGCCGAGGCCGAGGGTAAGACCGTAGAGGTTCAGTTCGAGACCGCGGATGTCGCGTTCCGTCATGCCGATGGCGGCATCTCCCGGATCATCGTAGTCGTAGTAACGGAAAGCGCCTTCCGAGTAGGTGAAATCACCGGCCTTGATGGCGATGTTGTCGTTCATTTGATACTGGATGAACGCGCCGTCGTAGGCGAAACCCGGCGCGGCATTGTCGTCATCGGCGGAGATGGCCGCTTCCGCGGACCACTTGTCGTTAAACTTGACGGAGAACACGAGGTTGAACGTCGAGGAATAGTCGTGGGAAATCTTCGATTCGCTTTGCGGCTTGTAGTAGAGAGCGTTCGCTTCGAACTCCACTTCGCCGGCGACGGAAAACTGCGGGCCTTCCGACTTTGCCTTTTCAACAGCCGCGTCTTCGGCAAACAGCGGAGCTGCCGCCACTGCCGATGCGAGAATCATACCGATTGTCTTGTTCATGATGTTTCCTTTGGTTATAAAATTCCAAAAATTTAGCCCTGACTACTTTTTTTAGCCAAAACTAATTAGCCGGGGCTAAATGTAGCACAATACAAAAGATTAGTCAAGGCTAAATCTTGCGATTCGCCCTTATTTTTTCGGTTATCTTTTATTGAAAAGGGATTTAAATCACTTGTGCGCCTTGCCGGGCGCGTTTTTCGCGACAAACAATTCAATTTTGTCGAGAGTTTCGCTTGAAAGAACATGCTCAATTGAGCAGGCATCCTCATTGGCGTTCTCGGCGGAGACGCCGAGCTGCATCAAAAAACTTTTGAGAAGCGTGTGACGCCCAAAAACGGACTTGGCGACCGCAAGACCGCTCTTTGTCAGGTTCACGCCGCCGTACGGCTCCTGTTCCACGTAGCCGAGCGTCTTCAGCTCGTGCATGGCGCGGACCGCGGATGGAGCCTTGACCCCGAGTTCCGAAGCGATATCCTTCAAACGCGCAAAGCCTTTCGAAAGATGCAGCATGTGAATCTTTTCAAGGTAGTCTTCCAGGCTCTGACTGAGTTTTTTGGTGGTTGCCATTCTTTATAATTTAAAAAATCCGCGGATTTTGCAACAGGTCCTTTTTGTAAAACTTCAAGGGAACCTCTAAAAATTGCTTTGGAGGGGAAAATTTGAGTGAGACCAAGCGA
>CAVBPX010000052.1:0-16538 GCA_963597395.1 Eggerthellaceae bacterium | reverse complement strand
GCGAAAGCAAGGTCGTCCTGGAAGTTCTGAAAGCAAGGCCGCGACACGTGCTGCCTAGTCAAATGTTCAACGTGGAGTAAAAATGCTCATATCCATCATTGTCGCCGTTTCGGAAAACAACATCATCGGCAAGGATGGTCACTTGCCGTGGCATCTTTCGCAGGATCTCAAACGTTTCAAGGCGATTACTTCCGGGCACTGCATTCTGCTCGGACGTAAAAACTACGAAGACATCGGACGTCCGCTGCCGAATCGTACAAGTATCGTTCTTTCCCGCAATCCGAACTTTAACGCTCCGGGTTGTTCCGTGGTCCGCTCGCTCGAAGACGGCTTTCGTCTGGCCGAAAATGCCGGAGAAACGGAACTCTTTGTCATCGGCGGTGCGAACGTTTATGCCGCGGCAATGCCGTTTGCACAGAAGCTTTACCTCACACGCGTGCTGGCGACCGTTGACGGCGATGTTCCGATGCCGCCTCTCGGAAACGGCTGGAAACTTTTGAGCGAGGAACGCGCCGAAAAATCGGAAAGGGACGACTGCCCATGCCTTTTCCAGGTGTTTGAACGGTTTTCCGTTCCCAGTCATCCAGAATAGGCAAAGTTCAACATTCGCTGTCATTCCGGAAGGGTCAAAGACCCTGATAGAATTTATGTTTCATGTCATTCTGGAGGTTCCAAAGGAACCGTTAGAATCCAAACTGTTCGCGCCTACTTGTGCGAAGGCCCTTCCTTCACAAATTCCACGGCCTCTTCCAGCCGTTTAAATCGGATGACTTCGATTTTGGAAGACTTGGAAACCTTTGCCGCCGCGGGCAAAATAATGTGTTCGAATCCGAGCCGTTCCGCTTCCTTGATGCGCAGGTCCGTCTGGCTCACGGTGCGAATTTCTCCCGAAAGTCCAAGTTCCCCGATGACTATAGTCTGCGGCGGAAGTGCGATGCCCAGATGGTTGCACACGAGCGCGAGCGCAAGCGCGAGGTCGGTTCCCGTATCCGAAATTTTGAGACCGCCGGCGATGCTCGCAAAAACGTCGGAATTTCCGAGCGGAATGCCTCCGAACTTGTCGAGCAGGGCGAGGATAATCGTCAGACGTTTGGGGTCGATGCCCGCTGCGACGCGCTGTGCCACGGCATAGCTTGACTGGTTCACTAGGGCCTGCGTTTCGAAAAGCATGGCGCGCGAGCCTTCGATGGTGCAGCTCACGACGCTTCCCGGGGCGTTCATGTTGGTCGCATCCAAAAAAATCTTGCTCGGATTGCTCACGCTTTCCAGGCCTTTGGAGGTCATTTCGAAAACGCCTATTTCGTCCGTTGCGCCGAAACGGTTCTTGATTGTCCGCAATATCCGGTATTGATTGTTGCGGTCACCCTCAAAGTAGGCGACCGTATCGACCATATGTTCAAGGACCCGCGGTCCGGCAATTTGACCGTCCTTGGTGACGTGCCCAATCAGAATCGTGATGCAGCCCGTGTTCTTTGCAAAGACCATCAGCGAAAGCGTGCATTCCCTGAGCTGCGAAACGCTCCCCGGCGTCCCCGGCAGGTCCGCATTGTAGATAGTCTGGATGGAATCGATGACAAGAACCTCGGGCTTTATCGCCTTGGCCTTTTCGAGAATCCGGTCGAGGTTCGTTTCGCAAAGAAGAAGCAGGTCGCTCCCCGAAACTCCCAAACGTTCGCTTCGGAGCTTTACTTGCACCGCGCTCTCTTCGCCGCTTACGTAAAGGGCTTTGACTCCCGCCGCGGACATGGTCGAAAGCGTCTGCAGAACGAGCGTCGATTTTCCGATGCCCGGGTCGCCTCCAATCAGCACAAAGGAGCCCGGAGCGAGCCCGCCGCCGAGCGTCCTGTCAAACTCGGGAATGGACGTGCTCAACCGCGACGTGGAGGTTGTTTCTATTTCCGAAAGCTTCCGCGGAATGCCCGAAAGCCCTTCCGCATCGAGTGCGTTGTGACCGAGCCCGCGCCGCGTCGCCTTGCTTTCGACCGCATGTTCGACAAGGGTGCTCCAGGCGCCGCAATGCGGGCATTTCCCGGCCCACTTCGGGGTGGAATTTCCGCATTCGGAACAGACAAATTCGACTTCTTTCTTTTGCATGGTTTAAAAATAAAAAGCCGTCACCGGTAAAAAGTGACAGCTTTTGTCAAAATTCGAAAATTTTTTAGGGAACCTCTAAAAATTGCTTTGGTTAAGAAAATTTGAGTGAGACCGAGCGATGGCAGGAATGAAAAGTGGCAAATACTGGATGTATTTGCCACTTTGAATGACGAACTAGCGCGAAGTGTCGCAACCAAATTTTTGAAAATTGAATTTTTAGAGGTGACCTTTATTAGATGCCCGCGGCGGCGTCCGCCGACTTTTTGCGCTTTTTCTTTTTCTTCGGCTGGTCGGGAGCTGCCGAGGACTTTTCGACGGTCACGCTTGCGGCCTTTTCGCCGAGCTTTGTAAAGCCGTATTGACGCGGTTCAAAGCCTGCGGGGAACTTGGTCTTTGCATCGTAAATGACCTTCTTCGCCGTGAACTTTTCGATGTGCGCGTTCGAGAGGTCCGCACCGGAGAAATCGACGTTTTCCATCTTCGTGTCGGCGTCAAACTTCGAGTTTTGCATGTTGGCGTTCAGGAAGGTGACGTTTTCGAGCTTTGCACCGGAGAAGTTCGCACCGGTGAGGTTTGCGAGGTCGAAGCTCGTGCGGATAACCGTGGAGTTCGAGAAGTTCGCCTTCGTGAGGTCCGCATTGTCAAAGATGTCCTTGAACACATACGTTCCGTCGAAGATGGCCTTCTGGAGAACCGCGCCGCGGAAGATGCTCTTGCTCGCTTCGCCGTCAAAGAAAGAAACCTTGATCATCTTGGACTTTTCGAACTCGCTCTTGGTGACCGTGCCCTTGTCGAAGACGACTCCGGAAAGGTCCTGGCCGCTGAACTTCATGTTCTTGACGGTCGATTGAGCAAAGGAGGCCTTTTGCAGCTGGGTCTTGGAAAGATCGACGTCGTTGAAGTCCGTGAGGGAAAGGTCAGCGCTCTGCAGGTTCACGTTGATGAACTGCGCACCGCTGAAGTTCGCCTTCGAAAGACCGGCACGGGTAAAGTTCACGTCGCGCAGATCGACTCCGCCGAAGTCCGCGTTGATGAGGTTGCAGCCGGTGAAGTCCGTCTTGACGACGATGGCGTCCGAGAGGTTCGCCGCGCCCATCAGGGAACGGGAAAAGTTCGTATTGGTAAGGTCCGCGTCGCTGAAGTCCGCCTGGGTCAGATCGACGTCGATAAAGGAGGCGTTCTTGAGGTTCGCCTTCGAGAAATCGGCCTGGTCCGAGACCTTCATGGCGTCCAGGCGGGCGCTTTCGAGGTTTGCCTTGGGGAATTGCGAGTCGAGGAGGGTTGCGCGGTAGAGGTTCGCGCTCTTGAGGTTTGCACCCTTGAAGTTCGATCCGCGGAGGTCCGCGCCCGAAAGAATCGCGTTTTCGAGGTTCGCCTCGCGGAAGTCCGGATTGTTCATCACCGCATTCTGGAAGCCCACGCCGCGCAGGTCGGCTCCGCGGAAGGAGGCCGGGGAGGACGTCGCGTTCGCACGCTGGAAGTTGGTGGTGTTCTTGACCGCTACCGCATTATCAAAGTTGAATCCGTCGATTCGCTTGTCGCGAAAGGAAACGTCGATATTTTTGCCGCTCCAGTCGGTCTGCTGGGCAAAGACGCCCGCGGCCAACGTAGCGAACAGCAAAACGCCGAACTTGGATTTCAAATGGGGGTGCATGTTCATTTCGTATCCTTTTTAAGAGTCCAAACAAAATTTTGTCCATTCTAAAATAAATTAAAAAATGTCCGTCGGATAAAAAAAAGATGGGAACTTTCCGTAAAAAAGCTATTTTGCACGCCATGGCGCATTATTTGAGGAATTTTTACGACGTCATCGTATGCGGTGCGGGCCCGGCGGGGCTCTATGCGGCCTTTTGTCTCGGGAAGGCTTCTTCCGGAAGGTTTTCCGTGCTGCTTCTCGACAAAAAGCTCCCGTGGAAGGAACCCGTCGCCTGCGCCGAGGCGGTTTCGCGCAGGATATTTTCGCGCTACTGGACGCCGAACGAGTCCTGGGTGCGGACGCACCTGGACGGGAT
This sequence comes from Eggerthellaceae bacterium, assembly GCA_963597395.1. Taxonomy (GTDB): domain Bacteria; phylum Fibrobacterota; class Fibrobacteria; order Fibrobacterales; family Fibrobacteraceae; genus Hallerella. The sequence continues at coordinate 12,432 of CAVBPX010000052.1, read as the reverse complement.
GATTTTTACCTCGCCCGACATGACTCGCGTGGTCTTTACCGAGGAGGACTGCGGGCTGATTCTCGACCGGGCGGCCTTCCATCACGAGATGGCGGACCGGGCTGCTTCCCTCGGCGTCGAATGCCATTTTGCGGACCGGGTCGAAAGGCTCTCTCGGGACGTTTCGGGAACGTGGAACCTGGACGTCCGCTTTGACGGAGGCTCTCGGCAACTGGGGGCGCGGGTCGTTATCGATGCGACCGGACCCGGCGGAAAGCTTTCGCGCGGGGTTCCCGGACTGGAAGACCTGGAGCAGGGAACGTTTGACCTCGAAAGCGCCGTCTTCGCCATTGCGGAAAACGTTCCGCACGACCCGAAGAGGGTCGAGCTGTTTTTCGGAAAAAAGTACTTCGAGGGCGGCTACGGCTGGATTTTTCCGCGGGACGGAAAGCGCGTAAACATCGGGCTTGTGGGAGGCCGCGCCTTTTTAAAAAGCCATCCTCCGCTTGCGACGCTCAAAAGGTTCATCCAGAATGAATTTCCCGAGGCGAAAATTCTCGAATTTTTCGGTGGGGCGATTCCGTGCGGACAGTCGGAGCGTGTGATTGCCGCCAAAGGCGTCTTTAAGGCGGGGGACTCCGCCAGTACGGTAAACCCCATCAGCCGGTCCGGGATAGTGGAAGCTCTCAAGAGCGGAATGATTGCCGCGGAATCCGCTGTCGAATGGCTTTCCGCGACATCCGACGAAGGACGTCTCGCCGCGGAAAAAAACGCCCTTTCCCGCTGGATGAAAATTCAGGGCCGGGCGCACCGGAACTATCACCGCGCAAAGGGCGGCTTTTCGAGCATCTCCGATGCGCAGTTCGACCGCGCGGCGCACAGGCTCGCCTCGGTCCCCGGCGAAAAGCGTACCCTCTTCCGCATCTTCTGGACGGTGCTTTCCTCGTCGCCGGGAATCCTCTGGAAAATGCGATCGTTCCTTTTTTAACGAAGGCGGCAGTCTATGAAAAGCATTCAGGAAACGGAAGAGGAAATTCGGAAGGTCTTTGACGGTTTTACGTCGCCGGACGACAAGTGGGAGTATCTTTTGAAGCTTGCCCGCGAGCATCCCGGCATGGATCCTTCCCTCCGCGAAGAAAAATTTCTCGTATCGGGATGCGCCTCCCGGATGTTTCTCGTGCCGGAGTTCCGGGACGGAATTTTGCACCTGCACATGGACACGGAAGTCGGGGCGGCAAATCCCTTGATTAGCCGCGGCCTCGGCGCTCTCGCCCTCAAAATTTACGATGCGCGGACCCCGGACGAAATTCTCGCTTCCGACCCGGCGTTTTTCCAGAAAATCGGGCTGCAAAACGGGCTTTCCCCGACGCGGGCCAACGGCTTTGCGAGCCTTTTAAAGCAAATTTTCCTGTATGCGGAAGCTTTCAAGGCTCTCTCGGAACGTTTCAAAAAATAGGAGACACAATGCTAAGCTTTATCAACATTATGGGCAAGAAGAACCCGGACGAGGAAGACGAAGAGGAAGGTTCCGAAAACGGCAAAAAGAAAGTCGAGGTGACTGGCATCATCGGATGGCAGGATGCGCTGATTCTCATCGTGATAGCCCTCGGAATCTTTGGCGGATACAAGTATTACCAATACACGAAGGAACAAAGCTCGGAACTCTTTGCCCGCTGCGCGCTCCTTTACGACGGTGGCGACCTGCTCTCCGCCAAGGCCTGCTACGACAGCACCTGGGAATTGAGCTATACGCCAAACGAAATGGACAGCTTGCGCGTCATCCGCCTGGGACTGATTGACGAAATGAAGAGCGCACAGGAATTTGTTTTGGAAGACGCCCGGAACGCGCTTGCCGCTTCGGATACGGCAAAGGCTCTTTCCGTGATGCGGACTTTCAATGGACCGGTTCTTCTTTCGGGTGAGGACGCAAAGGTCTGGGACTCCCTGCGGACTGCCTTTGCTAGCGAGCTTTTGGCGAAGCCCGCGTTGGATTCGACGGCTTCCGCCGATTCTACCGAAAAATCGAAACCGTAATTTTTCGGGCGTCCCCGTCAAGAACCTCGATGTCTATCCGGTGCGAAACGAGTGCCGTGTCGTCGAGGCGTTCGGGCCATTCGATGAGGGTGACGCCCTCCTGCGACATGTAGTAATCGACGCCTATTTCCTCCAGGTCCGCATGCTGCGGGAGCCTGTAGAGGTCGAGGTGAAAAAGCGGCATTTTTTTGTTCGGATATTCGTGGACAATCGTGTAGGTGGGGGAGTTGACCTGGCCTTTGAACCCGAGGCCCGCGCAAATGCCGCGGCTGATGACCGTTTTGCCTGCGCCGAGCGTCCCGTAAAGCGCAACGACCGCACCGCGGGGAAGCGTCTCGGCAAAGCCTTTGGCAAAATCCAGGGTCTCCTGTTCGGAATGGGTTTCGACCGAAAATTGTTTGACAAATTCTGTCATAATTTATCCCGGAACTGTTCGTAGGTGAAGCTTCTCACAAGCTTGAACTTTTCGTCGGATGTCCAGATGCCGATGCTCGGGTGCGGGACTCCGTTGAAGAATGTCGTCTTGACCATCGTGTAGTGGATCATGTCGAAGAATACGATGCGGTCGCCGACGCGAAGCGGGCTGTCGAACGTGTAGTCCCCGATGACGTCGCCCGCAAGGCACGTGTCCCCGGCAAGGCGGTATTCGAACTTTTTTTCGCCGGGCTCTCCCGCCGAAAGGACGGTCGGGCGGTAGGGCATTTCCAGGCAGTCGGGCATGTGCGCGCTGACCGAGATGTCGAGAATCGCAATGTCCTTTTCATTGTGGACAATGTCTTCGACGGTCGAAACGAGTTCGCCGGTTTGCCATCCGACGGCTTCTCCCGGTTCGAGAATCACCTGGACGTTCGGGTAGCGCTTATGAAAATCGCGAAGGATGCGGATGAGGCGTTCTACGTCGTAGTCCTTCCGGGTGATGTGGTGCCCGCCGCCGAAGTTTACCCACTTCATTTTTGGAATCCACTCGCCAAAGCGCGCTTCGAAGTTTTCGAGGACCGCTTCGAGGGCGTCCGCGTTCTGTTCGCACAGGGCGTGAAAGTGGAGGCCCTCGATGCCGTCGAGAAGTTCCGGTCGAAATTCCTTTTGGGTGACGCCCAGCCTCGAAAACCTGCCGCACGGGTTGTAGAGGTCCGTTTCCACCGTGGAAAATTCCGGGTTGACGCGGATGCCCGGGCTTACGCGGGCGCGGAGCGTCTTGTCGCGAAAGCGCATCCACTGACTAAAACTGTTGAAGGTGATATGGTTTGCAAGCGAAAGGATCTCGTCGATTTCGCTTTCCTTATAGATCGGTGCGAAGACGTGCACTTCCTTGTTCATCTCTTCCCGGGCGAGCCGCGCCTCGTTTACGCTCGAAGCCGTCGCCCCGGCGAGGTACTTTCCGACGAGGGGGAACGTACTCCACATGCTGTAGCCCTTGAGGGCGCAAATAATCTTGACGTCCGCTTCGCGTTCGACCTTCTGGAGAATTTCCAGGTTGCGAACGAGCCTCTTTTCTTCGAGTACATAGCAGGGACTGGGAACTTGGGAATAGTCTATCATGCGCCAAATTTACTTTTTACTAGATTTCATACCAAGAGAGGTTTTCTTTTGAATCGAATTTGTTGTCATCTCCTCGCCTTCCTGGGCCTCACCGCCTTCGCTTCGGCGCAGGCTCCCGTCGCGCCCATTCCCATGGCCGCGTCCTCGTCTGTCGGTTTGTCTTCTTCTTCGCAATTTTCCACGCGCGGACCCGGGGACTTCGGCAAGGCCATCCAGGCCAAGATGGATTCCATCTCGAATGCTCTCAAGGCAAATGCAAAGGCCGCGAACTCGGACAGTGTCGCGAAAGTCAAGGCCGACAGCGTCCGGAGCGCCATCAAGGCCGGAAGCTATGTGCCGCGCGCCCGCTACGACAAGAGCAATTTTGATTCCTGGAAAATCGACACGGTCTTCCAGAAGGCGATGAAGGAACGCGTCTCCGGCGACTGGAGAACTCCCATTATGCCGCACGGGCACGCCTTCCGCGACGCGGAACTCAAGTTCCTGATGAACGACACGCTCGTCGGAACGACCCGCACCTACTCGGATTCGGGCCGCTACCAGATGACGGGCGAATACACCTACCGGGCGCGTTACCGCTTCGAAAACGATTCGACGATTGTCGCGCGCGAAGTCTTTAAGGACCGCGGCGTCGTCCGCTGGGACTTTATCAAGTTCGAGCTCAAGGACGACCGATTCATCTACCACTTGGAAAAGATCGAGTTCCGCGACCTGAACGACAACTGGCTGAACGCCCTGCAGGGCTTTGACAACGTGGCTCCCGAAATTTACAAGCGGTCGAAGCAGGACGGAAAGGAACCCAAGTCGGTTCTGAATGTAAACGACAAGTAGAGCCCGAATGCACCGGACGTTTGTCGGAATGGTTCTTCTGGCAGTGCCGGTCTGTCTGCTTCTTTTGATCACGGTTTTTGGCGGGGCCGTTTCGCTTTCCCTTTCGGACGTGTGGAATGCCCTTTGGGGAAGGGGAGAGCCTTTTGCGCTGGACGTCGTTTGGCAAATTCGCGTCCCGAAGGCGTTTACGGCCTTTCTTGCCGGAATTTCTCTCGCCGTTTCGGGGCTTGTGTTGCAGAGCGTCTTTCGAAATCCGCTGGCGGGTCCGTTTGTTTTGGGTGTGAGTTCCGGGGCAAACCTCGGGGTCGCGCTCGTGCTGCTCGCCGGTTTTGGATCTTCTCTCGGGCTTGTTCCGTGTGCCGCGGTCGGGGCTTTTTGCGTGGTGCTGCTTGTGCTGTTCGCTTCGCGGTTTGTTTCGCGGTCCGTTTCGCTTTTGATTGTCGGGCTGATGATTGGGTATTTTGTGGATGCGGTCGTTTCGACCCTGATGGCTTTTGGGCCCGCGGAAGGTTTGCGCGGATTTGTGACCTGGGGGCTCGGTTCCTTTTCGCGGACGTCCCTTGCGGAAATTCCGGGGTTTGCCCTTGCCGTGTGCTGCGGAGCCTTGCCGTGTGCGCTTTGCATTCGCTATCTGAATGCGGCGCAGGTCGGGGAATCCTTTGCGCGGACGCTTGGAATCCGCGTGAAGCTTTCACGGACTCTCGTACTTTTTGGCGCGAGCCTCCTTGCCGCGGCCTCGACCGTCTATTGCGGACCGGTCGGCTTTTTGGGCCTCGCCTCGCCGCACATTGCCTACGGCATTTTTCGGACGACAAACCACAGGACGCTTCTCGTGGGCTCGGCCCTTGTCGGAGCGAACCTTGCGCTTCTTTCCGGGCTTGTGACGGCGATTCCGCTTTCGAGCGTTACGAGCCTTGTCGGGGCGCCTATTGTCCTCTGGATTTTTTTGCGGGGAAGGCGCGGAGGCGAAAATGCCTAGCGTTCTTTTGTTTGCCCGAAACTTTTCGGCGGGATATGCAAGACCGCTTTTTTCGCCCGCCGACTTGTCCCTTTCGGCTTCGAGCGTCGTCTCTCTTGTGGGTCCGAACGGAACGGGAAAAAGTACAATCCTGAAGAGCTTTGCCGGATTGCTCGCTCCGCAAACGGGGAACCTCTTTCTTTCCGGGGAGCCTTTTGAAAAAATGGATGCCCGCATGCGCGCCCGCAAGATTGCTTCGGTCTTTACCGGGGAGCGCATCCCTTTCGGCATGGACGTTCGGGAGTTTGTATCGCTTGGACGGATTCCCTATGCGGGAATTTTTGACGGCCGTTCGGCGGCGGACAACCGGAAGATTGACGAGGCTCTTGCGAGCGTCCGGATGGAATCCTTTGCGCACCGGAACGCTTCGGAACTTTCGGACGGGGAACGCTCTCGCGTCTTTTTGGCGCGGGCTCTTGCCGCGGAGCCGGAGCTCCTTCTGCTTGACGAACCGACCGCCTTTTTGGACGTTCCGAACATTCTTTCGCTTTTCCGGCTGCTTCGCGAGCTTTCACAAACGCGGAAGCTTTCCGTGCTGCTTTCGACGCACCATCTGGATTACGCGTTCCGCTTTTCGGACCGGATTATCGCCCTGGACGGAAAGGGTCTCGTGCGGGAAGGACTTCCGGAAGAACTTCGCCATTCGCCTTTTTTGGAGTGGGCAAATGAAACCGTTTGATTGCAAACAAATTATTCTGTTACTTTGTATGCTATTTTTGGCCTGCGCTCCGACAAAAAATGCCGGAGAGAAAATTCCGGAGTATCTCGAAAAAAGCGCATGCGGCGAAAGGCATTTGCTTTGGCTTCTTCAAAAGGAAGACCGCGGAAATATTTGGCTTCTCGGAAGCATCCATATGGCGGACTCCTCCTTTTATCCGTTGGCCTCCGTCATCGATTCGGCGCTTGAAACTTCGGATCTCGTCGCCGTGGAACTGGATATTTTAAAGGATTCGACGGTGAAGGAAACGCAAAGCCTTGTCTTGAGCGAAGGATACCTTCCCCGGGGAGTTCTTCTGAAAAACGTTCTGCCCGATACTTTGTACCGAACGCTCGATTCGATTTCGCGGGCCTGGGAAATTCCCGTTTCCGTTTTTGAAAATTTTCGGCCGTGGCTTGTGGCAAACGCCCTTTCGGCCGCGGCGTTTGAACATGCGGGGATCGAAGCGGAACTGGGGATAGACGTCGAAATCATTTCCCGGGCAAACGATTTGGGAAAGATGGTCTTTCCGCTTGAAACGCCCGAAAGCCAACTGAAGATTTTTTCGGCGAAAGAGGATTCGCTGGGAATTGGCTATCTGGAAAGTACGCTTCGGGAAATTTGCAGCCTGGATTCGCTTGTTTTTGGCCTGTTCTCGGCCTGGAAATGCGGGAATGCCGCCGCGCTTCGACAGTTTTTGTCGGCGGAAGTCGATGACAACGTTTACGGCGATGAAATTTATGCCAAACGGAATGTTCTGATGGCGCAAAAGCTCGACTCCCTTTCTGCCGCGGGCCAAAAGGTTTTTGCCACCGTCGGCGCCGCGCATCTTGTGGGGGACGCTCCGAACGTCCTCACCCTTCTCGAGGAAAAGGGCTACCAAATCAAGGCTCGCTAGGAAGATCCTTGCGGAGCGTCTTGAGGTCAAGCCCGATGCGGGCTGCGTGCGCATAAAGGGCTGGGCGCATCATGCCGAATTCCTCGGCCGTCTTTTTGATGGATCCGCCGTTCTCCCGAATTTTCCGGATGATGAAATCGCGCTCTTCGCGCTTTTGCATTTCCTGAAATTCCGCGAACCCGATGTTTTTCAGGCTTTTGGAAGCGGCAAGCATTTCGGACGGTGTTTGCGTTTTTTTCGGAAAAATGTTCTCGAGTGAAATTTCGTTTCCGTCCATGAGGACGATGCCGCGGTGGATGGCGTTTTCAAGTTCGCGGATGTTGCCCGGCCAGTCGTATTTTACGAGCTCGCGCATCGTTTCGTCCGAAACCTTGGGCAAAATGTCTTTCCGCAGCGAAAATTCCCGGATAAAGTGGGCGACGAGTTCCGGAATGTCTTCCTTGCGTTCCCGCAGCGCCGGAACATGGATGGGAATGACGTTCAGACGATAAAAAAGATCCTTTCGGAATGTGCCCTTTTCCGTTTCCTTTTGCAAATCGCGGTTTGTTGCCGCGATAATCCGGACCTTGATTTTTTTGGTGACGTTCGAGCCGATGGGGCGAATTTCGCCGTCCTGCAGGGCGCGCAAAAGCTTTGCCTGCATGGGAAGGGGAATGTCGCCTATTTCGTCGAGGTAGAGGATGCCTCCGTTGGCCGCTTCGAGAAGGCCGCGCCTGTCGGCAAAGGCTCCGGTGAAAGCCCCGCGGACGTGCCCGAAAAGTTCGCTTTCGAAAAGGCTTTCGCTGATGGCGCTGCAGTTTACCGGGATGAGGCTTGGCGAAACCGAGGCGATTGCCTTTGCCACAAGTTCCTTTCCGACTCCCGATTCTCCTTCGATGAGAACGGTTGCGCCCTTGCCGCGAATGGCCTTGAGAATGGAATCGTAGAGCCTTTTGACGGGTTTGCTGTGCCCGACGATTTTCTTTAGGGCCTCGTTGATGGATGATAGAAGCTCCGATTGGCTCTTTAAGTCAAGAATCTCCGTCATGAAGCGGACGCGGAGCTCCTCGGCGGAAAGGATTGCGCTGAAAAATTTTTCAAGGAACGGGTCCGCGCCTTTCGAAACGTCCTTGGCGAACCCCAAAAAACGTGCCGCCGGCGAAATGTCCCGGATGTTTTGAAAAAGTTCTTTTGAAAAATCCAGGTCGAGATTTACGACCGTAATCGCCGGGGAAAACTTTCGAAACGTTTCCTCGGCGAGGGAAGATTCCGCGCAAAGCCTCGTCTCGTAGCCTCCGACACTCGAAAGAACGTCCTCCAAAAAGGAAACATTTTCGTTTTCCTCGGAGAGGAAGAGAATTCGGGTGCGGTTCATGAGGCTTTATTTGCCGAGAGCCTGGGAGCGGAGCGTCGCCGCTTCCACCGTGTGCATCAGCGTTCCGCGGAAGTTTGCGTCTTCGAGAACCTGGACGCCCGCGATGGTCGTTCCCGCCGGGGAAGAAACCATGGCCGAGAGTTCTCCCGTGTCCTTGCCGGACTTTTTCAAAAGTTCGACGCTGCCTTCGATTGTCGCCAGGGTGAGCTGCATGGCGACCGCGCGGGAAAGCCCCATTTTGACGCCGCCGCGGACAAGACCCTCGATAAATTCAAAGACGTAGGCCGGAGCGCTTCCGGAAAGCCCGGTGACGGCATCTATCAGGTTTTCGCCGACCGTGACCGTTTCGCCGACCGTTCCGAGGAGTTCCTTCGCCGTTTCGAGCGATTCGGCGGAAACGCCGTCCTGTGCAATGGCAATGGCTCCCTTTCCGACCGTGAGCGGAAGGTTCGGCATTACGCGGACCACATCCCCGTGCGAAAATTCAAGGGCCTCGAGAATCTTCTTTCGGGAAACTCCCGCCATAATGGAAATGATTTCGGGCGCGGAAGTGTTGGCCTTGGCGCTTTTGCTCCACTCGCCTGCGACGGATTTGAACACTTGCGGTTTGACGCAAAGGAAGATGACGTCCGCGTCGGCTGCCATCTTTCCGAAGTCGTCGTAGCGGATTGCGCCGAGGGCAAGGACGGGCTTTGCCGTTTGGTCGAAAGGTTCAAAGAATAGAATGTCGGCGGGATTTTTTCCGGCAGAAAGAAGCCCGCGGAGAATGGCTCCTCCCATGTTTCCGGCGCCGGCAAATGCGATTTTTTGGGACATCTGGTTCTCCTTAGCCGTTCATCGAGGCCAAAAATTCTTCGTTGGTCCGTGTCTTCGAAAGCTTGTCGCGCATAAATTCCATGATTTCCACAGAGGTCTGTTCCTGCAGGAACTTGCGAAGAATCCAGACGCGGCGCAGCGTGTCCTCGGAAAGCAGAAGTTCTTCCTTGCGGGTTCCGGACTTGAAAATGTCGATTGCGGGCCAGATGCGCTTTTCGGCAATGCGGCGGTCGAGAACGAGTTCCATGTTGCCCGTTCCCTTGAACTCTTCGAAAATCACTTCGTCCATGCGGCTTCCCGTGTCGATGAGGGCCGTGCCGATGATGGTGAGGGATCCGCCGTTTTCGATTTTGCGGGCCGCGCCAAAGAACCGTTTGGGCCGCTGCATGGCGAGAGCGTCCACGCCGCCGGAGAGAATCTTTCCGGAGTGCGGAATGACGACGTTGTTTGCACGGGCAAAGCGCGTAATGGAATCGAGCAGAATGACGACATCGTTTCCGTATTCGACAAGGCGCTTTGCCTTTTCGAGGAGAATGTCAGCCACCTGCGTGTGATGCTCGGGCGGTTCGTCAAACGTCGAGGCGATGACCTCGCCCTTCACGTGGCGGCGCATGTCCGTCACTTCTTCGGGGCGTTCGTCGATGAGAAGCACAAAGAGTTTGACTTCGGGATGGTTCTTGGCAATTGCGCCCGCGATGTTTTGCAGAAGGACTGTTTTTCCGGTGCGCGGCGGGGCGAGCAGAATGCTACGCTGTCCCTTGCCGATGGGCGAGAAAAGGTCCATGATGCGGGTCGAATATTCGTCCTGCTTCCATTCGAGGTTGAGCTTTTGGTAGGGATGAATCGGGGTCAGATATTCGAACGCGACGCGGTGCTTTGTCTTTGCCGGATCCTCTCCGTTGACCGTATCGACGCGCGCAAGCCCGAAGTAGCGCTCGTTGTCGCGTGGGGAGCGCACGAGACCCGTGATGGAGTCTCCGGACTTGAGCTCGAAGCGGCGAATCTGGTTCGGGCTGATGTAGATGTCATCCTGCCCGGCGAGATAGTTCAGGTCGGCGTTCCGCAAGAATCCGTAGCCTTCCTTCATGATTTCGAGCGTGCCTTCCGTGTAGATGGGCGCGCCTTCGCCGGAAATGGCTCCGAGAATGCGGTAGATGAGAGCCTGTTTTTTGAGGCGCTTGACGTCGGGAATGTTAAGGGATGCGGCCTTTTCCTGCAGGTCGAACATCGGCGTATTGCGAAGTTCGCGCCAGCGCTGCATGGCGACAGCGACCTTTTCGGGGTCCGCCGGGGGAGCCTGGAGCTGGTCGTCGGGAATGTCGTCCTGGGGCAGGTTGCGGTTGTTCCTTCCGTACTTGTTTCTTCCGTACTTGTTGTTGAACTTCCCGTGGCGGTTGTTTCCGAAGTTCCCGTTGTTGTTCCCGTTATTGTTGTTGAAACGGCGGCCGTATCCGTTCGGGTTTCCGAACGGGGCGTCGGGCATCGGCGCTTCAAAGGCGGGATTATTCTGGACCGCGCTCATGTCGGCGGCGGGTTCCTGTTGGAGGCTCGCACCGGCGTCGGCGGGGAGGCTTCCCTGGTTTTCTTCGGAAAGCTCGCTCGTGCCGGGGGTTGCCGTGATGACCGGTTCGCCGGAAAGTTCCGATGTGGGGGCTGCGGGTTCGGTAGAAAAGTCGTTTTGATGGAAGCGGTCGCCGTCCTCGGCATGGAAGGTTTCGGTTTGCGGGGCCTGCTCTCCGGCGTCGTTTGCGTCTTCGATGGGCCTTGCCTTGCGCGGGCGTCCGCGGTGGCGCTTGGGCATTTCGGCTGCGGACGTTTCCGTCTGCAGGTCTTCCGGGAATGTGATGGGGGCAGCGAGGTCGCCGAGGGCGGAAAGATCCGGGATGGGCGTATCGGGGGAGATGGTATCGGAAATCAGGTGAACGGAAGAAGAACCGTCGATTTTTTTCGGTCTGGGCACAGGGACTCCTGCGAACTTTGAAAATGAGAAATTGAATTTGTGATAAATCGTGTGGAAAAGGCAAGATTACCAAGTCCAGTGCATAATATACATAATAATTCGGCTTTGCAGTAGGGGGACGCTTTCAAAAAGACGTGTGCATTGCCGTGGGCGCTTTCGACAAGCCGAAAGGAGAACCGAGTTCGCCCTTGAGTTCGGTCTTCCGAACGGTGCCGATGGCACAGGGAGAGACGGAGCACTAGCGCCTCCCCGGCCTCGCCCTTGGCGATACCGTCCGGCTTTCCACCCACTCGTCGGCCCATTCCGGAAGGATGAAGATCCCCCGGGAGTGCCGGAGGAATCGGATGTTCTTCCGGTAGATTTCGCGGCGCAGCGTGTGGTCGGACAGCCCCAGGGCCTTCGCGCATTCCGGGACGTTGTAGTATTCCCTGTTGTTAATTCGCATGGACGGCCGGATTTCGTCATTGGGCGTCATGTTTCTTTTTCTCCTCTTCCAGTCTTTTCATTTTTTCGTATCGTTTTCTCTCCCTTTCTTTCTTCGCCTGTTCCGCCTTGTCCTTTTTCTTTTCGTTTTCTATAATGCAGAATATGGCCCCGAAGCCGAAGAAGGATATAAGCGCGCAGGGGATGACGACGAAAAAGAAGAACAGCGTCCCCCAGAGGTTCCCGAAGCGGGCCATCTCGAACGCCCCTGGACCAAGGACATAGTAGCAGGCGACCATGCCGCAGAGGGCGCAGACACCCAAGGCGACGAAAAACAACAAGAGCTTTCCCAATTCGAACAGGCAGCCCTGGCATCCCGTCTGATTTTCTTTTGTTTTATCTTCCATTATTGACCTCCCGTGTAAAGGCCTTCCGGAAAGTCCGGGAGGCTCTTTACCGTGTAATCTATGTTATTTTTCCGCGTCCGTTCCGGAGAAAAGTTCCTCTTGTCCGTTTTCCGGGGCCGTTTCCGGAGTCTGGGTTTTCATGGAGGCTTTTTCTTGTCTCCATTCGTCGAACCAGCCGATCACCTCGGGGATGCGTTCGGCCGGAACCTCGGAGGGCTTCGTCCATCCGTTTTCGCGGAGCCGCTCGCGGACGGCCTCGTACGCTTCGGGGTCGGACTGCCGTTCGGCGGCGAGGCGCTTCTTGAGTTTGGATGGGGCGGAATCCGTCCTGGCCGCGGCACTTTCGATGGACTTGATCGGCTCCGGTGCCGGAAGGATCGGAGCGTCCTGGACCGTTTCGGGGGCGAGGCGCATGGACCTGCGCCGGGGTTCCTCGTCCTCGACGGCGATGGCCGCCGCCTCTTCCGGGGTGTAGG
>CAVBPX010000051.1:0-16903 GCA_963597395.1 Eggerthellaceae bacterium | reverse complement strand
GGAATTGAACCAGTGACACGAGGATTTTCAGTCCTCTGCTCTACCAACTGAGCTACAGAGCCATTTGGTAACCCAAATTTAGACTATCCTTTTGAAATTGTCAAGGGAAATTTGTTGGAAAGCAAAATTTAATGCATTTTTTTTTGAAATTGGGGAATTTTCCATATAAATTTAGAATGGGATTCGTGTGGTGCGCGAGGATTTTTATGAAAACGATTCACTTGGCAATATTTGCGGCCACCTTCGGAATCTTGACCGCCTGTTCGGACGAGCCTTCCCGCGCGGAAGACGAACTTGAAACTTCGTCCGCGGAGATGGACTGCCTTTCCGCTGCGGAATCCGGACTTTCGAGCGGTTCTTCCGGTAACGTCAAGCTTTCTTCGGGAGCGGTTTTGAGCAGCTCGAGCAGCGAAGAAAAATGCGATGCCTTTTGGAGCGGAAATTCCGAAATCCTCATCAACGAAATTTTGCCGGGAAACGTCAACTGGCTTGACGACGAAGGGAACGATCCGGGCTGGATAGAACTTTACAATACGACATCAAAGCCGATTTCGCTTGCCGGGTATGCGCTCGCCAAAAAGGCCTCGAACCCGCGGAAGTGGGTCTTTGGCGACGACACCATCCCCGCGAACGGATACCGCATCGTGTTTGCATCAAACCGTGACATTGCGACGCCGCTTGCCGGTATGGATTCCGACTCGGCGCATTTCCGCGCCCATATGAACTGGAAGTTAAAGGATTCTGGCGGAAGCGTCTTTTTGGTGGGAGCGGACTGCGGCGTTCTCGACTCGGTGAGCTATCCTGCGCTTGAATCCGGCATCAGCTGGGGCAAGACCGCGGACGGCTGGAAATATTTTGCAAAGCCCACGCCGGAAGCGGACAATGCGGAAAGCGAGGGATTTAGCGGACTTGTGGCCGCCCCCGTGTTTTCGCAAAGCGGCGGCTTTTACACGGATTCCGTGGTGATCCTTCCGCCTTCCGCCGAGGAAGGTTCGACGGTGCGTTGCACGTTTGACGGCTCGGAACCGACAGCGGAAACGGAAGAAATGAGCGAAGCGAAGGTCATCACTTCGAACATGGTCGTTCGCTGTGCCGCCTTCAGTGACGGGCTGATTACGAACAAGATAACGACAAACACATACTTTATTGACGAATCGGTGAAAATGCCCGTCGTCGCGGTAACCGTGGACCCCGAATTTTTCGAAAAACATTATGTCCAGACTTCGGCAGGTTCGCCCTCGGCGGCGGACCCGAACAAGACGGGGCTCTTTGCCGATGTCGAATACCCGGCGCACGTGGAATATTTTGAAAACGGAAGTTCCAGTACGGAAAAGGCCTGGGAATCGGATGCGGGAATCGCCCTGATGGGAAATTACAGCCGACTGGAAAAGAAAAAATCCGTGGCCGTCAAGATGGGAGAGGAATACAACTCCGGCTGGATTGAATACCCGCTTTTTGAAACGCGGAAATCGACAAACAGCAAGTTCAAGGCCTTTAACCTGCGAAACAACGGAAACCGTTTTGCGAGCGACTACATCGAGGACGCAATGGGCGGCGCCATTCTCGAAGGAAGCGGCGTGGATTACCAGCGGAGCCGTCAGGTCGTCGTCTTTTACAACGGAGAATATTACGGCATTCACGATATGCGGGAACGCTTCAACAAGAACTTTGTCGAAACCAATTACGGCTATGACGCTTCGTCCGTCAACTTTGTCAAGCACATCAACCGCACGGTGACCGCGAGCAACGGGACTGTTGACGATTACAAGAACATGCTCACGTTTGTCGCCCAGAGCGACCTTTCGGGCGAAAACAACGCCGCCTACGAAACGGTCAAGACCCTGATGGATGTCGGGAACTTTGCGGACTACATGGCCGCGGAAATCTACTCGCACAACGGAGACTGGCCAAACAACAATGTCCGCGCATGGAAAAGCCCGGAACAGCCGTGGAAGTTTATGGTTTACGACCTGGATCACGGCTACGACTGGATGTGGCCCGTAAACGGTTTTGGCCAGAGTACAAACATGTTTGACTGGATTCGCCAGGGCGGCACTTCGAGCGGAAAATGCGTTTCGAGCAAGTCGGGCGAATGCTTCCACACGTTGTTCGTGAAGCTGAGCGAAAATCCGGACTTTAAGCGGATGTTCATCAACCGCTCCGCGATGATGCTTGAAAATTATCTGAATGCGTCCAAGGTAAAGGAAACGGTCGTCGCAATGACCGCGACGATCGATGCGGATGAAATCACGCGGGATATAGCCAAGTTCGGGCAGGATAAACGCGGTTACAGCAATTCTTGCGGCGGCGGATTCAGCAAGTCGGGTTCGTGCCTCAAGACCTGGGCGGAAAGCCGCGACGCGACCGTCCACAGCGAATACGTGTCGGAATTCGGTCTCGGTGACGATGTGACGATTTCCGTTTCGGCTATCGGAAACGGCTCCGTGCAGCTGGAAGGAAAAACGCTCCCCGCAAGTTTTACCGGAACCTTCTTTGGCGGAAACGCCATCGAGCTTTTGGCAGTTCCGGCGGACGGGGCGAGCTTTATCGGCTGGGAAGACGGTTCGACGGAAAATCCGCGGCTCGTGAATCCGGCGGGTGGCGAGACCTACGGGGCGGCTTTCCAGTAAAGGCGAATTTTCTACATTTGCGGTATGCTCTCGCCCATCCGTAAAATGTTCGACGATATTTCGAGCCGCTATGATTTTTTGAATCACGCGCTCAGCTGTTTTCAGGACATTTTTTGGCGCCGCGCCTGTTGCCGTGAACTGAAAAGGCGAAAGACCGGGATGCGGCTTTTGGACCTTTGCGGCGGAACGGGGGACTTTGCAGCGACATTCGAAAAGATGGTCGGGAAGCCGCAAAAGGCCGTTTTGGGAGACTTTTCGCTTGGCATGCTCGAACATTCCCGTCAAAAGAAAACGTCCGCGCAGCCCGTGCAGCTCGATGCGATGCAAATGCCTTTTTCGGAAAATACGTTCGACGTGATTTTGAACGGCTTCGGGATGCGAAACCTGCCGGATGCCAAGGCCGGCCTTGAGGAATCGCTTCGCGTGCTTGCGCCCGGCGGATATTTGATGGTGCTCGAATTTTTTTCGCCGCGAAATCCGTTTAACGCTTTTTTTTACAAGGTTCTCGCTCCGCTCTTTATTCCGGTCGTGGGCGCTTTTTTTAGCGGAAAGCGCGACGCCTACGAATATCTTGTCCGCTCCATTGTGAAGTTTTTGCCCGTAAAGGATTTTGCAAGGCTTGCCGAGAGCGTCGGGTTTGAGGTCGTGAGCGTCCATGCGTGCGATTTTGGCATCGCCTACCGGGTGCTTTTTCGCAAAAGAGGGTCTTTGTGAGCCGCTTTTTGCTGGGCGTTACCGGGGCCTCGGGCGCAATTTATGCGGCCCGTACGCTTTATCATTTGAAACGTCTGGGCCATACGGTTTCCCTCGTCGAAACGGATGCGGGAAAGTCGGTGGCGGACTTTGAAGGCGCTTCCGGAGAACTTTTAAAAGCGGATTCCGTTTTGCGAAACAACGACTTTTTTGCCGAGGTCGCGAGCGGAAACTCTTCCTTGGACGGCATGGCGATTGTCCCCTGCTCGATGGGAACGCTCGGAAAAATCGCCGGCGGGATTGCGGACAATTTGCTGACCCGGGTCGCGGACGTGTGCCTCAAGGAACGCATTCCGCTGGTTATCGTCCCGCGGGAGATGCCCTACAACCTAATTCACGTCGAAAACATGAAAAAGGTGCTGTGCGCTGGCGGAACGGTCATTCCGGCTTCGCCGCACTTTTACGCAAGGCCTTTGACCATCGAGGACGTGGTCGATACGGTTGTCGCAAAAATTTTAAAACACCTGGGCGTTCCGAATGAAATTGTTCCGAAGTGGGGAAGCTTTCAATGAACCTGTTTTCGAAAATTGCGGAGTTCGGGCATCTGGTGCGTTTTAGCCATTCGCTTTTTGCGATGCCCTTTGCGCTCGGGTCGATGTGGGTTGCCGCGGACGGATTTCGCGGCATGTCGGCCCTTTCGATTTTTAAGCTCGTCTTTTTGATTGTCGCCTGCATGGTGACCGCTCGCAATTCCTCGATGTCGTTCAACCGCCTGGCGGACGCGAGGTATGATGCCGAAAATCCGCGGACGGCAAAGCGTCACCTGCCCGCCGGGAAAATGCAAAAAAGGTCGGTCATCGGGTTTATTGCCGTGAACGGAATCTTGTTTTGCGCCTTTGCGTGGATGCTCAATCCGCTTGCCGGAATTTGTTCCCTTCCCGTGTGGTGCGCGCTTCTTTTTTATTCGTATTGGAAACGCTTTTCGTGGCTTTGCCACTGGTATCTGGGCTTTGCCATTGGCATGAGCCCTCTCGGTGCATGGATCGCCGTGCGCGGGGAATTTGCCGCGTTCCCGATTTTTCTGCTCTTTATTTTGATGCTCTGGATGGGAGGCTTTGACATTATCTATGCGACGCAGGACGAGGAGATTGACCGAAAGTCCGGTTTGCATTCGGTGCCTGCCCGCTTTGGGCGGAAAAAGGCCTTGCGGATTGCGCTCGGAAGTCATATTGCGATGCTTGCGCTTTGCGTTGTCTTTGGCGTGTATTGGCAAATGGGAATTGCGTGGTGGAGCGTGTTTGCCCTGATGACGGCTGCGATTTTATACATTCATCTTTTCCGCAAGTCGGACGATTTGGACGCGATGAACCGGGACTTCTTTCTCGCGAACGTCGGCGTGAGCGTGCTCGTGATGCTCGGGCTTGTGATTTGGATTCTTTTGGGAGGAAACGTAAATGCCATCGGATAAGCGGAAACTTTTTCACTTTGCGGGATGCCTGTTTGCGGCGCTTTCCCTTGCGGACGTGCTCGGAATGGAATTCGGCTACATTGACCGCGGCTTTGGCGACCCCGCGCTGACCGTCTTGATTGTGTGCCTTGCCGTTGTGCTGGCCATCAATTTTTACTTGAAAAATCGAAAGGGGTAGGACGGAAACAGGCGCGGGGGTTAAGTGCCCAAAAGTCTGAGCCAATCCTGAAAGGCTTTTTTGAAAATTTTAGGGAACCTCTAAAAATTGCTTTGGAGGGGAAAATTTGAGTGAGATCAAGCGATGGCTGGGCGGGACGAACCAGCGCGAAGCGTCGCAGCCAAATTTTTGAAAATTGAATTTTTAGAGGTGACCTGTATTCATTTGGCGGCGGTTCTATGGTAAACATCTCGGAAAAGATCTCTCTCTTGGGGCCTATTTAACCTGGGAACGTATAGCTTTTAATTCAGGCGGAAATACGCATAAAAACTATGCCTTTGTTCATTTGTTAAATGATGATGGTTCCGACGAAAATTTGCCGTCTTATGAATATCGAAAAAATGTTCTAACGATTGGAATCCATGCGTTTTTCCAATTTAAAAATCCACTGGGAATATATGTGGAATACGCTCCTGGAGCGTTGCTTAAAAATGATGGAGTCTGGAAAACAAAAGTGGGATTCATCGTCCTGTACTAAATTTCCAGATCGCCCGTGTGGCGTGAAATAATTTGTCCGGATTTTGTACAAAATAACAGGCTGCCGTCATCGCAAATGTCGAGGATTGTCCCTTCGACGGAATCATTCCCTTCGACGATTTTGGCCGGGCATCCGATAAAGCGGTCCATCTTGCGCCATTCGTCGAGCCACGGGGCGATTCCTTCTTTTTGGGTGCGGTCAAAAGCTTCTTTTAGGGCGCGGAGCACCATTTTCAAAAGGACTTCCCGGTTGATGCGCTTTCCGAGGGAAAGCATCAGGCTTGTGACGGGGCGGTCGATGCTTTTGAAATCGTCTTCGGAGGCGTTGACGTCAATGCCGATTCCGATGGTGAGAAGCTTTTCGCCGCTTTGGACGAGAACCTCCGAAATCATCCCGCACACCTTCTTTTTTTCGCAAAGGATGTCGTTCGGCCATTTGACGCTTGCCGGAAGACCGACTCCCCTAAGGACCTGTGCAATGGCGATGGCGGAAATTTGCATAAGCTGAGGATATTCCCTGGGCGCAAATCCGCGGAGCGGGTAAAGAATGTTGAAGTAGAGATTTTTTCCTTGGGGCGAAAGCCAAACGCGCTCGTGACGTCCGCGGCCGCTTGACTGTGAGTCGGCGACGATGACGTCCCCGGCTTCGAGGCTTTGAAGGTTTTCCTTGCTGTAACGGTGCGTACTTTCGAGATGTTCGAAGATTCGCGCGGGCTTTCCGGAAAGTCCGCAAATTTCCCAGGAGAGAAAAGGCCTTTCTGTCGAAAAAATGTCTTCCATATCGCAATAATAATTTTAATTTCGAAGGCATGGAACTTTTGAAATTTTTGGATGCATCCGTAACGCCGTGGCACACCGCGGAAAACATTTCAAGCGCCCTTCGGCAAAAGGGCTTTGTCGAAATTTTTGAAGCGGAACCGTGGAAACTTTTGCGCGGTGCCGCTTATTTTGTTCGGCGCGGGGCGGCGGTCTTTGCCTTTCGGATGCCTTCAAAGTGGACATCAAACTCGAGGTTCCTTTTGGCGTCCGCGCATACGGACTTCCCGGCCATGAAAATCACTCCGAACCCGGATATGATCGAAAGCGGAATCCAAATGCTCCATCCGGAAGTTTACGGCGGAGCGCTTCTCAATACGTGGTTTGACAGGGATCTCGGCATTGCTGGAATCGTTGCGTTTCAAAGGAACGGGCACATTGAAGAAAAGACGGTCCGTTTGAATATGCTGTGCCGTATTCCGGAACTTGCGATTCATTTGAACCGGGGCGTAAATGAAAACGGTTTTTGCGTCAACGCGGAAACGCAACTGAACGCCTGTTTTTCTTCGAACTTTGAAAAGTCCTTCGCGGATGTTCTTGCGGAAAAAGTCGGCGAAACCGTGATTGATTTTGAAATGCAGCTTTTTGATGCGCAGCCCGCGGCTCTCGGCGGACTTTCCCGCGAATGGATTTATTCCGGGCGTCTCGACAACCTGCTTTCGTGCGAAGCGATTCTTGCAGGTCTGTTGGAGGCTCGGGCGGATGCGGAAAATGTGCGCGGCGCATTCTTTTTTAATAATGAGGAAGTCGGGTCCGAATCGAGGGACGGGGCTGCCGGGAACTTTTCGAGGACGATGCTTCTCCGGATTGCGGATTCCGTACAAATGAACGAAGGCGAACTTTGCGGACGCCTTTCAAATTCCATTTTGCTTTCGCTGGATGTAGCCCATGCATTGCATCCATCCTATGCGGGAACGATGGAACCGAATCACGCTCCGATTCTCGGGCAGGGAATCGTGTTAAAGACGAATGCGAAGAAACACTATGCGAGTGATGCCCTTTCCTCCGCGGAATTGAAAATGCTCTGTGAAAAGGCGAATGTCCCGCTCCAGACGTTTGTTTCGCGGAACGATATGCCGTGCGGAAGCACCGTCGGACCGTCCCTTTCGGCTTCTCTCGGGATTCCGACCGCGGATCTTGGCGAACCGATTCTTTCGATGCACAGCATCCGGGAAATGAGCGCCGTTTCGGACCACGAAGATATGCGGCGTCTGATGAACGAATTTTTCCGCTGATGATTCTTTTTAGATTCTTTTTAGGGAACCTCTAAAAATTGCTTTGGAGGGGAAAATGCAACCAAATTTTTGAAAATTGAATTTTTAGGGGTGATCTCTACCTTTTTGTAAAAGGACTTGACGGAATTGTTCTGGAAAATGTTTCGCTTCTTGATAATTTGTATGTAAAATAGCAAAATTTCGCAAAAAAGGGGACAGCCCGGATTGGCACGGCTTTTGCAAAGGTTTCCGTTGAAGAATCACTTCAACAAAGGAAACGCAATGAAAAACAAGATTCTCCTTCTTTCGATGCCCCTTGTGGCGTCTTCTCTTTTGTTTGCGGAAACCGGCGAAGAAAAGGGCGGTTTGTCCTCCTTCTCCGTTTCGGGTGCGGTTGAATTCGAAGCGAATGCGCACTATAAACAGATTGATCCGCGAAATGAAACGTACAATTCGCAAAGCGACAAGATTTTTCACGATTATTCCTCGACGTTCGACCTGCTGTTTCAGGTGAAGTTTTCTGACAAATGGTCCGCGGATGCTGCCATTTCTGCCGACAATACGGAAAGTGCTCCCGGATTTGCCTATGACGGTGCTTTTGTCCGTTATGACGCTTCGGAAAATTTGGCCTTTAAGGTTGGCGATATGACATATTCGGAAGGAGCCTTCCGCTATTATGATTACGATGATCCGGGCGATGCTGCCGTCGGTATGGCGGAGCGGAACATTCGAGGCTTGGAACTGGATTTTCACGGGCTTACCGTGGGGATTGGCTTTGGAACGGATGACGATGATGAATACACAACGTATGACGCGCATGTCGCTTACGATCTCGAACTGTCCGGTCAGACGATTCGGCCCTATTTCAACTATAAAAGTTATCAGACCGAGGATCACAATTCCATGCGGACGGGCGTTGCGGCGAATCTTGTGTTTGGCGACAAGGTAAACGTTTCTGCCGTATATGGGCTTTTTTCGGACTTTCTCGGCGAAGATTCTCCGAAAATGAGCCATGCATTTGCAGTGGAACCCGAAGTGACGCTTGGAAAGTTGACGCTCAAGGGAACGGCCTTCTATGCGATTCTTGACGAGGAGGCTCCGACGGCAATCGATGTTCCGGAATACATGTTCTTTTACGTGGAACCGGTTGTCTCGCTTTGCGGATCCGTTGCTCTGGGACTTCCCGCAGAATATCACACGATGACACTTGATAGCGATGCGAAACTTGGCCAGATTTTTGTAGGCCCGAAAGCTTATGTGAATCCGACGGAAACGCTTTACGTTGAAGCCTATGCCCGGGCCTTTTTCCCGGTAGGGGACGATTATGATTCTATGGATTCCGATGACCCGTACTTTGGCGCTGGAGCAACGGCAGGATTTACTTTCTAGGCGAAATTTCTATCGTCACAAAAAGGCGGTCCGTTCGGACCGTCTTTTTGTTTTCTAACTTTTTCGTATGAAGATTATTTTTATGGGAACGCCGGAATTCGCGGCGCATTTTTTGGAACATTTGCATAGCGGACCGCACGAGGTGATTGCCGTGGCGACGCAGCCCGATCGTCCCGTCGGAAGGGGAAGAGTTCTCACGCCGCCGCCGGTAAAGGTCAAGGCCCTGGAGTATGGACTGCCCGTTTTGCAGCCCGAGTCCGTGAAGGACGCTTCCTTTGCCGAAAGCTTGAAGACCTTCGAAGCGGATCTTTTTGTGGTCGTCGCATTTTCAATTCTTCCCAAGGCGGTTCTTGCCGCTTCAAAATTCGGAGCGGTCAACGTTCACGGAAGCCTGCTTCCGAAATACCGCGGTGCCGCTCCCGTGCAATGGGCCATTGCAAACGGTGATGCGGAGACGGGCGTAAGCATTTTTAGGCTCGACGAAAAGATGGACCACGGACCGCTTTTGGAACAGCGGAAGATTCCCATCGAATTGCAGGATACGGCGAGTTCCGTTTTGGACAAAATGGTCGCTCCGGGCTGTGAAGCCTTGGACAAGGCGCTTTCCCGAATTGCAAACGGTGAAACGGAAAACCTCCCGGCGCAGGAACACGAAAAGGCGTCTCCCGCTCCGAAGCTTAGGAAAGAGGACGGAAAAATCGACTTCTCGAAATCCGCGATTGAAATTCACAACCGGATTCGGGCGTTTTGTCCGTGGCCCGGCGGCTTTTGCGAGTTAAACGGAAAGACCGCCTATTTTCGAAAGACAATCCCTGTTGTCAAAAACTTGAATGTTTTGCCCGGATTTGCCGTGGTGGAAAACGGAAAGCTTTTGGTCGGGACGGGAGACGGCGCGCTCGAAGTCGTTGAAATTCAATTGGAAGGAAAGCGCGCCATGACGGCTTCCGAATTTTTGCGTGGAATTCAGAAAAAGGATGCGCTGTGCTTCAAAACGATAGCCTAGGTGAAAGACTTTCCGCTTTGCGGGCCGTTATCGACTGGCAAAAAAAAGGAACGCTCATCCGCGAACATTCCCTTTCGCCTTTTGCCAAGGAACTGGCGCTGGGCGTTTGCCGCAGGCATCTGCTTCTTTTGTACGCCATTCGAAAGTGCGTCCGCAAAATGCCGGAACTCGAAATTCTGGGCGTTTTGGAGCTTGGAATTTACCAGCTGTTTTATATGCAGTCCGTTCCGGCGAGCGCCGCGGTCAACACCAGCGTGGAACTTTCAAAACGCATCGGTCGCGGAAATTCCTATGCGGGTCTTGTCAATGGAATTTTGCGAAAGCTTGAACGCGAAGGGCTTCCGGAACTTCCGGCCCAGAACGTGCGACGGGTAAGCATCGAATATTCGGTCCCCGAATGGCTCGTGCGTCGCCTTTTTGATTGTTACGGAAAGGATGCGGCAGAGAAAATGGCTAAAGAAAGCGTGAAACGTCCGAGTCAGTGGATTCGCGTAAACACGCGGCGGATTTCCGCCGAGGATTTGAAGGCCAAATGGAAACTTTCCGGGAAAACTTACGCCGACCGCTATCTGGAAATTTTGGACGGTCCGAGCGAACCGCATCTCGGCGAACTTTTAAAGGACGAGCTTTTTCAAAAAGGATTTTTTTCGGTGCAGAATCCGGCCGCTTACGAAGTCGTCCGACTGCTCGACGTGAAGGAAAATTCCTTTGTGTGGGACGCGTGCGCGGCTCCGGGCGGAAAGTCCGCGCTGCTTGCCGAAATGTTCCCGCATGCCAAAATCGTCGCTTCGGACGTTTCGCCCTCGCGACTTTCCCAGATGGAAGACCTAAAAAAGAGACTGGGACTGGGGAACATTTTTATTGAAAAACGGGACGCCGCGGCATGGACTTCCGACGAAAAATTCGACCGCATTCTTTTGGACGTTCCGTGCTCCAACATGGGCGTCCTTTCCCGCCGCCCCGAGGCCAAGTATCGCTTAAAACCCGAGGACTTTAAAACGCTTCCGGAACTGCAGCTGCGGATTCTTTCGAACGCAAGCCGCGCGCTTGACGTCGGGGGAATTCTCGTCTATGCGACGTGCAGCCCGGACCGCGCGGAAACTTTGGACGTCGTGAAAAAGTTCTTGTCGGAACATCCCGAGTTTGAAAAGGCCGCTGAACCGTTGCGAATAGGCGAAAACTCGTTTGGGCTCGATCATTTCTTTGCAATTTCCCTTCGGAGAACGAAATGAAGGTCACCTCTAAAAATTCAATTCTCAAAAATTTGGTTGCGACGCTTCGCGCTGGTTCGCCATTTTTCATTTCTGCCATCGATTGGTCTCACTCAAATTTTCTTAACCAAAGCAATTTTTAGAGGTTCCCTGTGAAAAAATGGATCTGTCTCGTTATTTTGTGCGTAGTGGAAGTCTTTGCCTCCGAGGATTCCTCAAAAACGGAATTTTCGCATGCCGCGGTGGGAATCGAGGGCGGCGTGCTTTATTTTTTGGACGATGTACAGGACGCTCTGGACAATCCGTTTTACGGGCTCCTTGAATTTGAATATCGGTATTACGGAAATTTTACGGGCGTCGTACAGTTCGGATATTCCTATTTGACGACAAAGGAAAATGTGGAATATCCGGGCATTCACCAGGCGAATGGTCGCATTGGCGTCGATTATGCGCTTTCGTTTGCAAAGCCCATTGCCGTCGGTGCGGGCTTCAGCTGCGTTTGGCAGCGGGCGGACGATGACGGCGACATTTCGCATTCGACACTTGCGGATAACGAGTCGGAATTTGGATTTTACGTGCGCCTTAATTTGCCCATCATGACTTTGGAAGGCTGGCGTCTGGGCGCAAAATTTTATCACGAAACCTTGTGGACGGAACCGGAAACGACGCAGACGGCGTGGTTCGGGTTTTATCTGCAGCGGAAGCTCTGGTAGGGAGTCTTAAAAATGCAGACAAAGTTTTTGATCGCTTTCGGTTTGATGTCCTTTGCTTCCGCGTTTTCGGAGATTTCCCCGGAGACGGAAGGGATGATGGACACCCGCACGGACGGCACCTTTCTGACGGCGTCCCCGACGTATGTTTTTGACAGGGGTTCCCTGCAGGGCGGCATTCATTCCGAGAGCGAGGAATGGACTCCCGCCAAGGTTCAAGGCCGTGTTCTTGTAAATCGAATTTCCGGAACGCCTTCCTGGACTCCGCACGCTCCGTCCGTCTGGATTTCGGTCGGAAACGAAATCGGCGATTTGATGTACAGGGATCCGCTGGAAGGGGGCACCAAGGCGGGCGTGGCAAACCGTACGCCGATGCTCGAAGCGGGTTTTCGTTCCAAGTCGTATAGCGGCCTGTGGGCGACGGCGCGCTATTTTCAGGTCGATCACTACACCAATAATTTGTTTGCAATCCGAAAGGACGTTCTAAAGACCGACAATTTTTCCATCTTCGGCGAAAACCTTCCCTTTGCAAGCACGGCTTATGCGGGCTTAGGTTTTGACGGGGACGCCTTTGACGTTTCGCTTTTGGCCGGCCACGAATATCTTTGGGTTTACGCTCAAAGCGGCCGTTGGATTCCCGTCGAATACAAGCCTCGTGCGGAATCCCGCTTTGACTCCAGATATTTTCATGCGAACCTCGCCTTTGAAGATGCGGAATATACGGTTTCGGACGGAAAACTCGCCGGAAGCCGCAAGGAGCTGAACGGAACGTTAAAGCTCGGGTCCGATTCCGCTTCCAAAAAAGATCGTATTTGGGACCTTTCGCTCGGAGTTTCTTTCCGCGTCGTGGATGACAGCGCAGCGGTGCCGTTCGGAATCGAGGACGACTACATTGCGTTTCCGTTTTTGGAATACGGCCTGCGTCCCACGGAAAAGCTTTCTCTCGAAGGATTTATCGGAACCAGCGGACGGGACTTTGCGAGCAAGGACAGCGTTGAGCTGAAGTTTCCCGAGTTTTATGGCGTCGCCTCCAAGGTCGGATTTAAGAACCATTTGACGTCGGCGCTAAACCCGCTCGGCGAGGACTTTGAATACTTCGGGTCGGATTCCATCTCCCTCAAGCCTTCGGGCTGGATGCAACTGCACCGGGCCTTTTTCGATGTGCAGGGACGCTCGGAATTCTTCGGGCTGGGGATGAATTTTGCCGGCTGGTTCGAAAAGGGCGCCGAAACGTTTGAAGTGGAAAAGTTCACGACGAAAAAGGTGAAAAAAGCTACGGCGGTTTACCGCATAGGAAATGCGGACCGCATCGATTCCTGGATCCGCGGACTTTCGGGCGAGGCTTTTGCCGCGTTCCACTACGAGGACATGTTTACGCTTCTTGCCCGCGCGGGCTTTGAACGGATTGACGGTGAAGAGGAACGCTTTGAGGTGAATCCGGTCGAAAACTGGCTTTCAATATCCGCCCGCTTCAATCTGTGGAACCGCTTCGAAATTCAGCACGCCTGGTCGTATCGCTCGGACGCACAGTGGAATTTGCGGACGGAAGATCCGTTTACGGTCAAGGGTTCCTGGTACTGGAACGCTTCCTTTGTACAAAAGTTCCCGTCATACGGAATATCCCTTTCGGCGACAATCCTGCATGCTATCGGCAAGGAATTGGTGCAGGTCCCGAACGGCGGCGAGGACCGGACGCGTTTTTACTGCAACGCGACAAAATCGTTTTGATTTGGAAAACCTTGAAAAAAGGCTCCGCAAAATGCGGAGCCTTTTTGTTGAACATCGAAAATTTTAACGGTTCACCCGGACGGATTTTACGAGGGACTTTTCTCCGTCGTTTACCCGGACAATGTAAAGTCCCGCGGAAAGGCGCTTGAGCGAAAGGGAAGCGGCCTTGGCGCTCAGCATGGAATGTCCCTGCACGTCGTAAACGTGAATTTCGGGATTTTTGAAGTTCTTGAGCTGCACCGTGTTCCCGATAAGGTCAAATCCGAGGGAAGACTTTTCGGCGAAGGTGCCGATGCGTTCCGTCGAGTCGGATTGGTCGGGCTGGATGTCCTTGCAGGCCGTGTAGGACGTGGGATTTGTCGCCAGGTAGCCTTTGACGAGATTCCCGGATGAGGAATATTGCAGGTTGCTCGCGGTGGCGGAGCTTGTGAATGCGGAGGCTCCTTCGTTAATTTTGGAGGCGCTCCAGTTCGCCCACGAAAGCTTGTATTTGTCGGCGAAGTCCTGCCACGTCTTGTTTTCGGATGTGCCCGGGGTGCCGCTGCCGTCGGCCGAAACCGTTCCCCATTCGCTGATGAAAAGGGAAAGTCCGGCCTTGATGGCCTTTTCCCCGTTTGCGCCTTCGCAGGAACCGCCCCAGCTATAGGTGCCGCTTACGCAATGGCTCATTGCATAGTAGTGGAGCGTGTAGGCCGTATTGTTCTGGCTGTCGGTGACTTCGTTTCCGATAACTTCTTCGGGGTGCTGGTCCCAGGAACGGTTTCCGACGAGAATCAGGTTGTTTGAATATTCGCGGATTTTCGGAATTACCTGGTTCGCGTAATTTTTGATTGTGGCCCATTCGATGTCCTTCGGTTCGTTGTAAAGCTCAAAAATGACGTTGTCGTAGCTGCCGTATTTTTGGGCCATTTCGCTGAAGAATCCCTGCGCACTTTGCGTCTGGCTGTGGGCTTCGTGCGAGTGCCAGTCGATGATAACGTAGATGTCGTTCTTGATGGCAGCTTCGACAACCGCGCTCACCAGGTTCTTTTGATTTTGCGCATCGACGGCGTAGCCTTTGTAGGGTCCGCTCCAGTCTTCGGAACCCGTGGCCATGGAAGCCCGGATAAGCTGGATGTTCATGCTGTTTACCATGGTGGTGACGGCCGTTTCCGTCCAAAACTCGGTCGCTTCCGAAAGCAGGCTCCAGTAGAGGCTCATGCCGCGGACCTGGACTTCCGCCCCGTCCACAACCCCCTGGCAGGAACCGTAGATGCGGCCTTCGCCCGCCGAGTTCTTGCCGGTGATGAGCTTCCCGTATTGACTCACGGGGCCTACGCGGGTGGGCTGTATCGTTTGGGAAAAGGCGCTTGCCGTAAACAGGGCAATGGCCGAAAGGAATAGCGGAATTTTTTTGATGTTCATAAGGTCTCCGGAGAAGGTGCAATCATTTAAACTAATCTGTTTTTACGGCTTTTCAAAATGCAAATCGGAAAAATGTTTACCGTTGTAACCGGGAACCGCAAAACTTGTTATAAATGAAAATAATCTAATTTTAGGAAATGAATTCACGAGAAAAATTCTTGTGTGACAGCTCTCACGGTGTCCGAATCTTTATCCTTTGGGCCGTGATCTGCATTGCCGCGAACATTTTTTGCACATTTCCGAATGCGTTTGACGGTGATCAAATGTGCTGGCAGGGATGGACGCGGAGCCTGATTTCGGACGGATTTGCGGGATTTTCCGGAAATTATCCGCCCGTATATGTGCTTTGGCTGTGGGCGGTGGGGAAGTTTTATGCCTTTTTCGGAATGGAAGTGTATCGGAATTTTCTTCTGAAATTCTTGTGCCTTGTGCCCGTGTATTTTGCCCACGTCGGACTTTTGCAGCTCGCCTGGAGCTGGATGCTAAATCGAAAAATCGGAGAGCTGCACGGGCATTTGATTCTTGGAATAATCGCGTTGAACCCGGCGCTTCTGGCCACGGGCCCTGTCTGGGGGCAGGTGGATCTTTTTCCCGCGTTTTTGGCGATGCTTTCGCTTTCCTGTGCGCTTCGTCCCCAAAAAATCGTCTGGTCCTTTCCGCTTTTTATTCTGGCTCTCCTTACAAAGTTCCAGATGATAGCGTTTTTGCCCGTGTTGGGCGCCCTGTGGATTCGCCGCGCAAAAATTGCCTGGAAAGGAATTCCGATGGCCGCGCTTTGGGCTTTTGTCGTCCTGCTTCCGTTTATTGTTACGGGGAGCCTTTCGCAGGTGATGTCGAGCGCCTATGTGAAGTCCGCGTCGATGTATCCCTATGCGACGTACAATGCGGCAAACCTGTGGATGATTTTGGCGGGGAACATTCACCCCGACAATGTTCCCCTCTTTGGACTTTCGACGGAAGGCCTTGGCCGCTTTGTGACAATTAATGTCATCGGGAAAGTGCTTTTTATTCTTTTCTCGCTCGGAATTTTAATTCGCTCGCTTGGAGTCCGAAATCCGCGGAAGGCCTTTCGGTTTTGCGCCTTGACAGGGCTCGCCTTTTTTGTGCTGCTCCCCGAGATGCACGAACGCTATATTGTGTGTGCGGTGCCGCCCGCGCTTTTGTGGCTTTCGAGGTCGCGGGCGGGAGCCTTTCCGTGGGTGCTTTTGCTTTCGTGCCTGGTCGCAGGAAACGTCCAGATGGTGCACGGGTTCCGCGGCGAAGGGCTGTGGGTGCCGTTCTCGTTTGCCGTCTGTACCGCATTTCTGCTCTTTGTTTTGGACGGGGCTTTCCCAGGGCAAAAAAGGAAGATCGTTTCCCTGCTCCAAAAAATTCCTCCGTGGACGGGCCTCCCGTATGTGTTGCTCTTTATTGCCGTTTTCGGCATGGTCGTTTACAAGGCCTTTATCATGAGTCCCGTTTCGGCAGCCCTTTCCGAAAAGGAAATTCTCGTTTACGATTTGGAAAAGGTTCGCTCCGAGCAAAGCTATAAAAGCCCGGCGACAGGAAAGTCCGTCGAAGGAAATCCTCTTACCGTCGGCGGAAAGGTTTACCGTGACGGCATTGGGGCGCACGCCCCGTCAAAGCTCGTTTACCGCCTGCCCAAAGGCGCGGATTCCCTCCGGTTCGGGTATGCGGTCGATGACGAATCCTCGTCGGGAGAACTGCGTTTTATTATTCGGCTGGACAATCAAATCGCATGGATGAGCGGCGTCGTCCGCTCCCGGGACGCTCCTGTTTTCACGGGAGTTTCGGTCCGCGGAAAAAAAACGGTGACGCTAGAACTTTCGCCGCAGGGAAGCGACTCCGGAGACCACGGGGACTGGCTTTTGCCGGTCGTCTCGACTCATTAAAGGGAACCTCTAAAAATTGCTTTGGTAAAGAAAATTTGAGTGAGACCAAGC
>CAVBPX010000050.1:0-17865 GCA_963597395.1 Eggerthellaceae bacterium | reverse complement strand
CTTTGGTAAAGAAAATTTGAGTGAGACCAAGCGATGGCAGGAATGAAAAGTGGCTAATACTCTCGGTATTTGCCACTTTGAATGAGTGCCAGCGCGAAACGTCGCAACCAAATTTTTGAAAATTGAATTTTTAGAGGTGACCAAAAATTTATATCTTTGCACCATGCTTTCCGGACTCGTTCTCATTCTTCTTTCACTCGCCGGCACGGCGGGGACGATCTTCTACTTTCGGCGCAACCTGATTCGCATCGCCGAAAAGAACCGGACTATCGACAGCAAGGCCAAGCGGGTTCTGAACTACCCGCTCACTGTTCTTTGGTATGGCTACATGCTCGTCTTTTTCGTAGGTCTTTCGGTCAACAACCTGATTTTTGACTAGAAGCCTTTTTGGCTTCGCTCCACAGGGCGAGAAGCTCTTCGGGGGAATGCTCCCGAAGGGATTTTTCCGGCTTTTCGGATTTCGCCAGTTTTTCGAGCGTCCTGTAGCGGGCGTCAAACTTGGAATTGGCGCGGATAAGGGCCGTTTCCGCATTCAGCCCGAGATGCCTCGCGAGATGGCACAGCGTAAACAGCAAATCGCCGAATTCCTCTTCCATCCGGTCCTTGTTCGGATTTTCGGGCGAGGCCTTTTTGTATTCGTCGAGAAACTCCCCGTATTCCTCCCGAACCTTTTCAAAAACCGATTCGTCGGATTTCCAGTCAAAGCCGTCCTTCCACGCGCGACGTCCCATCTCCTGCGCACGGGCAAGCGTCGGCATGCTGCGCGAAACCTTGTCCATCGCCGACTTTTCCTTCAGGCCGACATTGTTCTTTTCCGTCGCCTTGATTTCTTCCCAGCGGGCAAGAACCTCTCCCGTCCCGCTCACATGGGAATTTCCAAAAACGTGCGGATGGCGGCGCACCATCTTTTCGCTCACCGCGTTCACGACATCGTCAATATCAAAGTCCCCGCGTTCGTGGGCTACCTGCGCATGGAATACGACCTGAAAAAGCACGTCTCCGATCTCTTCGCACATGTGGGCCTTGTCGCCCGCCTGCGCCGCATCGATAAACTCCGAGGATTCTTCAATCAGATAGGGCAAGAGACTTTGCGTCGTCTGTTCCCTGTCCCACGGACATCCGCCTTCCGAGCGGAGCCGTTTCATAATACCGACAAGATCAGCAAAGGAATATTTCATGGAACACAAAACTAGCAATTTTCCGACCCGGATTCTCGAAAGAGAATTTTTCCCGGAGGCCCTCCTCGAACTTTCAAACCCGCCGGAAAGGCTTTACGTCCGCGGGGAGCTTCCAAAATTTGACCGGTCGTGGATTGCAATGGTCGGGACGCGGCGTCCAAGCCCTTACGCCGAAGACATCTGTCGAAAGCTCGTGCAAAGGCTCCGCGGAACGGACGCCGTGGTCGTCTCCGGACTCGCCCAGGGAATTGACAGTTTTTGTCATACCTCAGCCATCGCCGAAGGCATTCCCACGGTCGCCGTCATCGCCCAGGGGTTAGACGTTCCCCTCGAAGGTTCCCGCAGCGCGCTCGCAAAAAAAATTCTCGAAAGCGGCGGAGCAATCCTCACGGAATACCCGGCCAAAATTCCTCCGGCCAAATTCACGTTCCCGGCGAGAAACCGCATCATCGCCGGACTTTGCAAAAGCACGACGCTCGTCGAAAGCAAGGTCTCGGGCGGCGGCATGCACACCGTACGGCACGCACAAAAACTCGGGCGTCCCGTCCTGTGCGTTCCCGGGAACATTCTTTTCGAAACCGCCCAAGGCCCGAACCGCGAAATTTCTCAAAAGCGGGCTTACCCCGTCTGGGACTTTGAAAGCTTCCCAGAACTGTGCGGTGCACGCAGGCTTTCCGACCCGACATCCTCGGAAATTTTCGAAACGGGAATCGACCTCGGCAAAGATGCCCAAAGACTTTTTCTTGAAAATGCAGGATTCACCCACTCCGTCGAGGCGCTTTGCGCCCATTCCGGACTTCCGGTCTCCAGACTTTTAGCTATATTGACAGAGCTTGAAATTGCGGGTCTTGTTCATTCCCGCGACGGAAGCGAATTTCACTTTTTGAACTCGGAGAAGCCTTGAAGAAGGTTCGAAAGATTTCATTTTTTCAGATTCTTGCGGTCGTTCTCGCCTTTGCAACGGGAATTGCGCTTTGGACCTTTATTTTGGGCGAAAGCGGACTGTGGAACCAGCACAAAATGAAGACCCAGATAGCGCTTCTCGAAACCGAAGCGGAAGCCCTTCGGGCCGACTCGCTCCGAAAAGCGAAGGATTCCCGACTTTTCAAGGATCCGTTTTACATCGAAACCGTCGCCCGCACCAAGTACGGCATGTCCAAAAAGGGCGAAGTCGTTTACCAGTTTATCGACGACTGAAATTCAAGGATCTACCAAATAAAAAATCCGATTCCGGCAAGGATCCGGTGCGAAACGCCGCGGAATTTTTTATACCCGAGATCGTGGTCGAGAAATCCGGCAAGATACTTGACCCGAAGCGAAATCGAGGACATTGGCGCAGCGGCCCGTTTTGAATAAATGGTCACCAGGCGAAACTCCCCCGTCGCCCCCACAAGATACGCAATGGAATTTTGATGGTCCACATATTTCCGCAGCCGGTGATAGTTGTTGTTCGGCCTGTCCGCATAATAATAGTAGTCGTCGCTGCTCTCGGGCAAAAACAGTTCCGTCGTCGAAACTCCGACAAACGGTTCAAACTTGAAAAAGCGACTTTCCCAGACGACATATCCGAGCGTCATGCCCCCGTCAAAAAAGGAAAGCTCGCTGTCCTTTTCCCAAAGGACATCCTCAAAGCGCCTGTCCGAACGGGTTTCAAGCCGCCCGAACGAAACAAAGGGCGTAAATGTCAACCGAAAAAGCTGTACGGGAATCGCCGCGTAGTAGTTCCACGCCCGGTGGTGAAACTCGTCCTTAAAGTCGCCGGTCAAAAATCCGATGCCGCTCAAAAATTCAAAACCGGCTCCGTTCCCGTAGCGGTGTAAAAGAAAGGCGTCGTCCGACTTTTCAGGTTCGGCCTCGGACGTTTCCAAAAAATTCCTTTTGAGCCATACGCCGTTTGAATCGGACGGATATTTTGAGACAAAGGCGCGACCCGCTTCCAAAAACTTCCGGCTTTCCAAGACGGATCCGCTTGTGGAAGCCGAAAAGACGACAGGCAAAAACGCCGGCGCGGCATCGCCGTAAAACGCACTCGCTCCGGACTTTTGGACATGCGAGTAAAGGCTGTCAAGGCGTTTTTCCGTCCACGTAAAATTCGGTTTCAGATAAAGAAAAAGATCGTCCCGGAAATAGCGCTTTCCGGAATTTTCGTCCACCGACCCGAGAGCGCACCGATCCGCATCGGAAGCGGCATTCCGAGCCTCGGGAGAAAACAGCCGGCGTTCGCGGACAAGTTCCGTCATGGCGGAATCGTAACGCCCGACCTGCAAATAGATAAGGCCCTTTTCCATCCGCGAAAACGGGCAAAGCCCTTCCGAATACTTTCCGTTCAGGTAAGAAACGGTTTCAAGTACGCGGGCCGTGTCCCCGCTCCGAATGGCTTTTAACAAAAATCCCCGTCCGCGGAGAACCATCTCTTCCGCGGAAGGAGGCTCGGCCGAAATGAGGGTTTCGATTTTCGAAGCCCAAACGCCCAGGGAGCCAAGAAGAATCCAGAAAATCACTCGTCGCATGCAGAAAAAAATAATTCTTTAGAACAAACGCTATTCGATATCGCGGAGCAAAACGCCGCCGATAGCGATATTGTCGAGCCACAAATCGGCAGAACCGTCCGCATAAAAAACGGTCGCCTTGCAATGTCTGTTCACCTCTTCCCAGGCAAAGGTATCGACAAGCGTAGAGCCTTTTGCCGCCGCAAATTCCGCTACGGGGAGCGCGTAATCCGTCCACACGGAATCCAGGCGAACCTTTGTTTCGAACGCGGAATTTTTTAGAAGGTCCGAAGCCCGGCAAACGAACTGTACGCGAATTTGCCCCGAACCTTTTGCCGAGAAGAAAAGCGTATCGGCCCGAGAAAGGTCCCGATAGACGCGGCTTGCGTCGGGATATTCGCGGTCAAGCCCCCAGTCAAAACCGACCATCGCCTTTCCGCCCAAAGGATCCGAAAGTTCCACATGCAGCGCAAGGCCGTGTTCCCTATCGGCAAAAATTCGATGCCGCGGAAGATTTGCCGTCGAATCGCCCAGGGAATCCGACCCAAAAGACGCCCACCACCGACTTCCTCCGTTAAAACGGTGCAACAGGGTAAAGAGGGAACTTGCATCCGAAAAATCCTCCACGAGAAGCCGTTCCGGAGTTTTACCGAACGGTTTCCAGCTTCCGCTATCCATCCACACGACATCTTCCTTTTGCAGTTCGCCCGGAAGCGGCAAGTGCCAATGCCCGTGCGCATCGCTCATCGTAAAAAGTCCCGAGCCGTAGACGCCGACCCTCGCATGCGCCTTTGTCTTTCCATGAAAATCGGGAGTCTTTCGCACTTCGAGTTTTACCGCGGAATCCCTTTCGGCACACCGGGCATATCCCAGGCCCCTAGCGCGCACATCAACAAAAAATCCCACATGGGCGCAAAGCGAGGCATTCACAAAAAACCGCCCCTCTCCATCCGAAACAAACGAGGGATCCTTCACGACATTTTCGCCCCGTTCCGTCCTTGAAGCCCAGTTGATGCGTTCCACGGCCCGAACCGTCACATGGGGCAAAGGTTTTCCCTTGGAATCCTGCACCACGACAAGCACCGAATCCGTCCGGGGAACCTTTGCCTGTATCACGTTCTCGTGTTCGCTGCTTCCGCCGGCCACCTCTTCCATGCACGCGCACAAAAAGGCGACAGAAGCCCACAAAATCCAAAGACCTCGCCTCATTTTTCCTTCTCCTTTTCGGCAATAATCTCGCTTTTCGGAGTTGCCGCAACCGGAAAAATCTGAAGCGCAATCTGCATCACGGTATCGCTTTGGGAGTCATTGTGTACAAGTGTTTCTATTCGGGTCTTGAACTTTTTGGTTTCCGTAAGAATCATCCGGTAACATGTTTTGGAAACGCCGACCGTCATCCCGGCGATAAAACGGCTGTTCTTTTTCCACTTGGTTATCGACTGCGAGGCTTTCGAAAGCATTTCGCGGTGATAACGCACAAGCGAAGCGCGTTGCCTCGGGGATCCGCTCCGAAGCGCCCGATCGGTTTCTTCCCAAAGGCCCTTCGAATTCCGCCGAATAAAATGATGCTTGGCGAGCAGCCGCACGGCAAGGCGCGCCTCGTCCTCGCAAATGGAAGGCGTCAAGGACCGGGCAAGAAGCGCATAGTCGTCCTTGAAATCAAAGAGGGTCACCAGTTCGCGGATGGCGGGGATATACCAGCGGGAATAATACTCGTCAAAACCTTCGGAAATTTCCCTGGAACGAACGGAGCCCCGCATTTGCGAAAGTTCCAGCCGATAGCGCTCCTTTTGATCTCCGTCCGGAGCCTGGCAAAAGTGGACGAGCTTTGTCCAGTATTCCAGTTCGGCACCCAAAAATCCTATTGCCTTTCCGACCGCGCCAATGTTCCTTTCCCCGAGATTTTTCTCCCCGAGCATCACCTGCCGCAAAAAATTGGGATTGTTGATTTTCGCCCGCTTCGAAATGGCGCGCCAAGAAAACTTCGAGCACCTCGAATGCGGGGAATCGTGAAAATCCCGTAAATACGACCGAAAATCTCCATACTCAAAAATGGCCTTCATACCGTTCAAATCTAGCACAGTTCATAAGATTTCCCTAGTAAATTTTTATTTAAATGTATTCCAGTGGAATACAAAAAATTTTCAACATGCGGAATGCAACGAACTCGTTGCGGGAAAGAGCAAAAAAAAAGCTCCCGCAAGAAACTTGCGGGAGTATGGAGGAAGACGGATTGAACCCCGAACTTACCAGGAGGGGAGCAATGATAGAGTTGTTAGAGGATTTACCTTTCCGTCAATTCTTGCGTACAATATAGATGAATTCCATTTTGTACGGCCAGTATTTATTACTTATTTCTCGGCTTCCGAATTACGGCGGGTTCCTCGTGGAACTCGATGTGGCAATGCGGTTCGAACCGGAAGCCGCCGCGGCGGTGACGATTCAAGCCCATGACGTCGGAAACCTTTTCAAGATGATCCACGACGCGGTTCAACCGACTTTCGAAGTTCGGGTTCACCGGGTCGATGCAAATTTCGGGATCGCGCTTGAATTCGCGGTTTTCGAATTCCTCTCGGCCGGTCTTCGTGTA
Source organism: Eggerthellaceae bacterium (assembly GCA_963597395.1). GTDB lineage: Bacteria > Fibrobacterota > Fibrobacteria > Fibrobacterales > Fibrobacteraceae > Hallerella. The sequence continues at coordinate 11,608 of CAVBPX010000050.1, read as the reverse complement.
TTCGCGAAGAACGTTGCGCAGAATGCGGGCCGGAACGTTGCGCATCAGATGCTTTCCGTTCACCGAAATGGAATCGTCCGTTTCGTAGTAGATGATTTCGGCGACGTGGTTAATCTTGTGCAGAAGTTCGTCGTGCGCCTTCTGGACCGGCGGCCAGACGCGGTATTCGTCCTGGACGAGCGAAGAGATGAGGTTTGCAAACGGATCCTTCGTCGTCACGTCCTTCGCGTAGATGAATTCCGCAATGGAAACCGGAGCGCCGTAGTAGCGGTCCTTGTAAAGCAGGCGGGTGCCCGTAAACGTATCGACGACATCGGTGTCGAGGCGGACGCAGGGCTTGTCGGCGAGCTTGGAGAGCCCGAGGTTCTTCGGAAGCTTTTCGAGACATTCACCGAACTTGACGACCTTGCCTACCGCGATGCCGCTAACGTAGAACGTGTCGCGGTCCTGATTGCCTATCAGACGGCCGAGCAGGGCTTCTTCTGCGGAATACTGGGTCGCATAAATTTTAACATCCTCGAAAGCGGGAAGGCTTAGGAGAGTCGGAGCCTGCTGGAACGCGCGGAGGAGCCAAGAGGAATAGACTGCCGACGGGTGACCGGAACCGGAGGAGCGGTTGAGGAGGAAGTCGTGACGTTCGCTTCCCTTGAGAGCGCCTTCCACAAAATGGAAGTTCTCGTGGAACAGGTTGCGCTTTTCGATGAGGCTGAGAATGCCGAAGCGCTGATCCTTCATGTCGTAAAATTCACGAATGTAGGGAAGGTAGGAACGCATCAGCGCGCGTTTGGGAATGGTCGTCAGGTGTTTGAGCTTGTCAAACATGCGGTTTCCGAACAAGTCCAGGTTCTCACCCTTGGCAAGAAGCCAGTTCGAGAAACTTTCGATCATCATCGCGTTATCCTCGATGCTGACCATTTCATCTTCCTGCCACGCGTTTTCAATCAACTTGCGGCTGGTAACACTTGCGTTCTGGACCAAGGGAACGAGATCTTCCGTCCGGAAAGAGAGGAGAAGTTCGCTGTAGGCCAGCTTCAGAAAAATATTCGGTATTTTAGTTTCGGTATCCTGCATACCTATAATTTATTTTATTAAACGCGATTTGCCCACCCCTATTTTTAAAATGGGAGCTTTTTTAATGGTGTTTTTTTGACTTTTCTATATTTTGGGCATGGAAAACGCCCGAATTCACGCACTTTCTGAAGAAATCATCAACAAAATCGCAGCCGGGGAGGTGGTCGAAAGCCCGGCATCCGTCGTGAAGGAGCTCGTAGAGAACGCCCTGGACGCCAAGGCGACCCGCATCGAGGTGCAAATTTCAAACGGCGGAAAGTCCTCCATCCTGATTCGGGACAATGGTTGCGGCATGTCCGAAGCCGACCTTGATCTTTGCTATTTGCCGCATACGACGTCAAAGCTCGCCTCGGCGGAAGACCTTTTTCATTTGACGACAAACGGTTTTCGCGGCGAAGCGGTCGCATCCATTGCCGCGGTTTCAAAGCTTTCCATCACGAGCCGCGAAGAGGGCGCCGACTGTGCGCATTCCGTCCACTTGACAGGCGGCGCGCTCGAAAGCAGGACGGAAGACGCTTCGCCCCGCGGAACGACCTTTCTCATCGAGGACCTGTTCTTTAACACGCCCGTCCGGAAAACTTTTTTGCGGAGCGATACGGCCGAAGCCCGCACCGTGACCGAGACCGTGACGCGCCTTTCGATTGCCCACCCCGATGTTCGCTTCGAATACCGGGTCAACGGCCGAGAAATTTTTAGCACGGGGTCGGACGGAGACCTGCGAAGCCGCGTTGCCGAGGCGCTCGGAGCGGGAACCGCCAAGGTGATGCTCCCCGTCGATTACGAGGAAGCGGGGATCCGCATCACGGGCCTTGTCGTTCCGCCGAACACGCTCGAAAACAAGCGAAACAAGCTTTTTGTCTATGTCCAAAAGCGCCCCATCTGGAACGCGGTCATCACAAAGGCCGTGCAGCGGGCCTACGAGCCTTACGGAAGTTCCGGGGCGCCGGTCGTCGTCCTCTTTTTGGAAATGCAGGACACGTCCGTCGATGTCAACGTGCACCCGACAAAGCGCGAAGTCCGGTTTGCCAACGAGAACGACGTTTTTACGACGGTTCATCATGCGATTCGCGACGCCTTTGAAACGTCATCCGAGGAGACCGCCGGGCCTTCCATCCACATTGAAACCCTTTCGACAAAGTCTCCGCTCGAATATTCCGCGACGGAAAGCACCTTTTCGCCCGAACCGACCTTTGCCGTTCCGACCAAGCCGGTTCTTTTCCCCGTAAATTTTTCAAGGCTCCCCGAAGCAAACGAAAAGCCGTCGGGCGGTGCCGGTCAGACTTTTGGTTTGACAAAAAATGTCAACGAAAAAAAACCGAAATACCGGGCCGACGATCCAAACGACATTATCCAGGACCTTTTTTCCTTGCCGGAAAACGGAAACATCATTCCGCTTTCGCCGCAAAACCTGCGGCCGCCCACCCGCATTGACAAGACTCCGCCTCCGCAATTCTTTCAGCTGTCAAACACCTACCTCGTCTGCGAAGACAGCGAAGGCATTTTGATTATCGACCAGAACGCCGCGCACCAGCGCGTCCTTTATGAACATGCGCTGGAATCTCTCGAAAGCACGGCCGCGCTCGAAAGCCAGGAGCTTCTTTTTCCGGAAGTCATCGACTTTTCGCCGGAAGAAGCAAGCGTCATACCCGAACTTTTGCCGACGCTCGACAGGCTGGGATTTCACCTGGAGCCGTTCGGAAAAAATTCCTACCAGCTGCGCGGAACGCCGAGGGACCTTCCCTTTTCAAGGTCCGAAAAGGCCATCCGCGAAATGCTCTCCGATATTCTCGCGGGAGAAAATCCGGGGAACCCGACGCACGAGGCTTTGGCTCGGGCCTGGGCAAAGAGCAACGCGATTCAATCGGGCGACAGGCTCTCCGCCGAGGAAATGACCCGGCTGATGGCTTCGCTCCTTACGACGCGCGATCCGATGAATTCACCCTCCGGCCGCGCCACCTTGATGCGTCTTCCCACGGCGGAAATCGATAAACGCTTTAAGCGCTAGTTTGTATATTGGGGAATTGTGATTCAATTCCGCAAAATCCTTTTTGTTCTCTTCGCCGTTTCGGAAATCGTCCTGTCCGCCGATTTGAGTTTTTCCGGAAACCAGAGCGATATTCGCTGGAAGGCGGCGGCCTCCGAACATTTTTCGTTTGCCTATCCGGCGGAATACGGCACCCATGCGGGGATTGTCGCTTCCACGGCCGAAGCGATTTACGACACAATCGTTTCGCGCTATCAAATCGACATGCCGCTCCGCATCGACGTTTCGCTGCAGAACGCACTTTACGCCAACGGTTCCGCCGTCCCGAACGAAAACGCGCTGAACCTTTTTCTTTCCAACTGGGACTTTAAGGTGCGGAGCACGCACCCGTGGATTACCGATGTCGTCACCCATGAATTTTCTCACCTGGTGAGCATCGAAAGCGGAAGCAAGCTTCCGCACTTTATCTACGGACTCCAGCTTTCGTATTTGGACTACTACAACGAACGCTCGACGCAAAACGCCTCGGTCGTCATTCCGTTTACGCTGCAGCCGCTTTGGTTTGCCGAAGGAACGGCCCAGTTTGAATCCGCGCGGATGGGGTTTGACGCCTGGGACAGTCACCGCGACATGCTGCTTCGGACCGCTGCGCTGAACGACGGAATTTTGGGACTGAACTATATGCGGGACTTTGCGGACAATTCGCTCGAAGCGGAACTCGGTCCCTACACACAAGGGTTTTCGCTCGTCCGGTATATCGATTCCGAATACGGTCCCGAGGCCATGCCCAAAATTTGGCACGAACTTTCCAAGTTTAAAAACATCACCCTTTCGTCCGCCATTAAGAACGTCATTGGAATTGACGAGAATTCGCTCTACAACAAATGGAAAGAGGCGACGGTCAGGCATTACGAGGCCCAGAGGGATTCGCTCGGCCTTCCCGTCACCGGGAAAAAGCTTTCGAAAGGCGCGTTTTACACGGACTTTCCGACGATTGTCGGTGGGGACGTTTACGGCGTTTCGAACTTTGGAGGTCCCTGGTTTGACGGAGGCGTTTTTAAAATTTCAAAATCCGCAAAAGATTCCGCACTGTTTTCGGATTCCGCGCTTGCCATTTCAAAATTTTCAAAGAATCCCTTTAAGCCTCAAAAACCCTGGTTCGACAAGGGAATTTCCGTCCGCGACATCCAGGAGAAAGGTCCCGTTCTCGCCTACACGACATACGCAAGGCGCGACCGGAACGGGCACGCGCACTTTGACATTGCTCTTGCCGATACAAACGGAAAGAACATCCTGGCGACCGTTCTCGCCGACGCCGTTTACCCGGACATTTCGCCAAACGGAAAGGAAGTCGTCTTTGCCCGCCGCGAAATCAATTCGACGCGGTTTGTGCTGAGCACGGCTCCCGTTCCGAAGTTTCCAAAAGGCTCCGCAGGCGAAGTCCGGGACATTTACGTGCCGAACGAAAAACTCCTTTATTACAACGTCTATTCGCCCAAGTTCAGCCCGGACGGAAAGAAAATTCTCTTTGGATTTTTTGACGATGTGGACCGCGGAATCGCCGTCATCGGAAGCGACGGTTCGGACTTTAAAATCCTTTCGGAAAAAGGCTTCGACTACCGCGACGCGAACTGGATAGACAACGAAACAATCGTCTTTTCCTCAAACCGGAACGGCATTTTTAACCTCTATTCCAAAAAGTGGAACGGCGGAGCGGAACATCCTCTCACAAATGTCATCGGCGGCGCGTTCACGCCGGTGGTCGATTCGGGAACCGTCTATTACACAGGCTACGACAAGGACGGTTTTTCGCTCTACGCAATTGAACTTTCCGACTATGACGCGACGCGGGACTCAAGCTTTGCAATTTACGATACGACGTTTACGACATGCCCGGGACCGGATACGCTCAACGGAAAGGATTCCTCGATCTCCGATTCCACGGCTTTTGCGGACTCGACCGCGCTTGCGGATTCCTCGGCGATTTTGGATTCCGCAAACGTCCGGGATTCCATTCCGGTTTGCAAAATCGACACGATCATTTCAATGCGGGATTCCATACTGCGCCTTCCCAAGACGCCGCCGCTCGTTTTAAACGGAACGCTCCGGGAAAAAGTCAGGAAGGAACTCGAATTTTCAGAAATTGCCTTTGCTGGCAGCGAACGAAACTACAAGCCGATTCCGCGAAAGGTTCTGATTGCTCCCATTTTTGCCGTCGAGGAACGCTCGCCGGACTTTGGAGTGACGGGCGACGGAAGTGCGACGCCAAAGCTCGGGCTTGCGCTTACGCTTTCGGACCCGCTCAAAAAGAACGTCCTGTCGGCAGGGCTTCTTGTCGAAGTCGGAAACGGCTGGAAGTATATTACGGGCGACGGCATCAACCCGGAGATGGAAAGGGAATTTTTCGTTTCGCTCGAAAACCGTTCTACGCCGATTACGCTCGGGCTTGCCTATTCGAACATGAACTACCGCTCGAAGGACACGGTTCGCTACGAAGATCCGCGGAGCTACGAGGATTCCGTCGGAACAAGCCACTATGCGGTTTCGCTGAACGCGCTTCAGGGCAGCGCGAGCTACAGCCTTTTTAAGCAGGGCGACACGCTCTTTGTGCTGGGAGGCTATGACTGGGCGGACTTTAACCTCTACGAAGACAATCTGAAGTGGACGTATCAAAAGCGGCTTTCGGCCACGTTCGGAATTTCCCTTACGGGAGGCGCGGACGGCGAAACGGCGACCAATACGGCAGGCGCCGGAAACGGAGTTTCCGCAAGCTACCAGATTTCGAACTCGGATCTGTATCGTCCGGGAACTTTTTCGGAGAGCTTTACCGTCAGTGCGAGCGGAAAAATCGAACCGATTTACCGCAACTACACGCTCCACAATTTTTACTTCAACGCCTTTGGAAGCCTTTCGAACCCGATTCACCCCGGAGCCCGCTTTGCGGCGGGCGCGACCGTTCAGGGACTCGGAGCATGGAGCGCCAAGAATTCCAAGGACACGCTCGACAGCTACTATTACACGCCGCTTCTTTTGGAAGGCTATCCCTATTTGATTACGTCCGAGGATTACAACCGGAGCGGACTTAAAACATTCAAGGCCGAACTTCACTATCTCTTCCCCATCTACGAGGATCTTCGTGCACACTTTGGAATTTTTACCACCCGCGACCTCTTTGTAAACCTTTATGCACAGGCGGGAGCGGCCTGGATGCGCCACGGTATTCCCGTTTCCCAATTCTCAAGGCGCGATTTTTGGGACCGGAGCGTTGGACTTGAATTCCGAATGGCCAACCGGATTTTCTACACGATTCCGTTCAATCTTTCGCTGAACCTCGCCCGCGGACTCGACCGCATCGGCGAAGACGAAAATGGCGAAGGCGGACGCAAGATGACGCCCATCCGCTTTTTGGGACTTCCCTCGGCCATTGCGCCCACAAAAATCAAGTTTTCGATTGGATTCGACTTCGACAACACGTGGATGCGGTAATCAGTCCCAGCGCATCGACTCCTTGCGGATGAGGAACCGCCGGGAAAGATCGTCCAAGTTTGCCGTTTCATCCTCAAAGCCCATGAGACCGCCAAAGATCGGGTAGGGACTTGCGGTTCCGCCCTGGTCGTTGCACTTGACGCGAATGAAAATTTTCCCGTCGCGAATTTGCAAATCCAGAATGTGTGCGTTCAAATCGACTTCCGTTCCGCGGTGATTTTTCACAATCGGAAGTCTTTTTTCGCGGAACTTTTCAACAAGACCTTCCGGAACCTTTTCCGGTGCAAAGGAATACGTCATCGACTTGGGGAACCTCGAAGAGAGCTTGTAGGCAAGCGGTTCGATGTTCAAAATTTTCATGCCCATCGGAAACGGGACATTCAGTTTTTCGATGAGGACGGGCAAGCCTTTGGGCGAGACGTCAAGCGGAACGAGCGTCTCGACGCCCAGAATTTCGCACACCGTTTCGAGTCCGAGCGGTAGCGCTCCCATGTTCACAATGCGCGGCTTGGGGCTAAAGCCTTCGCTGTAGCGGAGCGGGATCCCGGCGCAGGCAAAGGTGCGCACAAACGCACTGAGCATGTTCTGATGCGGAAGAAAACGGCTGAGACCCGTTTTTTGAAACGTTACCTTGTACGTAAAGCGCTTGTCGTAAACCGGGCGCCTTTCCTTCACCAACTTTTTAATTTCTTCGGGAGTGCGGCTGGGAGCCTTGTACTTTTCGGGAGCCGGGGCGAGGCGAACCTCTTTTCCGCTTCCCGGAATTCCGCAATGCTGGCACTCGCCCCATTTGCAGTTTGGCACGGGCTTCGCATTTTCAAAAACTTCGGGATTGAACCCTTTTTGATATTCGTTCCAAAGATACGCCTTGGTGACGCCCACGTGCATAAAGTCCCACGGAAAAACGCTTTCCTTTGTACGCGTCTCGTAGATCCATTTTTCGTCGTAGCCGAAATCTTTCCAGATAGTTTCCCAGTCCTTGGGCCGGATCCGGTGGCTGTCGCTTTCAAAAATCATTCCGCGCTTGTAGGCCTCGTAAATCATCGGCGCAAGCGAACGGTCCCCGCGGCTGTAAAAGGCTTCCAACCGCGACGTGTCCCAGTCCGCCCAGTTTACCTTCACGTTCGGATGCTTAAAGAACCGTCGGCGGACAAACTGGATATGCGAAAGCGCCAGTTCCCTGTCCATAAAGGGTGCCCACTGAAGCGCCGTCCACGACTTGGGAATTAAAATTCCCATGCTCACCGAGATTTGCGCGCTGCGCAAATACTTGCGCCCGATCTTTACCAGGTTCTCGATAAGGCGACAGAACGCTTCCATGTCCTCGTCATTTTCTGTCGGAAACCCGACCATCGTGTAAAGCTTGATTTTGTTGAATCCCGACGAAAAGGCGTGTTCCGCGGCGTTATACATGTCCTCGTCGGTGATCGTCTTGTTGATCATTTTCCGCAAGCGTTCGGAACCTGTTTCGGGCGCAAAGGTTCCGCTGCGGCCGCCCTTGAGAGCCGCGACCTTTTCGGCAAGCGACTGCCCGAAGCTGCTCACGCGAATGCTCGGAAGCGACACGTCCACGTTGTCAAAAAAGGCGTCGTCGATAATGGAATCGGTCAAAGCCTCAATAGGCTTGTAGTCCGCCGTCGAGAGGCTCAAAAGCCCGAGTTCGCTTTCGCCCGTTGCGCGGAGGCCTTCCTTGGCGAGGTCCATCACGTCGTCGGCCGGAAGTTCCCGGCAGGGCCTGTACCAGATTCCCGCCTGGCAAAAACGGCAGCCCTGTGTGCAGCCGCGCATCACTTCGACGCTAAAACGGTTGTGCACCAGTCGCATGTTTGCAATCAAATTCTTGACGGGATAATCCTCTTTTTTGAGCTCCGGAACATAGACGCGCCGAACGCCGTTTGTACGCTCGTAAGAACCCGTTGCAGGTTCCTGCGGCACGAGCTGTCCAAATTCCCCGCGAACAACCTTTCGGAAAGCGGGAATGTAAACGCCGTCGATTTTTGAAATTTCTTCGAGCGTTTCCGTCCGCGAAAGGCCCTTCTTTTTGCATTCCCCGACGGTCCGCAAAATTTTCGGGAGCATTTCTTCGCCGTCGCCGATGTTAAAGGCGTCAAAGAAATCCGCCACGGGCTCGGGATTTGCCATTGCGGGCCCGCCCCCGAGAACAATCGGGTCGCTTTCCTTCCTGTCCTTTGCAAAGGCGGAAATTCCCGCAAGTTCCAGCACATAGGGAACGTTTGTAAAGTTGAGTTCCGTCTGGAGCGTCATGCCGATGACGTCAAATTCCTTTACGGGCGTCCACGTCGCATGCGTGTAAAGCGGAACGTCGTTTGCGCGCATTTCGCGGGCCATATCGTCCCACGGCGCAAAGGCGACTTCCATCAACAGGTCCGGTTCGCGGTTTACGACGTGATACAGCACGCGCAGACCGTTGTTCGAAAGTCCAATTTCGTAAAGGTCCGGAAAGACGAAGGCCATCCGGGCGAGAAGTTTCGAAGAATCCTTGACGACGCTGTTCGCTTCGCCGCCCATGTAGCGCGCCGGGCTTTCGACGGACGGAAGAATCCGTCCCAACTTTTCAAATACGTTCATAGCGGAGAATATAACTTTCCGACGGGTCGCGCGTTCAGTGTTCCGCGTCAAGAGCGCCCGCAAGATAGGCGAGCGGAGCGTTCCAATTGATGGCGACCTCGTTGGTCGCGTAGCTGCAGGCGGAATCCAGATAGGCGACAGCGGGCCGGTTCTTTACGCCGTAATCCGGGCACTGCCAATGCTCCTTTCCAACGTCCTGCTTTCCCAGGTGCGGGCCTCCGACGAGCATTCCGGGGACGGGAAGCGTGACCGAATCCGCCTCGCTTGCGCGGTGATGCGGATGCATCGGAGACCGCGCGCCAAATCCCGTCACATAGGACATGTGAAGCGGATTTTTTCCAAGCAGATAGGACAATGCCTCTTCCGCCGCCTCACGATATTTTTTGTCTTTTAAAATCCGAGAGGCTTCCATCAAAACAATTCCGTTGTTTGCCACCTGGCTGTTTGAACCCCAGGTCCAATGGGAGCCCATCGGAATCCGATACGGCGAAGATTTCGAGTCGGCAAAAATCCCGTCCGCCAAATCGCGCAATTTTTTTTGGGCGTCCCGCACAAGCGAATCGCCAAAGGCTTTTGTTTCCGCCACGCGGAACACGGCAAACATGTTCAAATCTCCCCACCAGATGCCGCTAGCCAAAAGCGAAAACGATTTCAAGTCCTCCAAAAATCTTTTGTCTTTGGTCGAAGCAAAAAGTTCCGCCGCCGCAAACCGGGCCTCGTCCTTTCCGTCTTCCCCTTTCGGCAAATACGATCCCGTAAAAACGTCCGCGGGCTGTTCGTAAAAAAGGTTTGGATTTTTCTTTGCAAAATCATAGGCGCGAACGGCCGCGTCCAAGAGCCTTTTGGCATAGGCCCTGTCGAACTTTTGATAGATGCGCGAAGCCTGCGCCGCAACGCCCGCAAATCCGAGCGTCGAAACAATTCCCTTTCCAATCGCAAAGCGCGAAAGCGTATCGTCCGAGGGCATCACGTTTCCGCAAAAATTTAGGGACGTGAGCTTGTGAAAAACGCCGCCGTCAAAGTCCTGCATCGAAAGCATCCAGTCGAGGTTCCACTTGACTTCTTCGAGAAGCGCGGGAAGCCTTTTGTTTTCGCGCGGAATTTCCCATTTGAGCTTTTTCGCATACTGGGGATAATCTTCGTAAAGGCGAAGGAGCGTCGTGACGGTGATGTTCGAATTGACAATGTACTTGCCAAAGTCCCCGGCGTCATACCAGCCTTTGGGAGAGCGGATTTGACGGGCTTCGCCATAGACTTGAACGGCCGTGTCGAGGTGCCCCGCGGCCCGCGACCAGGGCCCCGCAAACTTTGCGTTCAGCGCAAAACCCGCCCGCTGAAAGTAGAACCATTTGAGCGCGGCCTTTGTCAGTTCCCGGTAGGGATTTTTTTGCACCGAAACGGGAACGTCCGAAATTTTTCCGCCGCGCATCACCAGATAGGAACCTTCCTTTTTGACGGAAGAGAAGTCAAAGGCCTGAACCGTATCGCCGCTCGCTTCGTCGAAAACGGGTCGGGGAGCGGGAACCGTCAAAACGGTAGCATTCGATTCCAGGTTCCGAATTTCCACCGAAGCCGAATCGGATCCGCGAAAAACCAGAAGCTTGGGAGACTCGGGTGCAAACCCCAGCTGGTTTACCGCAGGAACATCGGCAAAAAGGAATGCCGCGGAGAGGGAAAACATCGAAACAAGAACCGTCTTTTTCATCGTGACCTCGTCCGAAAAATACACTCATTCATCCAAAAATCCAAGAAAAAAACGGCCATAGCTCTTGACCTAAAGTTCGCTCCAGGTGTTAAATTGTAAATGAAGTTTTAAAGGAGTTAACAATGAACAAGGAATTTGCGCCCGGATACGTTTACGACCTGATGGACAGGGGCGGCCCGACAGACAACACGCAGCCTTACTTTCGCGAAGCGGTCCAGGAGATGATCCGCTCGCGGACACTGTGCGCCAAGGCCAACAACTGCCTTCCGGACAATTTGCAATACATCGAATTTCTCGAAGAACTTTTTCACCGAAAACTGCAGGACGTTCGCATTCTGACGCCTTTTATTTGCGACTTCGGAAACCGCGTCACCTTTGGGAAAAACGTTTTTATCAACCACTCGGCCATCCTTTCCGCTTCGGGAGGCATCACGTTTGAAGACGGTGTTTCCGTCGCACCGGGCGTCCGCATCGCCACAATAAACCACGACTTTAACGAACGCCACAAAATTTACACTTACAAGCGCGTCATCCTCAAAAAGAACGCCTGGATAGGCATGAACGCAACCATCTGCCCAGGCGTCACCATCGGCGAAAACGCGGTCGTCGGAGCGGGCGCAGTCGTCACCAAGGACGTCCCCGCAAACGCCGTTGTCGGAGGCTCCCCCGCCAAGGTCATCAAGATGCTAGACCCGAAAGAACAAAAGGAAAAATGGTAAGGGAACCTCTAAAAATTGCTTTGGTAAAGAAAATTTGAGTGAGACCAAGCGATG
>CAVBPX010000049.1:0-18731 GCA_963597395.1 Eggerthellaceae bacterium | reverse complement strand
GAAGAGTGGAGTGTTGGAATACAGATCGCTTCGCGAATCTAAGTTCCAAGTTCTCTCAACTAAGCTCTGAACTGCGGGATGGATTCTATCTGCCTATCGGCAGACAGGTAGGATCCACAGACAGCTCGGTGTGCAAGGAAAGACAGCTCGCTTTGCGAAAAACTCACATGGCCTTGGCAAACGCCCGGAAAACTTCGAGCGTCGCCTGTGCGGAATCCTCGTCCGAAATTCCCCGTCCGAGTTCGACGACTCCCTGCAGCGGAGAATTTCCCACATACCGCATGCCCAAAGGCGAAAGCGCGGAAAGCTCGGCGAGAAGGCGCGGATCGGGCGGCGGAAATTCCACGAACGTAAACACGAGCATTCCGCGGCGCGCTTCAACGCCCTGAATGCGAAGCTTCGAAGCGATGAAGGCCACTTCCGAAACGAGAAAGAGCTTTTGGGCCGGCGGCGGCACAGGTCCAAAACGGTCCACGAGTTCTGACCGAAGGGATTCCAGATCCTCGATTTTTTCGATGCGGGCGAGCCTCTGGTAAATGGAAATTCTCGAAAGCCCGTCCGCAATATACGTCTCGGGCAAAAAGGCGTCCACAGGAAGCTCCACGCGGGGTTCCACGCGAGACTCCCCGTCCCCGCCGCCCCGAAGTTCCTCGACCGCCTCGCGGACGAGCCGCACATAGGTTTCAAAGCCCACTTCCGCAATAAATCCGTGCTGTTCGGACCCGAGCAGGTTTCCCGCTCCGCGAATTTCCAAATCCCGCATCGCGAGCTGGTATCCGCTTCCGAGGTCCGTAAACTGTTCCAGGGCCTGCAAGCGCTTCATCGATTCCGCCGAAATGTTCCCGTCCTTCGGAACGACCAGATAGGCGTAGGCGAGAACGCTCGAACGCCCCACACGGCCGCGCATCTGGTAAAGCTGGCTAATGCCGAAATGATGCGCGTTCATAATCAAAATCGTATTCGCATTCGGAACGTCCAGCCCGCTTTCGATAATGCTCGTGCTCACGAGAATGTCGAACTCCCGCGCCACAAAGGCGTCCATCACGCGTTCCAGATCGCGGTCCTCCATCTGCCCGTGCGCCACGGCGACGCGCGCCCCCGGCGCAAGCGCCTCGATGTTTTCCGCCAAATGTTCTATCGACTGCACGCGGTCATTCACCACAAAGACCTGCCCGCCGCGCGCAAGCTCGTCCCGAATGGCCGCTCCCAAAACCGCATCGTCCCGCGAAAGGATTTTCGTCTCGACGGGAAGGCGGTTCATCGGGGGCGTATTGATGAGCGAAATGTCGCGGACCCCCGTAAGCGAAAGGTGTAGCGACCGCGGAATCGGCGTCGCGCTCATGCTGAGCGTATCCACCGTCAGTCGCAGCTCGCGCAAATGTTCCTTCTGCTTCACCCCGAACTTCTGTTCCTCGTCGATAATCAAAAGTCCCAGATCCTTGAACGTACTTTTTTCCGAAAGGAGCGCATGCGTCCCCACGACAATGTCGTAGCGGCCCTCGGCCACTTCCTTAAAAATTTTCTTCTTTTCGGCGGCGGTCTTATAGCGGTTCACGAGCGCAATATTCACCGGGAAAGCGGCAAAGCGCTCCCGGAACGTTTCGTAATGCTGAGCGGCAAGGATTGTCGTCGGCACGAGCAGCGCCACCTGCTTTTTGGAATAGACGCACTTGAAAGCGGCCCGCATCGCGACCTCGGTCTTTCCGAATCCTACATCCCCGCAAACGAGCCGGTCCATCGGATGCGAACTTTCCATATCCTTCTTGATTTCGGCCGTGGCGCGAACCTGGTCGGGCGTAGGTTCGTATTCAAAGGCGTCCTCGAATTCCTTCTGCATCCGGGAATCCGGCGGAAACGCAAAGCCTTCGACGAGTTCCCGCTTTGCGTAAAGCGCAATCAGCTCCTTCGCAATTTTGACAACGCGCTTCTTGACGCGGTCCTTGAGCTTTTCCCACGAACGGCTTCCGAGGCTCGCAAGCGCCGGGGCTTCCCCCTCGGAATTTTCGGGAAGGCGCTCAATTTTTCGCAAGTCCGAAACCGGAAACTTGAGCCTGTCTCCGCCCGCATAGTCAAGTAGCACGCAATCGACAAGTCCCCCGCCAATCTTTTCACGCACAAGCCCGCGATAACGTCCTACGCCGTGATCCTCGTGCACCACGTAATCGCCGAGCGAAAGGGACTCCACCAGCAGCGCACCCGAAACCGAACCCGAAACGCTCCGACGCCGCTTCGCCTTTCCCGAACGGTTAAAAATTTCCGCCTCGGAGAGAAGCGCGATGTTTTCGCCGTCCGCAAAAAATCCCTCGGAAATGTCCCCGAGAAGAACGCCTTCAATCGGCGCGCCGTCAAACAGGTGCAGCACCCGCTGCGCGGCCCCCTCCGAATGCGCCACCAAAAAGACGCTTCCGCCGCGGGCGTTAAAATCCTCGATTTCCTTGACAGTCGCGCTCGTACCGACATTTCCGGCAGACTGCGGACGCAAGGCGACCGAAATCCAGTCCGGGGATTCCATTTGCGCGTCCGTCAAATCGAGAACGGGCCGCTTCGAAATTTGCGGACGCAAATCGTCAAAGCGCCACCAGATTTCCGTCGGCGAAGAAATTTTCCGGTTCAGCGGAAGCGCCTTTTCATAGGCTTCCACGTGCGTCCGCCCGAGCTTTCCGGCCGTTTCCTCTACCCGGGATTCCCCGTCAAAAACAATCGAAGCGTCCGGCATGTAGTCGAGAACGCTCGCGGGAAGCTCTTCAAATTCCGGGCGTCTCCACCAGATGTTCTCCTCTTCGCCATACGGAATTTTTGCCCGGTCCGAAGCCGAAAGCACAAACTCTCCGCGCGGATAAATTTCGACGACATCGAGCGGCTCAATCGAACGCTGCGAAAAAATGTCGAACGAGCGGATGCTCTCTATTTCGTCGCCAAAAAATTCCATCCGCACCGGATGTCTGTGCATAAAGAGGTTTACATCGACAATGCACCCGCGAATAGAAAACTCACCGACGGTCCCGACCACAGGCTCTTCCACAAACCCCATGTCGCCCAAGGTTTTTCGAAGCGACAGCGGATCGACCGTATCGCCTTTTCGAAAAACGAGCTTTTTCCGTTCGAGCGAACCCGCCGGCGGAAGGCGCAAAAGCAGCGAATCGACCGGGCAGACGGCCACAAAGGGAGCCTTCCTTCCCGACATCCTGAAAAACCGCAGCCGTTCCTCGAGAACCCCGTCAAAGGGAAGCTTCGGGTCGTAAGGCTTCACGCCCGGCGACGGAAAAAAGCACACGTTTTCCGCCCCGCAAAGGCTCTCCAGATTCTGCATCCACACTTCGGCCCGCCGAAAATCCTCGACCGCCACCAAAATGCTTTGCGGATATTGATGAAACCGGTCCGCAACCGCAAGCGCCGCCGCCGCGGGCGAAAGCCCCTCCATGTGAAGCGTTCCGTTTTTCAGCTTCGAAAATGCGGCAAACCGCCCCAAATCCCGGGCGGAGAAAAATTCGGAAAATTCGACAATGTTCATATCAGTCCCGCTTCGCGGCAACGCTCATACACAAAGGGATTGTGGTCGCCCTGCACCTTGAAAATGCGCCGATCGCGTTCGCATTCAAGGCGTTCGACCGGATGCTCGCGGTCCCAGATTTCGAACAGGCGACGGCGTTCCTTCGAAAGCGTAATGCCGTAGGTCTTTTCCATGTAAAAGGAAATCCGGGCGAGCATGCCGCGCACTTCCGCGCGGGGCTGAAACTTCCGATTTTTAAAATCGACAATGGATGCGCAACTTCCATACATCGGTTCCGGGGAATTTGTCCACTGGGAATACATAAAGTTGCTGCGGTCGCCGTTCACCTCGCCGATGCTCGGAAGAAGATTGTGCAAATCCCCTTCCATCAGGGCGAATTCCGGATCCGTTTCCTCGCAATTCTTTCGTGCGCTGCGGGAACCTTCCTTGTGCCAGCATTTTCGAAAAAGCCCGATGTTGTGCGCCGTCACCACGTGTTCCCATTCGATGCGCGAGGCCCGATTTTCGTTTTTCCGCGGACGGAAGCCGCACGCGTCAAAATCGATGCCGTTCGGTTTGCGGTTGCTTTCATAGGGGCAGCCGCAATAGACGGTCACCCGCAATTCTCCATAGTAGATGCGGTCCATTTGCCGCTTGGCTTGCGCAAAGTCGTAGTGCTGCGGAGCCTCCGGAGTTTTCGAAAACGACAGGGAAAATCCCCACCCGAGAACGAGCAGAAACAGCGGAAAGCGCCGGAACATATACGACAAAACGCCCATGGCGCAAATCTAGCTATTTTTTTGCACCGTACCGTACTTTTTGGCTCCGCCATATACCCCCCCCCCGTATTTTGCGCCGTAGGAATCGGAGCCGTCCGCCACCACGCGGTTCATCACAATCGCCCGGGACGACATACCCGCCTTGTCAAGCATCGCAACGGAACTTTGGAGGTCTTCGAGCGTATCCTTTCCGTATCGGACGACAAGCAGCGCAAAGTCCGCATAGCGGCACGCGATTTGCGCATCGGCCACATACAACAGCGGAGCCGAATCCAAAACAATCAGGTCGTAGCGGCCACGCATTTCGCGGAGAAGATTTTCGAACGCCGCCGAGGAAATCATTTCGGAAGGCGACGGCACAAAGGAGCCCGCGCCGAGCAGGTCGATGTTCGAACCTTCGAGATGTTCAATCGCCTCATCGAGCGAAATCCGCTTGAGAAGGTAGTCCGAAAGGCCCCTTTCGCGGCCCCGCGGCGAGAGCATTCCCGCCCTGAAGTCCAAATCCACAAGCAGGGTCCTTTTTCCGCTCAGGGCAAAGAGAGCTGCGAGATTTTTCGAAACAAAGCTCTTTCCGGAATGTTCCTTGCAGCCCGAAACCAAAATGACCCGTTTTTCGTCCGAGAGCGAAAATTCAAGTGAAGTGCGGAGCGTCCGGAGCGCTTCACACGCAAAGTCCTCCCCGTTTCCTTCGACGAGCGAAAATCCCTTCTGCTTTCTGGAAGCCTTCGTCTCCGGAATTTTCGCATACACCGAGACGCCGGTCTGCGCCTCCACTTCGCGCGCGGAGCGCACGCCGCGGCAGAATATCATCCGCGACAAAAAGACAAGGCTCGCGCCGAGGACAAAGCCTCCGGCCACGCCGCCGAGAAGGAAGATTTTCTTTTTGGGCTTTACGGGCTTGAGTTCCACGCGGGCGCGATCGACAATTCGGGCGTTTCCGACTTCGCCCGCCTGCACCACGCGCAACTGCTGGATGTTGTTCAGCATGTTCGTGTAGATGGAGCTGTTGACCTCGACGTCTCCCTGGAGCCGCAAAATTTCCTGTTGCTTGTAGGGAAGGTCCTTCGTCTCTTCGCCGAGGCGCGCCATTTCGCGGCGCACCTGCGCCTCCTGCTTTTTGAGGGAGACGACGCTCGGATGGTCTTCCTTGAAGAGCCTCGAAACCTCTTCGCGCTTTTGCACCAGTTCGAGCAAAAGCTTTTCGAGTTCCATCCGCTTTTCAAGCGCGGAGCGGGCTTCCCCGTTCAGGTCAATGGATCCTTCGTTTTTGCGGTAAAGCGAAAGCACCTGTTCCGAGGAATCCAGCTTGGCCTTGACGTCCGGAAGCTGCTTTTCGAGAAAGTGGAGCGTTTTCGTCGCATCCTCGCTGCGGGCTTCGACGTTTTGCCGCACATAGGTGTCCGCGATGGCGTTCAGAATGCGGGCAGCCCTGTCCGCATAGCGGTGGCTTATCTTCATCTGGATGACGCCCGTCTTCTTTCCCTGTTCCGCGACCGAAAGTTCGCTCTGCAGCGCATCGAGGGCGTCCCTCGAATCCCGTTCCGAGAGCAGGAACCTTTCGCCGGGAGAAGCCTTCATGTGCAAAACGCACACGGCAAGAGTGTCCTCAAATGCGGGCTTCCGGTAGGTATCGCCGACCGAGCCTTCCAGAATGCTCTCGCCCAAAGGTCCCTCGATCCGATAGGCGCTGTCCGAGACCGCGACCAAAAACCATTTGGCGTTTTCGTCAAGAACCGGAAGGTGCAAAAGTCCAAGGTCAACGCGGCCCTCCGTATGCAAAAGCCGCGGCCAAAAGGCTACGGGCGTCGCCGAATACGCCAAGTGTTCCTTTTCGACAACCTCGTCGAGAACCCTCCGGCTCTGAATCAGCTGGATTTCCGCATCGGACGGCGAAGACGCATCGAGAATCGCGCCCATGTCGCCGAGCGCCACCCCGAGAGAAGAACCGTTCAGGTCCACCTGCAAAAGCGCGTCGCTCGTATAGGACGGACGAATGTAGTTTGCAAGAAAGACTCCGCAAAAAGCCCCGAAAAGGACAAAGGCCAAAAGGACGGGCCACTTCGCAAGGAGAATCCCCGCAAGTTCCAAAAGATCGATTTCGTCGTCCGCAGCCTGGACGTTCTGAGCGTTCTGAGCTTGTAAGTTTTTCGGCATAGATAAGATAATAGAAAATTTTGGCTCGCAAAAGGGAATTCCCAACAAAAAATTACAAAAAAAGACCTCCCGAAAAATTCGGGAAGTCGATTACTTTGTACAAAACCCTTTACTTGTAGAGCGGGTGCTTTTTGCAAAGCGCGATGATTTCTTCGCGAATCGCCTTCAGCGCGGCATCGTCGTTCCGGGCCTGGACGGTGCGGTCGATGATGCGGGCCACTTCGCGGGAATCCTCTTCGTCAAATCCGCGCGTCGTAATCGCCGGCGTTCCGAGGCGAAGTCCGGACGGATCGAACGGCTTGCGCGGATCGAACGGAATCGTGGAGCGGCTCGTCGAAATGCCGACCTTTTCGAGGGCGATTTCCGCTTCCTTGCCGGAGACGCCCTTCGACGTCATATCGACCACCATCAAATGGTTGTCCGTGCCGTCGCCGATGATCTTGTAGCCGAGCTTCATCAGTTCCGCAGCCATTGCCTGGGCGTTCTTGATGACGTTCTTCGCATACACATGGAATTCCGGCTTGAGGGCCTCGCCAAAGGCCACGGCCTTGCCTGCGTTGATGTGGTCGTGCGGTCCGCCCTGCATGCCCGGGAAAATGCCCTTGTCGATGAGCTTTGCATACTTTTCCTTGCACATGATGATGGCGCCGCGCGGTCCGCGGAGCGTCTTGTGGGTCGTCGTCGTCACGATGTCAAAGAACGGGACCGGACTTTCGAGCTGCTTGCCCGCGATAAGGCCCGCAATGTGCGAAATGTCCGCCATGGTAATGGCTCCGACCTCGTCCGCAATTTCCTTGAAGCGCTTCCAGTCGAGGTTCCGGCTGTAGGCCGAGAAACCGGCGAGAATCATCTTCGGCTTTTCGCGGAGGGCGACTTCGCGCACCTTGTCCATGTCGATGCGGCCCGTTTCCTTTTCGACTTCATACTGGACAAAGTTGTAGAGGATGCCGGAGAAGTTTACCGGATGGCCATGGGAAAGGTGTCCGCCGTGGTCAAGCTTTAGGCCGAGAACCTTGTCGCCCGGCTTCAGGACGGCGAGATAGACGGCCGCGTTTGCCGGAGAACCGGAAAGCGGTTGGATATTCACATGTTCGCAGCCAAAGAGTTCCTTGCAGCGGTCAATCGCCAGCTGTTCGATTTTGTCGATGACCTGGTTTCCGCCGTAGTAGCGCTTGCCGACGTAGCCTTCGCTATACTTGTTGGTGAGAACGGAACCCATCGCTTCCATCACCGCCTTCGAGGTGTAGTTTTCGGATGCGATCAGTTCGATGCCGTATTCCTGACGTTCCGCTTCCTCCTGGATGAGGCCGTAGATTTCGGGATCTTCTTGCTGCAAAGTCATCATAGTCGTGAACTCCTTGAAAAAGGTTTCCCAAATGTAGAAAATTCCGCTAAAAGCTTCAAAAAAACTTTTGGCGGAAGGTTCCTTTTTTTACAAAAACCTAAAAGTAGGCGCCTTTCGGAAGGTTTGACTTTCGCTCGCGCAACACGCGCGCGCCCGTCGCATCGTAAAGATAGCGGCCCGGTTCGCGAAAAGCCTTTTGCGGCGCGCGCGGACCTTTCCGCCCGATTTTCGTCGGAACTTCGGCGGGAGAACATCCCTCGCGGTAAAGGCCCGCAATGTCAAAGGCTATCATGTCGATGTTCGGACCGCCATCCGACGTCAAGGATTCCATTTTAAAGTCGAACGGCAGGGCGTCTATCCAGACGTTCTCGACAACGGCCGTGTCCCACGTATCCCAGCTTCCCGTCGAAGGAAAATCCACCTCGTAGGTTCCGGCATCGACCGTCACCTTCATGGCTCGGGAAGCGGTCCCGCCGTTCGCATAACGGATAAGAAGCTTCGCGTTCGATGCGGACTGGTCCGCAACAAGATGCCACACGGCAGCGCTCGAAAGCTCGTTTGCGATGTTGAAAAATCCCTGGCCTAAAAATCCATCGTGATTTGCATCGGTCGTGCCCGAGCCTTCGTCCGGAAACGCCATGTCGATGGGAGACTTCCAGTCGGCGGTCGCCGAAATATCGGAACAGACGGCGGAAGAACTTTCCACCGGAACTTCCGCGCTCGAACTCGAAACCGTTACGGAAGAGGAAGACGCCTCGACGCTCGAAGACGAAAGTTCCTCCGCGCCGTGCGAAACGGTCGCGCACGCGCTCCCGCCTTCAAAAACGGCCGTATAGGTCACGGTCCGGTAAAGAGCCTTCGTCCCGTAAAAGTTCGAATCCGTCGAAACGGAATTGCAGTCGTCATCCGCCCAATACTTGAAAGCCTTGCCAAAACTCCCCGGGCTCACGTGCAGCGCAAGCGGGGCGCCCCCCGGAAGCGAAAGCGAATGCGAAACGAGTCCGCTTGCCGAAGAGAGGTTCGTCCTCACCGTCTGCGTATAGCGCTTTTTGGCAGCCGACAGCAATTTCACGAGCTCCGCGCGGGACGCTTCCGAAAGATAGCTCGCCGAAGTCTCGTCCGAAAGCTCGTCGAGAATCCACTCCGCATGCGCAAGCGATCCGGATTCCTGAAAATGCGTCGTGCCATCGTTTATCACACCGTCCGGATAGTTGGGATATTCTCCCGGCAAAAAATACTTGAAGATATACCGCGAAATGTAATCTGCATTTTGATTTTTTGCAAAGTTATACGACTTGAGGTTCAAATCGACAAACGGAATTCCGTATTCCGCCGAGAGGGACTCCATCAGTTCCCGCACGTTGTATTCCGATTTTGTCGAATACGTCGAAGAGAACACGTTCCGCGGATAGGTGTTCATCATCATCGGCGAAACGAGGACGGGAGTGGCTCCCCAGGCCTTTGCCTTGTCAAGATACTGCTTCAGATAATAGCTCAACGAATCGAACGGAACTTCCCGTGCCTTGCTTCCAAAGTAGCGGTCGTTGTGCCCGAACTGGATAAAGAGAAAGTCCCCCTGTTTGACGACACCGTCGAGAGCGTCGAGGCGACCTTCCTGGATAAACGTCTTGGAACTTCGTCCTCCAATCGCCGCATTGTTTACGGCGACGCGGGACGCGTCAAAAAAGCTTCCGATGACTTGTCCCCAGCCCGTTTGCGGATAAACGCTCGCCTTGTAGTTTGTGACTGTGGAATCTCCCACGATGTGAATGGTAAAGGATGTCGTGTCGCTCACCGAAAGAACCGACAGCGCGCAAAGAAGAAGCATCGAAAGGAAAATTTTTTTCATCAGGGAACCTCTTAATGAACAACGGCCCAGTTTGAGCTAGCCGAAACGTTTCCGGAGACGACGACAATGCGGTAAATGCCCGGAGAAAGTCGCTTGTCCGCAAAGAGTTCCGCACTTCCCCGCTTAACAAAGCTTCTTTCGCAAAAGAGCATCCGTCCGCGCAAGTCAAAGAGCCTCGCCTCGACCGGCCCCGAAGTTTTCACGTGCAAGCGGTTTCCGCGAAGCGAAAGTCCGCCGTCAACCGGAACCTTAAACACCGCCGTTATGGAATCCTTTTTGTCCTCTTCCTCGGCCGGCACCGTTTTTTCCGCGGCGCGTTCGACGCCCGGAACGCTAAAACCGAAAGCGTCAATATTCGGACCGCCGTCTTCCGTAAGCGAAATCAGCCGCATCGTCTCTTCGCCCAAGGGCAAATCGACGTTCACCCAGGCGGTGTCCCACGTGGTCCAGCTTCCCGTCGAAGGAAATTCCAGTTCGTAATCGTGATCGAGATAGACGTTCAGTTTTCGCGAGGAGGTTCCGCCGTTCGCATACACAAATCCGACTGTCGCGCGACCCGCCGAAGGAAAAACCATCCTGAAATCCGCAAACGTCGAAAGCGCATTGTTGAAGTTCCAGTATCCCTCGCCCGAAAATCCCGCATTCGACGTTTCCGTCCAACCGGCGTCAAATGAATCCGGCACCGCGGCGTCAAACCATTTTTCAATCTTCTTGTCATACACAATCGCCGTATCGAGTTCCACGCCGCCCGTCGGGTCCACATTTTCGAGAACCTTCGGAGTCCCGGTCGGGAAAGTCGAAAGGGCATCCCCGCTTCCCGTGTAGAGTTCCGCGCTTCCGCCTTCATAGACCGCGGTATATTGCGTCGAGGCGGCCGTCATCGAGAATGTGCAAATGTATTCGGACTGTACGGTCTTCTGGAAGTTTCCCACCTTGTTCCCGTTTCCGTCATACCATCCCAAGAACTTTTTCCCGGACTTCGGGGTCGTCTTGAGCGTCACGGGAATTCCCGCCGGATAGTAGCTCGAAACGGTCGTCGCGGAGTCCGAACCTTCGGGCGAGACCTTCACGTTCAGGGAATACATCGGCGCGAGACTTTTTGCAAGGTCTCGAACCTTTTCGTTCGAATGGACACGCATCTGCTCGGTGAGAATCCGCCCAAAGACAATCGCCCCGTTCTGCTGCAAATGCAAATTGTCGCTGTTCCCGTTTCCGTAAGACGAATATTCGCCAGCATCCAAAACCATGTTCACATAATGCAGCGCATAGAACTGCCCCACCGAAAGCAGGTAGTTTCTCGAAAGCGTATCCATGTCTATCAGCGGAACGTTCAGCGATGCCGCAATTTCCCGCGCACGGATCGGGTAGCCGTGATACGATTCGTAAATGGAATCGGGAACCGTCACGGCGTTCGAAGACGTCCGGAAATCGCTCCGGCGGACGGGATTCACGATGATGGGCGTAGCCCCTTTCGCAAGCGCCTCGTTCGCCATGGCGGTCGTCGCCGTCACAAAGTCCGCTTCGGAGCTCTTCGCGCGGTCATTGATTCCGAACTGGATAATCACAAAATCCCCGGACTTGAGGCTCGAAAGGACACTCGGCCAGTTGTTCGTATAATATCCCATCGCATAGGTACCGCCCGCGCCGCGGTTTACGACGCTCACCGCATCCGCATTCCAAAAGGCCGCAAATTCCTGCCCGATGCCGCGCTTCGGGTAGTAGCCCTCGTTCCAGTCCTGCATCGTCGAATCGCCGCAAAGGTATATAGTCACCTTCGCAAACAGCGCCGACGAAAGCAAAAGCGTCCAAAGGGCCAAAAGAGCTGTCCCGCGTCCAAGCCTTTTCATAAAACCTCGCCTAAGGAGTGTGTACAAACTTTTCTTGAGCGACCCGCTTTGCGTTCAGGCGAACATCCACGTAGTAGATTCCCGCCGAGAGCTTTTCCTTTTCGAGCGAAAGCGCATTTTCGCCGACGTGAACGCTCTTTCGCATCGAACGGACCGTGTTTCCGTTTACGTCAAAAATCTTCACGTTAGCCATGCCCGAAGTTCCGGAATAAAGCATCTCGGACTTCATGTCGTAATAGGCGATCCTCGAAAATTTTTGTTTAAGAGACGTCGTTTCGCCCTGCTTTGCCGCGGCCGTCACGCCCGCGACGTCAAACGCAATCGTTCCTATATTCGGGCCGCCATCCGACGTTTTCGAAGTGAGCGTCAAATCAAAGTTTCCCTTCGGAATCTTCACCGTCACAAGCGCCGTGTCCCACGTGTCCCAACCTGTTGCCGGAAAAGAAACCGTATAGGTTTCGTCTCCGATTTGGACAGTCATCTGGCGGTCGGCAGTTCCCCCGTTCGCATAGACAATCGCAAGAGTCGCCGAATCGCAAGCCGTTTCCGAGTTCAGGCGGTACGTGGCAAAGGAACCGGCCTCGTTTGCAAAATTCCAGTAGCCCGCGCCGAGGTAGCCCGCGTGTTCCGTCTGAACGTAACCCGTGCTCGCCGTATCGGGCGTGGAAGCCTCTACCACCGAAGCGAAATTGACAGTTTTTGTCACGGAAGAAGTTCCGCCCGCAATCACCGTAATATCCGGTTTCGTGAGGTTCTTCCCGACCTTATCCGGCAAAAAATATCCGAGGTGCGGAGGCTGGTTGTAGGCGACGTTCTGCCAGGCGACGCTCAAGCGATATTGCCTGTCGTGCATCAGCGTATAGACCCGGTGAGGCGTCGTCGCGAGCGTCGCAATGATGTTTACCACCGAGGAATCGGACCCGCTCCGCATAATGATTTCTTCGCGAAAGTCCCCGAAAATGTCCGCCGAAAGGCAAGGATTCGCCTTGGTATAATTATTGAGCGTTGAACCGTTGATGTTGTAAAGATTCAAAATCCGGGAAACGCCCTGCGTCGCGGAATTCCACTTTTCAAGTTTTCCGCCGGAGCCCTGGCCGCCCGTCGCATCGAGCAGTTCGTCCTGCAAATCGCCGTCCCAGTAAAGACGAAAGTTATATGACGGCGTCACGCTCGAAAGAAGCTCGCCCGAAACCGTCCGAATGCCGCCCGAGGCCGTGCTCCACATTTCAAAGCCGCGGTTCGTCGAATCGATATCCGCCGCAAGGCCGCGGCCGTTATCGACGCCTGTCTGCTCCGTTCCCCAAATGACGTTTCCCGAAGGCCCGCGAAACTCCTCCGAATACCTGTTCGTCTTTTCCTCGTGCACGTCATAAACTTCGAGCCCCGGAGAATCCGGATCCATATCGGAAAGGTGCATCGCGTCGCCGTGCCCAAATCCTGTCCGATAGCGGAGCGTCCCGTCGGGATTCACCGCCGCGGAGCCGAACACAATTTCGTCCTTCCCGTCCCCGTCGAGGTCCCCCACCGAAAGGTTGTGGTTTCCTTCGCCAAAAATCCCCGTTCCGGAGACCGTACTTTCGAGCATCCACTTTTGCGTGAGCGTCTTTCCGTTAAAGTCAAACGCGACCATGTAGGCTGCGGCATAATATCCGCGGCTCATGATGAGGCTCGGATGCACCCCGTCGAGATAGGCGATGGCCGCAAGCATCCGGTCGCTGCGGTTTCCATATGTGTCGCCCCAGGCGGCAGTCGCCCCGCGGCCCGGCACGTAGTCGATAGTCGTAATCGCTTCGCCCGTTTTTCCGCTAAAAATCGTCAGGTATTCGTTCCCGGAAAGAATCCGCCCGGCCGAGGTCCTGTAATCCGCGCTCGCGTCCCCGATCACGTTTCCCGCGCCATCGACCGTCCCGTCGCTCGTCTTCAGCGCGATTTCCGCGATGCCGTCGCCGTCCAGGTCATAGACCATCATTTGCGTGTAATGCGCACCGGCCCGGATGTTTTTTCCCATGTCAATCCGCCAGAGCTTTGTACCGTCCAGTTTATAGGCGTCGATATATACGTTTCCCGTATAGCCGTCGTTGGCGTTGTCCTTCGAATTGTTCGGGTCCCACTTGAGAATCAGTTCGTATTCCCCGTCGCCGTTCAGGTCCCCCACGCTCATATCGTTCGGCAGGTAGTCGCACGTAGAGCCGTCGGGCATCGTAAGGGACGCGGGCCTATCGAGCCGGATGCTTTTCCAGGCCGCCTCCCCGTAGTTGTCCTTGTATCTGTTTTCGAGAACAATTGCCGGCGACGAAACGTTCCCGTCGGCGTCCTTCAGCGTGTAGCTGCTTGTGACATCTCCCGAAGCGTCCAGGTAGGACGTCGCCGCATCCCCCGAAATTTTTGCAATTTCCGAACCGTCCCGATAAAGCGTGAACGTCGCGTCCGTCGGGTCCGTCCCGAGGAGCCTCCAGCTCAAAAACACTCCGGTTCCGGCCTTTGCCACCGAAAGTCCACGTCCGAGCTTTTCCATTTGCGACGTAGCGGCGAGAGCGTTCTCGCAAACAAGCACCACCACAAAACCGAAAAGCGAAATAGCGGAAAAACACCCTTTTTTTCCCATGCCAAATCTCCTTTTCGATTAAAATATTCCAAAAGGGAGCATTCATTGCAAAAAAACTTGCAAGGCGTTGTCCGCGGACAACGCCCAAAGTCCCTAAAAGCCCTTATCCCTATTCCGCAATCTTCACGGGAACCGGCCAGCGCCTTGCCGGATTCTGGTTTTCGAAGCTCGCCCGGATCCACTCCGCCGAGCGGGCGCTGCGGCTCACGTGCAGCTCGTCGATAACGCCCTTGAAGTAGTGCGTCACCACGTTCGTCGGGTCTTCCGCCGGGTAAATCATCTTGCCCACCACAAAAAGGCTGTCGGTAATGCGGGTTTCGCTGCTCGTTCCGATGTTCGCGGTTTCCGTCGAAAGCGCGCCATCCACGTAGAGCTTTGCACCGGCCGAATCCTGCGAGACGACGAGATACGTCCATTCGCCGACCTTCACCGTCGAATCCTTATACCAGTAGCGCATGGAGGCAACGGTCGAGTCGGAAGATTCCGCAAAGGCTTCGTACAACCAAATGGAAGTGTCGGTCCCGTTCAAATACATAAGCTTGTATTGCGAGGCTCCCTTCCCGAAAACAACGCGCGACCGGTCCGCGCCTTCCATTTTGACCCAGACGGCAAACGTAATCGGATCCGTAAGCGTCACGTCAAAGTCGTCCGACGTGGAATTCCGGATGGTCACCGACCCGCTTTTTCCGTCGTAGTAATAAGCGCTGCCGGCAACGGCCTCTTCCGCGACCGAAACGTCCTCCGGATCGCCGTCAAAATGGTTCCCCGTCGCATCCTTCGCCTGGGAAGTCCCGCCGTCAAAATGCCACGCGGCGACGTAGGTGTCCGAAAAGACCCGGTAAGCGGAATCCGCAAACGAGGACGCCGCATTTTCCTTAAAATAGAGGAAGAGCGTATCGCTCGAGTTCGCCCGAAGCTTCGGGACCCGCACCCAGAACGTAAACTTGCCGTTTTCCACATCCGCATAGGAATTGTCGAGCGCAAGCGTGTCTCCGCAAAGGATCGCGGACCAGACACCCGAAACGCGGTCAAAGCCGTCAAAATCGTAGTCGGAAGAATCCAGCTGGATCATCAGCGGAAAGTTCCGGAGGTCCTCCGTAAGGTTAATGCCCGAAGAAGTCGTGTTCAGCGGCACCCGGAACCCGAAAGAAACGGTCGAAGCCTCGACCGGCACCGTGGAATCCGCAACGACTTCGACCCCGCGGTCAAGCGAAAGCGTCCAGCCGTCATCGGACACGAACACAAAGGGCGAAAGCGAATCCGCCGGAAGCGAATCCACAAAAATATTCCCGAGTTCCACCGTCACGCGACGAAGAATGGTCGTCCCGGGAATCATGACGTAGCCCGTCGTCCCGTCCGCAAAACCGTGCGCGCCCAGACGGACGCATCCCGTATTTTCGAGCGTTCCTTCGATTTCGACGACGCTTGTACCGGAAGAGGCCGAAAGCCCGAGCAAAAGGAGCATCTGGCCGGAGGCGGAATCCATCGCTTCGAGCGTAAATCCGTGTTCCGGAACGTTTGTAAAGGCAAAGCGCCCGAGGGAATCCGTAAAAGAGGTCCAGGCCGAGTCCAACGCGGAATCGGTAAGCGCGGAATAGACGGAAGGCACAAGCTGCACCCTCGCGCTCGCCGCCACGTTCCCGTTCGAAAGGTACAGGACACCCGCAATTTCCGGGTTTCCGGACTCCGCGCTGTTTCCGAGAGAAGTTCTTGAATCGGTGCACGCAAAAACGCAAAGAGCGATGATCACCGCCCAGAACGTCGCCGTTTTTGTAAACAGCCTGTCGCACTTTGTTTTCATAGACCCATTCACCTTTCCTAAAATATATATCCAAAGTTCCCCGAACGGACAAAAAAGAACGGTTTTGCGTTGTCCATGGACAATTTCCAGGAAAAATGCGTTTTGGCTCATCGATTTTTTTATCTTATCGCATTATGATTGAATCGATTCTTTTGGGCCTGCTCCAGGGCCTCGCCGAATTTCTCCCCGTCTCGAGCTCGGGGCACCTCGTCCTCGGAAAAGCCATTTTGGGAATGAAAGATGCCGGAATGTTCTTTGACATTATGCTGCACGCGGGGACGCTCCTTTCCATTTTCGTCATTTTCCGCAAAAAAATTTGGAAAATCCTCAAAGGATGCGCGCGAAAAGACCCGGTGCAGCTGAAGGAAGCGGGCTACATTGTCCTCGCGTCCATTCCGACAGCCATCATCGGGCTCGGCTTCAAGGACCAGATCGAGTCGCTCTTCGAAAACCCGCGGTTCGTCTGCGCGGCGCTCCTCTTTACGGGCACGCTCCTTTTCCTCTCCAAGTGGGCAAAAACCGGCGCGAACCATCCGACGGAACCGGGCAAATCGATGAACTGGTGGCGCGCCCTCGTCACGGGAACGGTCCAGGGAATCGCGTGCATCCCGGGCATCAGCCGGAGCGGGTCCACCATCTCGGCCATGCTCTTTATGGGCACGAACCGCAAATACGCGGGCGAATTTTCGTTCCTCATGAGCATCCCCGCCGTCGGCGGAGCGGCCCTCCTCGACCTCATCAAATGGATAAAGTGCCAGACATTCAACCCGCTCGAAAAACCGAAGATGGTGCTCGAGTGCGCGGAAAGCGGCTCGTTTACCCCGGAACTTCTCGTCGGCATGGTCATAGCCTTCCTTTCGGGAATCTTCGCCCTCAAGTGGCTCATGAACTTTGTCCAAAAGGGAAAGTTCCACTACTTTGCCTACTACCTCTGGGCTGCGGGCATTTTGGGGCTCGTCTTTATCGGGTAGTCAAAAGCCGACATCCGGAACAGTCCGGACATTTTTTTGATTTTTCGCAAACTTTAGGTTTTCGGACACTGAAACTTTGGATTTTATCTATATTAAACTTTGGGTTTCCGCAGTGCAAAACTTTAGATTTTCAAAGTGAGGTTTCCAGTGTCCATTGAACGAATTGCAAAAAAGGCGCTTCTCCGTCTTGCAGGACAGTTCCCCATCATTGGAATTGTAGGCCCGAGGCAGACGGGGAAATCTACCCTTGCCAAGGCAACCTTCCCGGAAAAAAGATACATTTCGTTTGACGACAAGGCAATGCGCGAAATGGCGGCGGCGAATCCGAAAGATTTCTTGCTGGCGTTTCCTGATGGCGCCGTTTTTGACGAAGCGCAAAAAGTTCCCGAAATTTTCGATGCGGTCAAGTTTTCCGTAGATAATGGAGTCTTTACTCCCGGGAAATTTGTCCTGACAGGCTCAAACCAGTTCAAACTCAAGGAAAACATGAGCGATTCCCTAGCCGGACGCGCCGGTTTTGTCAAATTGCTCCCCTTTTCAAATGAAGAACTGGCATCCGCAAACGCCCTGTCGAACAATCCTTATGAAACCATTTTTAAAGGCTGCTACCCGCCGCTTTACGATGCAGGAAAAAAGTTCCTGGCAGACGACTGGTTCAGCAACTATATCGACACCTATCTCGACCTGGATGTCCGCTATCAAATCAATGCAGGCAATTTGCCGACTTTCAAAAAATTCGTCCGCATCTGCGCGATCCATTCCGGACAGCTGCTTTCCATGGAGTGCATTGCGAAAAATCTGGGTGTTTCCGCCCCTACCGTAAAACAGTGGCTTTCCGTATTGGAATCTTCCTTTTTAATTCACTTTCTGCAGCCCGACACAAACAACCTCGGACGTTCCCTGGTCAAGACGCCCAAGCTGTATTTTACCGATACGGGACTTCTCTGCCATCTTTTGGGCATCGATTCTCCGGAAGAACTCATCCTAAGCAAATACAGGGGCGCGGTCGTAGAAACCTTTGCCGTTGCGGAACTGACAAAGAAACGCACCAATCAGGGCAAGAGCCCGAACCTCGCATTTTTCCGGGATTCGAGCGGTATTGAAATGGACATTGTCGCCGACTGGAAACACTCCTTTTCAGTTGAAGTCAAAAGCACAAGCGAAGCGGAACGCAAGCTTTCCGCCGGAGTAAAGAAATATCTCGCCCTGCGCGGCGACGAAAATTTCACGAGCAAAGTATTCTATCTCGGAGACCTGACGTGCAAAATCAACGGGATCCAATATGTGGGCTGGAAAGACTGGGGAAAGGATGAATCATAGGCGAAGATTATGAGGCATTTTATCGTCTATGGACGATAAAATGTGATAGTTTTTATCGACTATGAACGATAAAAAAGCCTACAGTCGAAGTGTTCCGCTTAAATTGAACCTGGGGCTTTTTGATCAAGCCAATAAGCCGGCCATTTCTTTCCGCAAGCCTCCCCCCATTCGCCCATCTTCCTTTTGGCGACATCGGCGTCCTTCAGCCGTTTTGTCCAAGTTGCGTTAAAGCAGTACAAATTAAAATTTGTCAGCCTAATAGCCTTTTGATTTCAGCTTTCACTTTATCCAAATCACTGCAGGTTAGGATTGGAATTAGCCGGTTGATTTCATCAATGTTCCTATTCCACCACTTGAATTTAAGCAGCAATTCAATCAGTTCATCGTCAAAACGCTTTTTTATCGCTCTTGCGGGGTTTCCGACGACCTTTGTATATGGCGCAACATCACTGCCCACAACGCTGTTTGCACCAATGATCGCTCCGTCTCCAATGTGAACACCGGGGAGGATCACAGCATTTTGCCCGATCCAAACATCATTTCCGATAACGGTATCTCCTTTTAAGGGTA
>CAVBPX010000048.1:0-18765 GCA_963597395.1 Eggerthellaceae bacterium | reverse complement strand
ATCGCTTGGTCTCACTCAAATTTTCTTTACCAAAGCAATTTTTAGAGGTTCCCTGTAGAAAATGTGCTCGGTTGGCGGCTGGGATTCCGTTTGGCTGTGTATTCGTGCCTTTCCCGGTAAGTAAAAAATCCGAAAGTTCGTCCCTTGAAAATTCGAGGGATTTTTTCCTAAATTACCCCGCGAAAGTAACGCGCAGTGTAACACATAAGACCAGTTGCATTGGGCGTTTTTTGTTTATAGAGGAAAAAATGCACACACACTTCTTTCTGTTGATTCTCATCGCATTCCTGTCGGCTTTTCCGCCCTTTGTGACCGATCTGTATCTGCCGGCCCTTCCGTCCCTCACGGAATACTTCAAGACGTCTCCGTCGCCCGTGCAGATGAGCCTTACGATGAGCATGGTAGGTCTTGCGCTCGGACAGCTCTTTATCGGGCCTCTGAGCGACAAATACGGCCGCAAAAAGCTTTTGCTCGTTTCGCTCGTCGGGTTTATCGTGTCGTCCGTCCTGTGCATTGTTTCGCCGAACATCGTCGCTTTTGACGCCTGCCGTCTTTTGCAGGGAATGGCGGCCTCGGGCGGAATCGTCATTGCGCGTGCGATGTCCACGGACAAGTGCCGCGGAAAGGTACTTACAAAGTTCCTCGCGGTCGTTAGCGCCATCAACGGCGTCGCCCCGGTAACGGCTCCCGTTCTCGGCGGGCTTCTCCTTGGCATTGTGGATTGGCGCGGGGCCTTTGTCGTTTTGCTCGTCTATGGGTTTGCGCTGCTTTACGGGTCGGTGCGGCTTTCCGAAACGCTTCCGCGCCATCGCCGCAGTCAAAAATCCCTCGTTTCCACGTTCCGCGGATACGGTCGCATTCTGAAAAATTATTCATATACCATTTTCCTCGCCCTTTCCGGTGTGACAAATTTTGTCTTTTTCGCCTATATTTCCGCATCGTCGTTCATTTTGCAGCAAAACTACGGCCTTTCTCCGATGGCTTACAGCTTTTGCTTTGCCGTGAACGCGATTACGATTGCCACCGGGTGCGCATTCTCCGGTCGTGGAAACGAAAAGAAGATGATCCTCGGCGGCGTTATTTCCATTTGCGCCTTTTCGGTCGTGACCGCCCTCGTGCTGCATCTCCGCGCCTCGTTCATTGTGCTGGAACTGAGCTTTATCGGGCTTCTCTTCTCGTTCGGAATTTTGCAGCCGCCCATCAACTCGATAGCGCTCAATACCGAACGAAAAAACGCAGGAACCGCTTCGGCGCTTCTCGGTGCCGTGGGATTTTTGATGGGCGGTATCGTCACGCCTCTCGTGGGTATCGGCGACATTTTCCGCTCGCTCGGAACCGCGATTCTTTCGGGCGCGGCGCTTACGCTTGTTGTCGGAATTCTCGCCTACCGGAACCTTTCAAGGCGCAGCGCAAAAAATCCCGAATAAGGGAACTTTCGAAGAAACGGTTCTCTTCAAAAGGAACGCCGTTTTCCGCGGCGTAATAACGGGTCGCTTCTTCCGGAAACTCCGGGTGAAACTGGACTCCCCAAAATTTTTCCCCGAATCGGAACGCGTGACAGCGTTCCTTTTCGCTTTGGGCAAGAAGAACGGCGCCTTCGGGCAAACGCTCAACGTGCTGAAAGTGCACCGCAAAAAACGGAATGGTCTTTCCGCTCAGGCTTCCAAAGACGGGATCGCTTGCGACTTCGGGCGAATTTTTGAACGAGACGTTCGCAAATCCGATTTCGGGGGCGTCCGTCCGGTTCGAAACGATTCCGCCGAGAAGATGCGCGAGCAGCTGATGCCCATAGCAGATGCCGAAAACGGCGGGTGCATCCTTCCTTTCTAAAAGCTTTTGGAGCGCGGAAAAGCTTTTTTCCTCGGCGGGGGAGGGCTCGGTCACCATCCGGTGCGAACCCGTGATGAAAAGGGCCTTGGGAACGGGACTTTCCAAAATCGCCGTTGGAAGTTCCTCCGTCGTGACGGTTCTTCTTCGGGGCTTCATCTCCGCCGGAATTTGTCGAAAGATCCAGTCGTCAAAGTCTCCGATTTCTTTGCGGAGCTTTTTGTATGTGGAACCGGGCCTGTAAATCCAGATGTCTTTTTCCATTGGGAAAACCTCTGAAAAGAAATTATTCAAACCGGATTTGATGGGGAACGGTTCGCGCCGAAATTCCTTAAAAAGTTCCGACAATTTTGAACGGAGAATTTTGCGTTTTGCCGAAAATGTCAAAAACGCCCGCGTTCGCGGGCGTTTTGAAGGTTTTATTTGCGGTCGTCGATGGGGACCCACGGACGCTCGGGGTATCCCGTGTAGATTTGCCGCGGCCGGTTGATTTTCGACAGCGGATCGTCGTGCATTTCCTTCCAGTGGGCAATCCATCCGGGGAGCCGTCCAATGGCGAACATCACCGTGAGCATGTTCGTGGGAATTCCCATCGCATGGTAGAGAATGCCCGAGTAGAAATCGACGTTCGGGTAGAGCTTCCGCTCGATAAAGTAGTCGTCCTTGAGGGCTGCCTCTTCGAGTTCCGAAGCGATGTCGAGAAGCGGGTCCGCAATGTGTTCGCGGTCAAAGATCGTGTGGACGAGGCCTTTGAGAACCTTGGCCCGCGGGTCGTAATTTTTATACACCCGATGCCCGAAGCCGTAGAGCTTGAACGGATCCGTCTTGTCTTTTGCGCGTTCGATGACCTGCTTTACGGTAAGGCCGCTCTGGTGGATTTTCATCAGCGTTTCGAGCGCGGCCTGGTTCGCACCGCCGTGGAGCGGTCCCCACAGGGCGCAAATGCCCGCGCAGACGCTCGCATAGAGGCTCGCCTGGGAACTTCCGACCATCCGGACGGTGGAAGTCGAGCAGTTCTGTTCGTGGTCGGCGTGGACAATCAGAAGGACGTTCAGCGCGTGCACAAAAAGCGGATCGACGTTATACGGCTTTGCCTTGCTCGAAAACATCATGTTCAGGAAGTTCGAACAGTAGCTCTTTTCCGCATCGGGATAGACGAACGGTTCGCCGATGCTCGCCTTGTAGGAGAAAGCGGCAATGGTGCGGACTTTCGAAATGAGGCTCGCCACCGTAAGGTTGAAGGAGTCCTGCTTGCTTTCGTCGTCGTAGAAGCGCGGCGTAAAAAGTCCGAGCGCGTTGACGACCGCCCCGAGGATTCCCATCGGATGCGCGGACGGCGGCATCTCGCGGAAAAAGCTCAGGAGGTTTTCGTGGATGAGGGCGTTCTCGGTGAGAAGACGGCGGAACGTGCCGAGCTGTTCGCGGGTGGGAAGCTCTCCGTAGATGAGGAGCCACGCCGTTTCCGGGAACGTCGTGTTGGTCGCGAGGTCCTCGATGTTGTACCCTCGGTAGCGGAGAATCCCCTTTTCGCCATCGACAAATGTAATCTGGCTCTTGGTGCTGCCTGTGTTCGTGTAGCCGTAGTCGAGCGTGACGAGGCCAGATTCCTTGCGGAGCTTGGATATATCGACGGCCTTTTCGCCCTCGGAACCGGTGAGAACGGGGAGCGAATAGGATTTTTCATCGTAATTCAAGGTGGCGAAATCGGACATAAGGTCTCCTATTTGTTTTGGTGTTTCAGATCGAGGATTGCGTGGTAAACATTGTCAAAAAGTTTGGGGAGCTTGTCGGTCGGAACCGCGGAAAACGCGAGTCTTAAAAGTCCCTTCAGCATGATGGTGCCCGTGCTGTAGTTTTTGAGAAGCTCCTGTCGGACGGATTCCGCATCGATTCCTATGGGCTTGACGCACATAAAGTAACCGCTGTTGAAGGGCATCGGCGTAAAGGCTTCGGCGTATTCGGGGTGCGCGGCAAGCGTCGCCTTGATGGTGTCGTAGCGCTTTTTGAGCACCGCGTACTTTTCGGCCTTTTCCTTGACGTATTCCGGGCTCCGGTAGGCTTCGAGGAGAATTTTTTGTGAAAGGTTCGGCGCGTTCGAAATGTTACCGCGGATGGCGCCCGCCGCCTTGCTTTCGAGGGCTTTGAGCTGTTCCGCCGTTGCGCCCTTGAATCCGAACGTCACGAATCCCACGCGGAATCCCCAGACATAGTCTTCTTTTGTCGGACCGTCGAGCTTTACCGCGAGAATGTCCTGGTGCGCATCGACGAGCTTTGTAAAGAGGGACTCCCTTGTTACGCCTTCTTCGTAAACAAGTCCAAAGTAGGCGTCGTCGAGAAGCACGACAATCTTATTGCCCTTTTCCGCCGAGCGGACGAGCGTTTCGGCTATTTGCACGGCTTCCTTTTCGGTTGCGGTGTAGCCTGTCGGGTTGTTCGGGAAGTTCAGGAGGACGACCTTCTTTCCGATGCCGTCCTTTTCGAGCGCCTTTTCGAGCGCCTTGACGTTGAAGCCGTTCCCGTCGAAGGTCTCGAAGGTTTCGATCTTTGCGCCGTAGGCATTTTCGAGGGCGAGTTCGTAGTTGTCCCAGTAGAGGTCGGGAATCAGGACCTTTTCGCCCGGGTCGAGGAAGAGGTAGCCCGCACACGAAATGGCGTGTGTGAGGGCGGCCGAGACGACGGGACGTGAAAAGTTCTTTCCCTGGAGGCTCGGGTTCTTGCGAATGATCTGTTCCTTCCAGGCGTCGCGGAGTTCCGGGTTTCCGAAGCTCGGCGCGTAGAGAAATGCGTTTTTCGGCAGGTTCAGCGACTTTTGGACGCTCGGGAGGACGAGCGGGGAACCGTCGTCTTCGAGGGCCGTTCCGATGGTCGCGTTGATCTCCTTACCCTTGGCTTCGCCGCCCTGGCCGAGGATTCCCTTGCTCGGGAAAAAGATGGACTTTCCCTTTTGGGAAAGCATTTGGAAGATGGATGCCCCGTTTGCGGAGAGTTCGCTGTTGAGGGAGTCAGCGAGAGGATTCAAAGTCATGGTGATAGATCCTTGTGAAATATTCCAACCTGCAATAATAAAAAATTTCGGGCCCGTCCCGTAGCGGAAATCGCAAAATTTCTTTGCGAAGGACCAAAAATTTTATCGCCGGCGGAAAATTTTCCGGGCGAGGGCGTCGGAAATCGAAAATTTTAGGGAACCTTTATTCCGAAAGGATCTTTCGAAGTTTGTCGGCGGCTTCTTCGAGGCGGTCGTTGACGATGGTGTATTCGTATTTACCGTGTTCCTCGGCAAAACGGATTTCCTTTTTCGCGTTTTCGAGGCGGAGCTCGATGACCGCCTCCGAGTCCGTGGCGCGGAGCCTAAGCCTTTTTTCGAGAACTTCGAGCGAGGGCGGAAGAATCAGGATGCCGATGGCGTCCGGGTAGCACTTGTCAAAATTCACCTTTCCGAAAACGTCCAGGTCGAAGAGAACGCGCTTGCCCTCGGAAAGCATCTTTTCGACGAAGCTCTTCGGGGTGCCGTAGAAGTTGCCGTGCACCTCGTTCCACTCCACCATCTCGCCCGCGTCTATCATCTTCTTAAATTCGTCGCGCGTCTTGAAAAAGTAGTGGACCCCGTCTATCTCGCCTTCGCGCGGGGCGCGCGTCGTGGCGGAAATGGAATAGACCATGTCGGGAAACTCCTTGATGACCAGATCCTTGAGGGTTGTTTTGCCTGCGCCCGACGGCGCGCTCATCACAAAAAGACGGTGCTTCATTTTTTATCCTCGATGTAGAGAGGGCGTCCCTTGACTTCTTCGTAAATGCGCCCGATGTATTCGCCCAGGATGCCTATCGAAATGAGCTGGACGCCGCCGAAGAAAACGATGGCGGTCATAAGGGAAGCCCAGCCGGGAACGGTCGTCACCGGGTTTAAAAATTTTTCGAGAACGCTCCAGATAAAAAGTCCGAAGGCGACGAGCGTCGCGAACATCCCGAGTAAAAAGCTCAGCTTGAGCGGGGTCGTGCTGAAGCTCGTGATGCCGTCCATTGCAAGGCGCACCATTTTGCGGAGCGGATACTTGGACGTTCCGGCGGTGCGCTCCTTTCGGTCGTAGAGAATGCCCGTGCGTTTGAATCCCACCCAGCAGACAAGCCCGCGGAGAAAGCGGTTCCGCTCGGGAAGCGCGTTCAGCTGATCGACCACGGCGCGGTCCATGAGCCGGAAGTCGCCCGTGTCCATGGGAATGTCGATGCTCGTGAGGGCGTGGAGAATTTTGTAGAAGGCGTGCGCGGAGGCCTTTTTGAAAATAGTTTCGCCCTTGCGCTTGCGCCTTTGGGCATAGACGACCTGGTAGCCCTCTTCCCATTTTTTGAGCATTTCGGGAATGAGGGAAGGCGGATCCTGCAGGTCTCCGTCGATGATGACTACGGCTTTTCCCGTCGCGTGCTTGAGGCCCGCGCTGAAAGCCGCCTGGTGCCCGAAGTTCCGGCTGAAGTTGATGAGCCTGTTTTGCGGGGTTTGGGGAAGGAGCCCTTCGAGAATTTCGCGGGTTTTGTCCGTGGAACCGTCGTTTACAAAAATCAGTTCGTGTTCGATATTCGAGAGTTCCGCTTCGAGAACCTCGAAGGTTTTCGCGACAATTTCCTCTTCGTTGAAGAGAGGGACGATAACGGAAAGAAGCATCAGTTTTTGGCCGTCTTGTTGAGGTTCGGGTCGGGGTAGAGGGTCGGGAAGACGATATCGACGTGGTCGCAGTCCTTGCTTTTTAGGGAGTCCGTTTGGATTTCGAGGTAGCGGACGCCCTGGACGGAAACGTCGATGGTGTCGATTTTTCCGGCGGGAAGGGCGGCTTTCTGGAAAAGAAGCCTGTCATCCCCGAAAACCCGGTAGGCGATGCCGTCGCTGCAAAGGCTCTCCTCGTCAAGCCCTATCATGGCCGTAAATCGGCTGAAATCCCCGCGGATGTCAAAAACGGTCGCGCTCGGAGCGTGCGTTCCGAATCCTTCCTTAAAAGTTCTGGAGAAAAGCGTAAAGGCGTTTCCTTCGATGGTGGAATTTGTGTGCAATTCGCCCCATCCCTGGCGGTTTCGGACGGGCTGCATCAGGTTCAGCTGCAGGGCGCCTTCAAACCGGAAAAAGCGGTAGTCCTCGACTTCGGCGATTTTTTCGTTTGACGTCGAATCGTAGATGTTTGCCGTGAGGCGGTTGTAGCCCGGCGTTAAAACCGCACCCCGGACCGTGTCGCTGTGGGAGCCCGCCGCATAGGGCCTTTCAAAAACCTCGTTTCCGTTGAGCGAAATGCGGACTTTCCACGGCTCGCTTGTTTGCCTGTATTCCGCCGAGTTGAAAATCAGGGTCTCTTCTTCGGGGTTTCCCTGCCAGAATCCGAAGGCGAAAAGCTTTGCCGGATCGTAGTTCCGCTTGGCGTGAATCTTTGCGATGCGGACCCAGTAGTTGTTTGTAATCAGCACGCGATAGACGTCCTCGAGTTTCGCTTCGCGCTCAAAGACGTCGCATGTCGTCGGAATCCGATGCTCCACGGCCTTGGCGTGATAGGTTCTCGAATCCCAGCAGTCGAGTCCGCGGATGTAATAGACTTCGCCGTCGTATTTTTGGATGAGGCGCTCGAGGGAATCCGGGGAAATTTTACGCATTCTGTCGTAGTGGATGGCGGACTTTCCGTAGGCGATAAAGTGCCAGGGCCTTCCATAGACAAAAAGACGCGGTTTTTCGGGTTGGGCCTTGAGCCATTTCCAGATTTCCGCTTCTTCGGTCGTCAGGTGGTTTCGGCGATACATAATGTTCTGGTTAAAACTTTCGCGGAATCGGAGCGTGTTTCCGGAAATTCCAAGCGCGAGGAGAATGGTGACGAAAAGTCCGAGGAAGACGTTCGTTTTGAGGTTCGAAATGCCGAGGAGAAAGTAGGCGGCCCGGACGAGATTCTTGAGCGCGAACGCGGCGAAAAACGCCATCGTGGGCATCATGACGAGAGCGTAGCGCTGGTTGATTTCGATGGTGAAGTCGCCCGAGACGTTTTCGAGGATGACGTAGGTTTGGATGTGGTAGAGAAGAAGGAATCCGGCGATTTTGAGGTGCGGGCCAAAGGTTCTGTCCTTGATTTCCCGGGCGGCAAAGACGATAAGCAGGAGAAGCCCCGCGAGGAAGAGGTAGTTGAAGCTCGCGAGGAAGGGATTTTCGAGGAGGCCGCTTGCCGTAAGCGGTTTGGTCATGACGGACCAGTTGCCGAGGAGGTTCTCGATAAAGTGCCCGTGGGCGGAAAAGGCGCCTCCCTGGAATCCGTAGCCCTGAAAGAAGCTGATGGTGAGGAGAACCGGGACGGAGAAGACGGAAAGGGTCAAAAAGAAGGCCGGGGCCTTGAAGTCCTTCTTGTCGAGAATTTTCGGGAGCGCTATCGCGAGGAACGCGGCGAGGCAGAAGACCGTTTCCTGGCGGGTCTGTGCAAAGAAGGCGAGGACGATGGCCGCAAAAATCCAGTGGCGGCACGTGTTGCGGTCAAAGGCCCACTTGAAAACCCAGAGCGCAAGCGCCGAAAGGAAAATGTAGAGAGGCTCGACGGACATCGAGCGGAACTGGAAAAGGACGGTCGGCTGCGTAAAGAGGATAATGCTCGAAAGCGCGGCGAGCATGTCGTCCGCGGTCCACGCGCGGATGGCAAAGAAAAGGAGGAGCGCGGCGAAGAAGAGCATGAGGAGTTCCGCGTGGAAAACCCAGTGCAGGTCCGGTCCGAAAAAGGGCATTCCGAGCAGGTAGAGGAACGAGAGCCCTTTCGTCTTGAAGCTGTCGGAGTTCCTGTGGCAGTCGAGGTGCCCGTCCCTGAATTCGCCCTCGTCGCACGTTCCCGTCGTCCGGTTAAAGTACATGTTCTGGGCGATGGCCATGAAGACGCTCTCGTCGCTTTGTACGCGGTGGCGCGCCTCGATTTGCGTCCCGGCGAAGACGGTCATGAAAAGGGCGAAGACCGCGACGAGGATCGTGTAGCCTTTTTGAGGGAAATGTTCCTTTAAATAGGCTCGAAAATCTTTTGAAAGTGACAAAAAGAGGAAAAGTCCCAGGGCTATCTGTCCGAGAAACAGCCAAAAGGGAAGCTTTTGGTCGAGGACGCGGAGAATTTCCTTTGCGCCGATGTTCGGGGCGAGGTAGATGAGGAAGGGGATTGCAAGCGCAATGACCGTTCCGGCGATGCCCGCGGGGTGCAAAAGGTTCCGTAAAATGCTCTTCAGTCTTTTCATCGGGCTTGAATATAGTTCTTTTCGCTTTTTGCCGTTGAGAATTTGACGAATGTAATCTAAATTTGGGTTGAAAATTTTTTACAGAGGCTTCCTGTGGACGATTCTATAATTCAAAAAGCTGCCGACAATGTTCGAATCCTTTCCGCCGCCATGGTGGAAAAGGCCAAGTCCGGGCATCCGGGCGGAGCGATGGGCGCCGCAACCGCGGTCACACTCCTCTTTGCGGAATTTCTCCGCTTTGACCCGAAGAACCCGCACTGGGAAGCGCGCGACCGCTTTCTGATGGACCCGGGCCACATGTCGCCCCTGCTCTATTCGGAACTCGTTCTCACCGGGCGGCTTTCCCTCGAAGACCTCAAAAACTTCCGCCAGTTCGGAAGCATCACGTCCGGGCATCCGGAACTTTCCGTGGAACACGGCGTCGAAAATTCGTCGGGACCTCTCGGCCTCGGGCAGGGAATGGCCGTTGGCGTCGCCCTCGCGGAACGCTACAAGGTGGCGCATTTTGGCGACATCCTCGAACACAAGACCGTTCTTTTAGTCTCGGACGGCGGCATCCAGGAAGAAATCGCCTACGGTGTCGGCCGCGTCGCGGGACACCTCAAGCTTTCGAACCTAATCTTCTTCTACGACGCGAACGGCGTGCAGCTCTCCTGCAAGACCGAGGACGTCATGGACCAGGACTTTAAAAAACAGTATGAGTCTTGGGGCTGGAACGTTCTCGAAGCGGACGGCGAAAACGTGGCGGAACTCCGCGCGGCGTTCAAAAAGGCCTTTGCCGAAAAGGAACGTCCGACGATCGTCATCGGCCACACGACCATGGCAAAGGGCGCCGTCGGCGCCTCGGGCGAATCCTTCGAAGGGAAGGTTTCAACGCATGGTCAGCCGCTTTCCGGTGCGGGAGCCTCTACCGAGGAAACGGTTCGTCGCCTCGGCGGAAATGCCGAAAATCCGTTCGAGATTTTCCCCGAAGTGAAAAAAGCCTTTGACCTCCGCCTCGAAGAACTTCAAAAGTATGCGGACGCCTGGAAAGGGAAGAAGGCAAAGTGGGATGCGGAGAATCCCGAAAAGGCGAAAACGCTCCGCTCCTGGCTTTCGGGAAACAGCGTGAAGCTCGACCTCAAGAACCTGGAACAGAAGGAAGGCGTCGCGACCCGCAACAGTTCGGGCACGGTCCTCGCCTACCTCGGAAAGAACTACCGGAACATCATCTGCTCTTCGGCGGACCTTTCGAACAGCGACCAGACGCAGAAGTTTTTGAACGAGACGCGCATCATGCAGCCCGGCGATTTTGGCGGGGCCTTTGTACAGGTCGGCGTCGCGGAACTCACGATGGGAGCCATTGCCTGCGGTCTTGCCCTTCACGGCGGACTTTACCCGATTTGCGCCACGTTCTTCGTGTTCAGCGACTTTATGAAGCCCGTCATTCGGATGGCCGCGCTGCAGGGACTTCCCGTCAAATACGTCTTTACGCACGACAGCTTCCGCGTGGGCGAGGACGGTCCGACGCACCAGCCGATTGAGCACGAGACCCAGGTCCGTCTGCTCGAAGATCTGGAAAAACCGGACGGTCGTCCGCAAATGCTCGTTCTGCGGCCCGCGGACCCTGCCGAAACGACCGTCGCCTGGGAAATGGCCTTCGAAAACGAGGACAGCCCGACGGCCCTCATCCTTTCGCGCCAGAAGGTGGGTTCCCTTCCGTTCCCCGCGGGAAGCTCCCGCTACGCCGAGGCTTCGAAGTGCCGCAAGGGCGCCTACATCGTAAGCGACAATTCGCCGAGCGGCGCGCGCCCGGACCTGACATTTATCGCGAACGGTTCCGATGTGCAGCTGGTGAACGATGCCGCCGAAATTCTTCGCAAGGAAGGAAAGCACGTGCGGGTCGTTTCGATGATAAGCCCGAAGCTCTTCCTCATCCAGGAAAAGTCCTACCGCGATTCCATCGTTATGCCGTGGACGCCCGCGTTTGCCCTTTCGAGCGGACTTCCGGTGCTTTTCAAGGATGTCGTCGGCGGATTCGGAAAGGTTTCGGGCCTTGAACGCTTTGGCGCCTCCGCCCCGGCTTCCGTTCTCGAAAAGAAGTTCGGATACGAACCGGAAGCGGTTGCGGGCGAAGCCCGCAAGTATCTCGAAGAATTTGCAAGGAACGTCGCGGACTTCAAGTCCGTAAACGGCTAAATCTCGAAAATTCTTTTGAATGAAACCGTTCCCTCGCGGAGCGGTTTTTTGTTTTCCGCAACTATTCTATTTTGAAGCCAATGATTCGACACGTTTTGACAGTTCTTTT
Source organism: Eggerthellaceae bacterium (assembly GCA_963597395.1). Classification (GTDB taxonomy): domain Bacteria; phylum Fibrobacterota; class Fibrobacteria; order Fibrobacterales; family Fibrobacteraceae; genus Hallerella. Next base: position 7,430 of record CAVBPX010000048.1, on the reverse strand, counting down.
CCTTCTTCTCGGCTGCTCGGCGGCCATGGCTCTTCCCGTCGAAATTTTTTCGCCCGTGAGGTTTTCGTCGGAGGCGCTTTTTGCAAGGCTCGATTCCGCGGGTCTCGGCGGCACATGGATGGAATTTGATGCGGAAGGCGTCATCGATCCGGAAATCGGGAAGATTGTTTTGGACGGCAAGGGAAACCTCCTTTCCGACGTGGAGCACGGATGGCTTCTTTCAAGTCCGGACGGGACGAACCTGTTTGCCGTTCTCCGAAAAAAGGGCCAGGGCGAGTCCTTGACGTTTTACCGCATTCCGAAGTTTACGACAAAAAAGGTTCCGCTCCGCATCCGGGAACCTCTAGACCCGCAAAAGGTCTTTCGCGACTACAGGGAAACGCTCGCCGGGTACTTTGTGCATCTTGACGATACGAACCTTCAGGTTGTCGTCCGCGAAAACGAAATCCAGTTTTCGTATTTAAGGCCCGACAGGGAAGCGCTTGTCCCGTCCGTCCTTTTTGACCGTTTGCCCGAGTCCCGCAAGAATGCCGAGATTCAGGTGCGGAAGGATTTTTACGACTACGAATACGCCTTGATGGTGCGGGCCTTCATCGGGAGCACGCGCGGACTTTTCAATTGGCAGATTTGGCACTGGCTCTCCCGGGACTTCTCGCGGGACGGCATGATTTCCGAACGTGAAATCGCGGCGGTTCTCGCTTCGCCGGAACAGGGAAAGTTTGTGCGGATTTTTTTCAAGGAACTCATAGGCGGCTATACCGTGGAAATGCTCTCGAATGCGCACGGGGCCTTTTTGCTTAAGATTCGGAGGAAATGATGTCGGAAGAATTTCGCTTGGCCAAGATGCGCTTCGTCTCGGGAGTCACGCTCGATTTTGACTACAGGCGCGAAAAGCTCGAGGCGCTTTACAAATGGATTCAAAACGGCGAAGACAAAATAGCGAAAGCCCTTTTTGAGGACCTCGGAAAATCGGGCGAGGAATCCTACATGACGGAAACAGGGGTCGTCCTTTCCGAAATTTCGTTTGCCATCCGCCATCTGAAAAAGTGGACGGGCAAGCATTCCGTGCGGACGCCTCTTTCGCTCTTTCCGGGAAAGAGTTACACGCTTGCGCGTCCCTACGGACCGGTCCTCGTACTTTCGCCGTGGAACTATCCGTTTTTGCTTTCGGTCGTTCCGCTCGTATCGGCCATCGCCGCCGGGAATACGGCCGTTCTCAGACCTTCGGGAAAGTCTCCCCGAACTTCAAAGCTTCTCGCCGACATGCTCTCCGAGGTTTTCCCCGATCGCGAAGTGCAGATTGCCATCGGAAATCACGCGCTCGCCGAGCAGCTTCTCGCCGAACCGTTCCGCCTCATCTTCTTTACGGGAAGCGCCCGTGTGGGTCGCCGCGTACAGGAACTCGCTTCGAGGCATCTCACACCGACCGTTCTTGAGCTCGGAGGAAAATGCCCTTGCGTGGTGAGCGATTCCGCCGACCTGGAACTTGCCGCCCGCCGAATCGCATTCGGAAAGCTCGTCAATGCGGGCCAGACGTGCGTCGCCCCGGACTTTGTGCTCGCTTCCGAAAAGGTGCGGCCGCGGCTCGAAGAACTGCTCGTTTCGGAATTTAAACGGATGGCGCCGGATGGCGCTTCGAGCGAAACGCTCCCGAAGATTATCGACGCCGAACATCTTTCGCGGCTCGAAAGGCTCGTTCAAAACGAAAACGTCCTTTGCGGCGGAAACGCTCTCGACGGCAAGTTCGCTCCGACCGTCCTTTCGAACGTTTCGTTCGATTCTCCCGTCATGCAGGAAGAAATCTTTGGCCCCGTTCTGCCCGTGCTTTCCTTTAAGACCGAGATAGAGATGGCGGCAAGGCTCAGCACGATGCCGTCCCCGCTTGCTCTTTACGTCTTTACGCGAAAGAAAAAGCTTTTGCGGTTTATCCAGCGCGAACTGCACTTCGGCGGAATGACCGTGAACGATACGCTCTTGCACGTCGCCTCCCCGAACCTTCCTTTTGGCGGCGTCGGAACGAGCGGCATGGGCCGTTATCACGGCGAAGCGGGATTTAAGACCTTTTCGCACGAGGAGAGCATTCTTGAACGCGGTTCCCTTTTCGATTTCAAGTTCCGCTACCCGCCTTTTTCGGGGGAAAAGTCCAAGCTTTTGCGCTTTTTTCTAAGGTGATATGCCAAGGCGTACCGGTGTCGCGGATTTGCCTCTTCACACGGGAACCGTCCCGCGGTGGCTCGCCGACCGGATGCGCGATCTCGGAAGCCTCATCGCCGAGGCCATCGTGGAAAATTACGGCCGGAAGGAATTCTTGCGGAGGCTTTCCGACCCGCTGTGGTTCCAGTCCTTTGGCGCGGTGCTCGGCATGGACTGGCACTCGTCCGGAATTACGACGAGCGTGATGTTCGCTCTCAAGCGCGGTCTCGCTCCGATGGCGAAGAGCCTCGGAATTTACGTATGCGGCGGACGCGGAAAGTTCTCGCGGATGACTCCGTCCGAACTTTTTGAAATTGCCGACAAAACGGGCCTCGACGGAAACGCACTCGTGCAGTCGAGCAGGCTTTGCGCAAAGGTCGATAACACGGCGGTGCAGGACGGTTTTCAGCTTTACCAGCACAACTTTGTTCTCACGGATGACGGCGACTGGTGCGTGGTGCAACAGGGAATGAATCCGCTTGCAAAATCCGCAAGGAGGTATCACTGGTGCTCACTCGGTCTCAAGTCGTTTGTGGAGGAGCCTCACACGGCCGTCATCGGCGAAAATCGCGGAAGCATTTTGAACCTGACGGCCAAGGATGCGAACAGAACGCGAAGCTCCATTCTCGAACTTTCGCATGAGGAACCTTCCCGCGTCATGCGTGAAATTTCTTCGGTCGTCCGGCCCAAATCCTCGATTGTCGTTCCGGAACAGCTCGACCTGTTTTTGCCTTCGCCCGAGCCGATTGTCCTTTCTTCGGGGAGGGACTGTCGAATGCCCGCGCACCATGATGTTCGCTCTGAGGACGTTGATTTGAAACGCCTCGGGAGCGTCCTCGCCACGGCCTACGAATCGAATCCGTCGAACTTCGAAAGCCTGCTGCTTACACCGGGCCTCGGTCCGCGTACACTTGAATCCCTGACGCTTGTGAGCGAAGTGATTTGCGGAACACCGTCCCGCTTTACGGACCCTGCCCGGTATTCCTTTGCACACGGTGGAAAGGACGGTCACCCGTTTCCCGTCCCGTGCAAAATTTACGACGAATCCATCCGCATTCTTTCCGATGCCGTCGAACGGGCTAGGCTCGGCGTCCGCGACAAAATCGAGTGCCTGAACCGTTTGCACGGCGTGCAGCTCGCCGTCGAAAGGAACTGCGAACCGCTCGCGGATTTCGAAAGGACGCTCGAACACGAACGTTCCCATTCCGCGGAGTGGGGCGGCCGCGTGGTCGGCTAGGTGCGAAGTTTAAAAGGAGAGAGCCTCTTCGTGTTTGAAGAGGCTCTCAAGGTGGACGCCTGTAAGCCGGGTTCTGTACGGGCCAAAGGCCCGTGATGACCATCTATCTGGACTGGCCATTACTGACCGTCTCGAGCGACCTACCCGAATTCCGTCCGGACAGGCGGCCCGTGCGCCGAAGCGCGGAATTCTGCTTGGTCTTGCACCGGATGGGGTTTGCCGTGCCGGCCCTGTCGCCAGGACCGCGGTGAGCTCTTGCCTCGCCGTTTCACCCTTACCCGCCTTGCGGCGGGCGGTATCCTTTCTGCTGCGCTATCCGTCGTATCGCTACGCCTGGACGTTATCCAGCATCCTGCCTTGCGGTGCCCGGACTTTCCTCCCCCGCAAAAAAGCGGGAGCGGCCATCTGGCGTCCGCGGAAAAATTAGAAAGAATTTGGTATATTCGTAGGGAAAAACAAGGAGATTTCGATGAAAAACCGCATTCTTTTTTTGCTCGCCGACGGATTCGAGGAGATGGAAGCCGTCATTCCGTTCGATATTCTTTCGCGCGGCGGAATCAGCGCAACGCTTGCAAGCATTCACGAGGATGCCTTTGTGGAAGGCGCTCACGGGCTTTCCGTGCGGGCGGACGCCCTTTTGTCCGAGCTTTCCCCTTCGGATTTTGACGGCGTGTTCATTCCGGGCGGAAGCCGCGGCGTGGAAAATCTCAAGTCATCGGAACCCGTTCTCGAAATCGTTCGGGACTTTGCCGCGGCGGGGAAGTGGGTCTTCTCCATCTGCGCGGGTCCGATGGTCCTTGCGCGGGCCGGAATCCTTCACGACAGGCGCATCACGAGCTACCCTTCGACGGAAAAGGATTTGATCCTTCACTGCAAGGCGTATTCCGCGGACCGGGTCGTCGTCGATAACCGGGTCGTCACAAGCCGCGGCCCAGGCAGCGCCGAGGAATTCGGATTTGCCGTTCTCGAACTTTTAACCGACCGGCGGACCGTGCAGGATGTTCGGACGGGAATGCTTGCGCGTCCTTCGTAGTCCGGGCAAACATTTATTAAATTTGAGGCACTTATGCCTGACGTCTTTCTTTACGATACGACTCTCCGCGACGGAAACCAGGATCGCAAAATATCGCTTTCCCTGGCGGACAAGTTGCAGATAGCGAAACTTCTCGACTCGTTCGGCTTCGACTACATCGAGGGCGGCTGGCCGAATCCTTCGAATCCGACGGATGTGGAATTTTTTCGGCGAATCGGCGAAATGCATCTTTCGCATGCAAAGGTGTGCGCCTTCGGAAGTACGCGTCGTCCGGGCATTCTTGCGGAAAACGATCCGCTGTTAAAGGCCCTTGTCGAAAGCGGCGCCCGTGTCAAGACCATTTTCGGAAAAAGCTGGGACTTGCACGTGACGGACGTCATCCGCACGACGCTCGAAGAAAACCTGGACATGATCGAATCTTCCGTCCGGTTTCTCAAGGAATCCTCCGACGAGGTCATCTACGACGCGGAGCATTTTTTTGACGGCTACAAGGCAAATCCGGGATACGCCATCGAGACGCTCAAGGCCGCGGCCCTCGGACATGCGGACTTTATTACGCTTTGCGATACGAACGGCGGAACGATGCCGTGGGAACTCGGCGAAATTCTCCGCGACGTGCAATCGAAAATTCATGTTCCGCTCGGAATCCACGCACACAACGACAGCGGACTTGCCGTGTCGAATTCCCTTGTCTCCGTCCAGGCCGGAGTCTCGATGGTGCAGGGCGTCCTGAACGGTTACGGAGAACGCTGCGGAAACGCGGACCTCACGACCATTGCCGCGGACCTCGTGTTCAAGATGAAAAAGAACATCGCGTGCGCGGAAAACATGAAGGACCTGCGCCGCGTAAGTCTTGCCCTCGACCAGATTGTAAATATCCCGAGCGATATCAAGGCTCCCTATGTCGGGGATGCCGCCTTTGCGCACAAGGGAGGCGCCCACATCGACGGCGTCATGAAGGTTTCGCGGAGTTTCGAACACATCGACCCGCATTCGGTCGGAAACAACCGCGTCTTTGTGACAAGCGACCAGGCGGGAGGCTCTCTCGTCGTCGAAAAGATCAAGGAACTTCTCCATGTCGAGATAGACAAGAAGGATCCGAAGGTGCAGGAACTTTTGCGCCGCATCAAGGAACGCGAAAATGCGGGCTGGCACTTCGACAGCGCCGAGGCGAGTTTCGAAATGCTCGTTTGCCGCTCTCTCGGAGTTTTTGCGCTTCCGTTTTCCGTCGATAATTACCGTCTCATCGAAGACCGGACGGAACAGGGAGCGAGCGTTTCGCAGGCTTCGGTCAAGCTTCACGTGAACGGCGAAATCAGCCATCAGGTGGCGGAAGGCGACGGCCCGGTGAACGCTCTCGACGCCGCACTCCGAAAGGCCCTGGTGCCTTACTTCCCCTACATGAAAAACGTTCGTTTGGACGATTTCAAGGTGCGCGTTTTGGGCTCGACAGTCGGGTCCGATGCGCATGTCCGCGTCTGGACGACTTTCGGGGACGAAAGGGATTCCTGGCACGTCGCCGGAGTTTCCACAAACATTATCGAGGCGTCCTGGCTTGCGCTGATTGACGGCCTCTCTTACAAAATTTATAAGGAATCCTTGAAGCAAGGAGAAAAGTAGTCGAATGAAGATTATCAAGGTTGCAAAAAATTCAAAGGAAGTCGATCGCATTTGCGCCCGGGCGGTGGCTCCGTCCGAGGAAATTCACGCAAAGGTTCTGAAGATCATGAACGATGTTCGGAAGGGCGGGCTTCCGAAGGCCGTGGAATATGCGAAAAAGTTCGACGGTCTCGAAAAGAACGACTTGCGCGTCAGTGAAAAAACTTTGAACGATCTCGCTAGGCAGGTTTCTACGCCGCTTGCAAAGGCCTTGCATCACGCCATTCGAAACTCCATCCGCTTTCACCGTCACGAGCTGCACTCCATCGGGAGCTTTGCGTTCAAGGGCAAGGACGGCGAAATTCTCGGTCAGCGCGTGCGCCCCATGCACCGCGTCGGGCTTTACGTTCCGGGCGGAGCCGCCGTTTATCCCAGCACGGTCATCATGAATGCGGTGCCTGCAATTGTCGCGGGCGTCGAACAAATCGTGGTGACGACTCCGGCAAAGGGCGGAATCGCTCCGGCCGTCGCCTACGTGCTCCGCGAACTGGGAATCAAGGAAGTCTATCACATCGGCGGTGCGCAGGCGATAGCGCTTCTCGCCTACGGCACAAAGGAAATCCCTCCGGTCGATAAGATTGTCGGACCGGGGAACGTTTTTGCGGCCATTGCCAAGCGCGAGGTCTTTGGAACGGTCGATATCGACATGATTGCGGGACCGTCCGAAATTCTTGTTCTGGCGGATGCCTCGTCAAGCCCCGAATACGTCGCCGAAGACCTTTTGAGCCAGGCGGAACACGGCTCCGGATTCGAAGCGTCCATTTGCATTACCGACAGCGCGGAAATGGCGAACAAGGTTTCGAAGCTTGTCGATCAAAAAGTGCAAAAGTCTCCCAAGCGCAAGCTGCTCGAAAAAGTTCTCGCGAATTTCGGCCGAATCCTCGTCGTGGAAAACTGGGACGAGGGCGTCGAAATAGCAAACCGCATCGCACCGGAACATCTGGAAGTGATGACCGAGGATGCGGAGGAACTTTCGCACCGGATTGTCAACGCGGGTGCCATCTTCATTGGACCGTGGTCGAGCGAACCGGTGGGCGACTATATCGCGGGCCCGGATCACGTCCTTCCGACAAACGGCACGGCCCGCTTTTCGAGCCCGCTTGGCGTTTATGATTTTGTCAAGCGTACGAGCATCATCAACTATGCGGAAAAGACCATCGTGAAGCAGGCGAAGATGATAGCGGAAATGGCGACCACGGAAGGTTTCTACCATCACGCCCAGGCCGTTCTCGTCCGCCTCGAAGAAAATTAATTTTTGGTCACCTCTAAAAATTCATTTTCAAAAATTTGGTTGCGACGCTTCGCGCT